>MGWC01000041.1 GCA_001800815.1 Euryarchaeota archaeon RBG_19FT_COMBO_56_21
AGTGGCCTTGCGTCCCTCGACGCTCCCGTCGACTCCGCATCTCGCGACCTCCATATCGAAGATCGCTCTCTTGAACAGCCGCTGGAGCGAGTACGCGGAAAGCGTCGCCCTCTCGTCCGGATTCTTGCCCATCGCCGAGGAGATCTCTCCGACGAGCTCGTACAGGGTCTTCTCCCTCGTGGCGGACGCGGAGAACACCTTTGATGGTTTGATGTCTTTCTCCTTCAGCACCTGCATGTCCGCCAGCGCTTTCAGGTAGCCCGTCAGCTCGAGCCTATGTAGCTTCACCCCTCTCGCCGCCAGCTCTCGACAGACTCCGCTGATGGACATCTGATCCTTCTTCAGAATCTCGAGCACCAGTTCCTTCATGTCCTTCTGTGGAGAGAACATTGTATCCGAATTGGTAACAATTCGGATAATTAAACACTTTCGGGCACTAGAACGCGGGTCCCACGAGCTGCCAGACTATGAGGAAGAGCACCATGAGCGCGAGGGAGATCGACACGGAACCGGTTATCCGGTCTTTCTGCTCGCTCGTGTACTTCCTCCCTGTCTTGTCCAGGAGATAGCTGATCCCATCCCTGAATATGTACCCCCCATCCAGCGGGACTGCCGGAAGGACGTTCGTGAGGCCGACCATCAGGTTCAGCCAGAATATCCAGTAAAGGGAGTTCGCCAGCAACCAGAATACACTCTCAGGCATCCATTCGAGGTAGCCCGAGGGCACGTATAGGTCAGTGACGGGAGAGCGCAAGGGTGCGAGGTCCAGGAAAGGCAACGCGATCAGCCTCAACCATGACCTCGAGAAATCATCCAAGTTCCTGTCCCCTTCGAACGGGTTCGCCAGTATGTCCGAGTAGTAGCTAGAGTCGACTGCATCGATTCCGAGATACAGGAACCCCCCTCCCAGGAAGGGCTTCCCGCGGTAGCTGTCATCGTTCTTGGAAGGGGTGAATTCCTCGTAGTACTCCCATTTGTCCGAGAGAGTTATGTCAGTAATCGAGTAGTTGACTGCGAACCTGCTGACGTTGCTGTAGTAGCTCATGACTACCACGGGAACAGTCTGGCCAGCACGGCACTCAGACATGACCTCAGAGATCATGCCGACGTTGGCGAGCTCAGTACCGTTCAGAGCCACCAGAACCATCCCCGCCCTAACCCCGGCTTCGTGGGCTGCGTAATTTTCCGCAACAAAAGAGACAACGATCCCATCGACTACTACCGCGATTTTGTTCTCTCCCTCGAAGGCATAATCGATGTCGATGGTCGATCCAGGTTCGTTCGACACATGAGAAGTCAAGTCCTCAGCCGAACGCACGGTCTCGTGGCTGACTGCGAGAATTACACTGCTCGGCACTATCCCGGCCATCTGTGCAGGCGAACCTTCAACAACCCCGCGCGCCAAGGCTCCCACTGCACCAGGCTCCAGGGAGGACATCATGACCCCAGAAAAGAGGCTCAGAACGATCATGGCGATGACGATATTGCTCGCCGGACCAGCAGCAAACACCTTGGACCTTTTGCTCCGGGTGGTCTTCTTCATCTCTTCCTCATCAGGCTCGACGAACGCACCGATGGGGAAGACAAGGAATACCAATCCAAGCGACTGCACCTTGATGCCGCCAATACGTGTCAGTATTCCGTGAGCGAACTCGTGAACGACGATTGCGATCAACAGGCCGAGTATTCCGTATCCAACCGGTATGACTGGGTTGATTCCAGGGATGCCGAGTATCAATTCAGGGGATGGCGCCCGATCCACCTGTGTGACTATTGTGGCCTCCCAGAGTAAGAGCGTCATGATGATTGCCATCGAAATTGCGCATATCCACAGCGATACCTTTCCGTAGAAATCCCAGAGACGCTTCTTCGAGGCGAGCCGCTCAATGAGGTCCCTGCCCCGCCTTGTCTTCCACATGATGATGGGGCCCTGAAGACTCATGCTGTGCTTCTCGAACCACTTGACACGATTCAGAATGAATACAATGCCAACCCATGCGAGGAAGACTATCAGCGCTATCAGATAACCGTTCATCTGGCGACCTGTGTCCAGCTCATACAGCTTCGGCTATTAATGCGTTTCATCTCGTCCGGGTTGCTTGCCAGAATCGCCACCCGGGGTTCCGCGGTGGCGGGCCCACTCCTCGTCCGAGATCTGGTCGTACACCTCTGCCGCCTCGTCATGGACAACCTCGCCCGCCTCGTCCATACTCGCAAGCCTGATGATCTGGTCCTTCTTCAGAATCCAGTAATGGATTCGCCAGAGCTTGCCCTTCTTGAGGAGTACCTCCTCCTGCGTCGTCGTGAGGAGGCCTTCCTCCTCTAGCATGTAGAAAACATCGCGGTCTTCGGATGTCAGCCTGTTGTCGATGACCTCGTCCGCGTAGCCGAAGAAGCTCATGAGGTACTCTGCCAAGTTCTTGAGCTCCTGGTCGGACATGCCCTTCCTCCCGACCGTTTTCTTCAGAGCGCGTTCAACCTGTTGCATCGTGACAACAGTCATCCCAATCCCGGCACGAGAACTCTATCCAGAGCTATATACATGTCGAACTCGAAGTGTGCCATTCACTTATGCAACTCGGAGGCTGGGACGATCCTTACTCCCTGCTGTCTTAGCATATCCAGTAACCGGCTTGCCCATGCGAGTTTCTTGCGCTTGATCTCAACATCCTTGCCCGACTTCTCGGAGGGATTGTCAAAATCGAATCCCGCAAGAAGTATCTCGGAAGTGCCCAGCTCGGCGCATACGCACGCGGCCCTGTCTCCGTCGGTGAACCCGCCGAAGTTGAAGAGCTGAGGCGGTGGAGTGCACTGGCATGTGCCAACAAGCGGCCCCGCGAACTTTGTTGCGTGCCGTCGAATCGCGGGCTGGTTATCGCCGTGGGCGTGAAGGAACACCGCTGCGCCTTTCGCGCTCTGATCAATCTGGTCTTCAACGATGCCGTCAAGATCCGTTACGATAATGTCCACTTTGAACCCCGATTCGATCAGCGTCGTGGTCGCGCCGTCCGCGGCGACGACGGTCCCTTCGTAGACGATGGACGAAAGCTCGTCAGCGAGATTCTCGCTCCCGCCGCACAAGAGAACTCGTTTCGGAAAGCCGCGCTTCAATGCTTCCAGGCTGTCCTTCCCATTGTCGCCGATGATAGACACAAGCAGTCTCGCGCTTTCCAGGTCTGCCTGTTTGCTGAACCCGAACTCGGAACATATCTTGTCGTACAAGGGCATCCAGGTGTCGGGCTTCAAAATGTCATGCCCCCTGGGCAGGTGTCGCCTGTGCCGCCTCCTTCCTCAGGGATGCGTTTAGAACCGAGCTGAACACCGCGATAAGTATCCCCGTGATCATCTCGCCTATGATCACCTTGAGATCAATGTCCCCGTACGAGACGAAGAACGACATCGCGTCGACTGCTCCCATGATGATGAAACCCGTGGCCAGGACAGAAATCATCATCACGATGAACGACCACCTCACCTTGCCCGTCTGGAGGAAGGTGGTGACTGACTTGCCCGTCTCGTATGCGAATACCCCGAACACGACGAACCACACCGCGCCCGAAACAAACTGCAGGATCGAGATGGCCATGCTCCTCTCGTCCGGGAAGAGCTTCTCCCTATACGCCATTGCCATATCGTATCCTATCAGCACTCCGACTACCATGAGGACGAATGATACGATGGCGAAAGGTATGACGAGGCTCCCCTGGCGTATGGCCCGCTTGGTGTTGTTCGCGCGCTCCCCCATCCACGCGGCCCATCTATAGGCCCAGCCGACGAGATATATCCCCAGAACCACTCCGATGACTCCCGGAGCCATCTCTGAGATCAGCGTGATCTCCTCGTAGTTGGTCTCAGCGAACGCCACCATCTTGGTATAGAGAGACAGCGCCCCTAGGATTATCAGGATGAGAGAAAGGGGAACTATCCACTTCCTCCTCATCTTCTCGTCCTGGAGGGTCTTCACTATCATGTAGTACGTGCCCTCGATGCTCCGGCTCTGCTTGACGTAGACTCTTTTGACCGAGTCGATCTTGACTCGAGATGAGATGACGGGATAGATCGACTCATCTTCGGCTCCGTCGCTGACCAGGATCGCACGGTCCGGTTTCACCACTTCGAGGACATTCTCGAGCTGGTTGGCGAGTATGAGGTCCGACTGGAACCCGACATGCGAGTCCCCCGAGATCGTCGCCAATTCGGCGTCCATTCCTCTCTTCACGAGATCGTCGTACAGCTGCAGCCCAGCGAGGATCGTGTTGGTGTCCACCTCCTCTGGGTCCGCAAGTCCGAGCGCCAGCATCGCCTTGAGGTTCTCCTCCCGCCCGATGACTGGACCGTTTATGGCTGCCTTTGTGCCGAGGTCGTCGTCCCGGTCAACGCACAAAACGAGGGTTTTCATGTTGCGTCGAGAGTATGTGCGTTCATGTGTATTTTAGATTCGCTTGTTGTCGACTGACTGGTCGCTTATCCCGATTTAACAAGCCTTATATAATGACCTGAGAATCATCTCTAGATGGCCAAGAAGGCCGACGAGACAGAAATCAAGAAGGAGTGCCCGAGCTGTGGTCTTGGAGTGGCACTCGACATGAAGATGTGCGAGTTCTGCGGATGGGATTTCGACGAGGAAGACGAGTGGATCCTCCAAATTGAGAAGCTCGAACGGGACCTTCTGCTGGAAAAGCAGAAGTTCGAACCCGGGTCGGTTGAGAACAGGATCGAGTCGACCCTGAGATCGCCATTCTTCCAGAAGACCGGAGAGTCAGGTGTCGTGAGCCCGCCCAAGCCAATTGCGAAATTCCCAGCTCCCCCCGCCCCGAAGCCTCAGATGAAGGTTCCAGCCAGCACTGGACCTGCCATAAGGGAGACGAAGGCATCGGGTGTCATGGTCGTCAAGCCGGTCGACACGATAGAAGAACCGAAGCCGGTCGTGCGTACGACTGGTCGTGCCCCTGCGCCAGCTGTAGTGGAGCCGCTGAAGCCTGCTCCCGCCCCTGCGAGGCCAGCGGCGCCAGCCCTAGCGGGGCCTGCGATGGTTTCAGACGAATCGAGGGCCCAGGCACCGAAGACAAGGAAGACGAGGGTCGTCAGAAAGGTCAAACAGGCCTGATCTCGCTGCTGTCAGAATAGCTGGGACGCGTCTGCATTGACCGTTTGAATTAAGTATGCACTCATGGATTACTTTCCTTCCCACGGGGCTAGATAGATTGCGCATAAGATGGCACGGCCACTCCTGTTTCGAAATCGATGGAAGCGTGAGAGTCGTCACGGACCCACATGACGGGAAATCTTTAGGCATTCCACCGCCCAAGGTCAAGGCGGATGTCGTCCTGATATCGCATGATCACTTCGACCACAATTGTGCCAGGATCGTGCAGGGACCTGACTCCACTGTCGTTTCGAAATCCGTCATGACGGTCGAGCGGGGTGTAAGGATAGAGGGCATCGAGGCGGCCCACGACACCGACGGGGGTGCGAAGAGGGGCAAGATGACTCTCTTCAAATTCGAGCTCGATGGAATCAAGTTCTGCCATCTTGGGGACTTGGGTCACAAGTTGGATGAGGAATCCGTTGACAAGATAGCTCCGATCGACTTCCTGTTCATTCCCGTGGGAGACACTTTCACGATCGGCCCGGAAGTAGCCAAGGAAATCGTCAACATCGTCAGACCCAAGGTGGCAATACCGATGCACTACAGAGTCCCTGGACTTGGGCTAGCGCTTCAGCCGGTTCAGAATTTCCTAAAACGCTTCGACCAAGCCAATGTCATCAAGGTCGGGAACGAGGTCGACTTCGCGCCTGATGAACTCCCGCAGTCAGGTACCGAAATCTGGGTATTCTCCGCATGAGCCCATCAGTAGAGTCCAAGCCCGTCTTCAAGTCTTCCCAATTCGATCGGCGTGGACCGGGACCCTATGAACGCGCCCTTGCTGTTCGCCACTGCACACGCTCCAAGGTACGGTGTGCCGTAGTTCAATGTGGCTATTGCGGCAGGCACCTTGAAGAATTCGGATAGCTCCTTCAGCTCATCCTTAGATGTGAGCGGATGGCAGACAATCCCCTTCGTTGTCGCAATGCAAGCCGAGCCGACGGTATCGATGCCAGCGACGCTGCCTCGACGCGCTTCGACGCCGAGTACGTCCTCAATCAGCTTGAGTGTGTGGCTCGACGCTCCAGGGTGCACTAGGGCCGCTTTGTCGTTTACGAGGATGTTGTTCCCCGCAGCATTGACCTTCTCCTCCATCTTACCGACGCGCAGGATCCTCGGCAGCTTGACCAGCTCGCGCTTCTCGACGAAGTTGGTCACAATAGCACCATTCGAATTCATCGCGACCAGTGAACCTACGATAGTCCCCCCTGCGATGTTCGTGGCGATGACTTGCACATCGAGTGTCCTTGCAATCTCCTTGGCAATCTTCGGTTCAGCAGCCTCGGTCACGATTGCGAGTTGCTCGCTCGCGACGCAGTATACCCCCACATATGGGTTGCCGGTGATATCGCCAAGTCGGAGCATCCACCCAGTACCCCGGTAGAATCATTCCTCGGGCAGCGAGACTTCTATGAGGCCGTCCTCGAATCTGATGGCCTTTACCCTGACCTTGCTCGGAGGGTTCTCTATGCCCCTAGACCAGAGGAGTTCATTGAGTCGGTAGTCGACCCAGACATCCTTCTGCTCCTCCTCTTCTGCGCTCCTGCCCTTCTGACCCATATGCTTCCGGACGAACGCTTTGATCTCCTTGATCGCCCGAGGGGCTCTCTTTGTCTTGGGGACCCTTTTGGTGATCTTCAGCGGGATTGTGAAAACTCTCTCTAGCTCTTCGACCATAGTATGACCTCACACCTTCAGCTTCGTCCTTCTCCAGTTCCTTCTCTTCGGGTGCCTTAGGAAGTTCCTGTTCGTCCTGATCATGACCCACGCGGGAACGCGCCTGTTGCTCTTCGTCCTCGCCATGAGCCTGAGCTTCCTAGCGTGCGGTTTATGCGTGGCCATCCGGTCATCTCCTCTCGATCTTGATCTCGCGCTTCTGCGGCATCACCTTACGCAGGATCTGCCTGAGCGTGTAATCGTCTATCTGCTGTGTTATCCTGCCCGACTGGACCAGCATGATCAGCTGGTTCTCGACGCTCTCGACGACATCTGGGCGTGTCATACGAAGGTTCGCGAGCCGTTCTCTGGCCTCGGGCGTGAGCAGCTGACGCATGACCATCTGCTTCTGGGCGTCTACCTGCTTAGCCTGCTCCCGGGCCACAGCCTCCTGTTGCGCCTGCAACTGAAGCTCCTGCAGCTTCCTCTGTCTGAGAACCTCGAGCTCATCCTCATCTGGCATTTCCGTTCACTCAGACGTACTTGGTCAGCTCCGGGTTCTGCGCCGCCATGTCCTTCAGTATCTGCGTGGACAGACTGTCTATCATCTTCCTCGCCTTCGGCGTGACTACCCTGCCGCCATCTTTCTGTTTCTGGACCAGCTGGCTCTTCTCCAGCTGCTGGACAGTGACCCTCGAAATCGACCGTGAGCCGCGCACAGCCCTGTTCGGCTTCGAACCGCGGTCAGCCTTACCCCCGAACTTCGCGGCGAGCCTGGTGGTCCCGATGGGACCATCGACATAGATCTTCCTGAGTACAGCGGCCATCCTGACATGCCACCAATCGCTGTTGACGGGGCTCTTTTCCCTGTGCCTGCCGGTCTTCACGTACGGCGCCCAATCGGGTGCCTTAATCGTTTCGATGTTCTTCAGCTCTGCCGCTATCTTCGGTATGAGCTTGTCTGCGGGCACGTCAAACGCTGTAGCCATCTGTATTCCTCGACGAAATGAAACCGTCCCATATGCTGGAATAGTGCCACCAGAGGGTGGCAAAGCGCGGATAAGTTGGTGCTCATATTTAAATGCTTCCTGGTTAAGTGATGTGCCAGACTGCGCGCCAGCATGTCGTATTCTTCGCCTCTGGACAACCTCGAAAAGGCAAAGGGTTTTGACAGGACAGCGCCTTGTCGCAGTGATGAACACTGTCGTGGGCATCTCGGGCGCCTCGGGCATAATCTATGGTGTGCGCCTTCTCCAGAACCTGCCTCCTAAGCGAACCGTCATACTCTCCGCAGATGCCGAGAAGATCGCCAGCGTCGAGCTCGAGATGACAAGAACAGACATAGAAGCTCTTGCTGACGCACATTACGACAACGGTGACATGTTCTCCCCGCTCTCGTCTGGATCGGTCAGGTTCGATTCGATGGTGATCGCTCCCTGCAGCACATCCACGATGTCCAAGATCGCATGCGGCATCGCTGACAACCTGATGACCCGGATTGCTTCGGTCGCTCTGAAGGAACGAAGGAGACTGGTGCTGGTCATCAGGGAGACGCCTCTCTCTTACATCCACTTGCAGAACATGGAGAGGCTAGCAGCAGCAGGTGCGACCATCCTTCCTGCCAGCCCGGCCTTCTATCCCAACCCTAAGAGCGTCGACGAGATGATCGACTTCGTTGTGGGGCGCGTGCTGGACGAGCTGGGAATCAACAATAGCCTCTACCGACGGTGGACCGGGAAACGACCTACTGGAAGTCGTGGGTCTCGTCGAACTGCTCGGTGATCGCCTTGAACTGCGATTCTGTGACCTTCTTCTTGTCCAATGCCAGTATGATGGTGGAACCGTGCGTCGAGGCCAGGTCGTTGATCTTCTTGATGAAGTTCAAGACCTTCTCGAAACCGTTCAGTTCGATGAGCGTGTCCACACCCTCTAGCATGACCCCCGCGCCCTTGGTGGTCATGAGGAACGTGGATACGATTTCCATCGGGTCGCCGTCGAGGTCCTTCGGGTTCACGTTGTCGATGTCGGTCGTCGAGTCGGAGAACCACTTGATCTCAACTGAATCCATGTCATAGTCAGATCGTACCTTTCCAGGGAATTGCGTCGTGAGGCACAGCGCCTGCCTGTCTGTCTTGCCTAAGGCCCTGATCATCGTGAATGCGTTGTGCGGGTCCTGGTCTACGATCAGGTAGTTCCTGCCCGGAGCGACTTGTTCCTGGAACGCCCCGCACTTGGTGCACTGGATGCTGTAACCTTCCTCTGTGCCCGAGTAGAGGAACGTCTCGCCGCACGCCCTGCATTCGATGGAGCGCGTGAGCTGGGGGAATAGGACCGCGTTGCATTGCGGGCACATCTGCGCCCTCTCGGCGCACTTCACATGCATCGTCGCGCCACAGCTGCACTGGAATATGTCGAGTGTCTCCTCGATAGGCATGTAACATGACTTGCAGAGCCACTCGCCCTCCTTGGCCTCAGGCTCGAGCATCGCCTGCTTCACCTCAATGCTGGATTCGTCGGGGATGTTCAGCGCAGCCCTGCCGTACATGAACTTGGAGAAGAAGTGCTCCGCTACGACTGCAAGGGGCAGCACAAGGTACAGGTAGCCTGCAAGGATGTAGGCGTTGGGCGATGAGAAGGCGAACAGGAATGGCAGAAGGTAGAGCACCACGCTCATGGCCGCGAGTGCGATTGCCGATACCCAAACCACGATCAGAGGCTTCGCGTATTTCCTGAACTTCTTCGGGTGGAGTTTCTCGAACTTATCGAAATCCTTGCTCGGGGTCCTGAGCATAAGGAGCAGGCAAATCATCAGGGCAATGAAGGCGATCTGCTGGTTGTCCATGATCGAGAAACTTCTGTAGGTGACCTTGTCAGGTATAGGCGTCAAGGCGTTGGCATCCCCGCTGAACGAATACCACAAGATGTCTCCCATGGGCGTCCTGACAGCGCTCATTTCGCCCCCTGAGAGATTAGGACTCGAGAAGCTGCCTACGACGAATGTCGAGACCCTGAGATCGACAACACACCAGCCGTCGTGCCTGTATCCTATGGCGGACGCCACGGCAAGGCTCAGCGCTTCATACAGCCCCTCTCCAGCCTCGATCTCTCTGTTCGTTATGGATCCCGAGCCGTCAAAGGATAGTGTAAATGAGATCGGGTTCGTTGACCGCCATTCCGAATCGACGAGACCTGAGGTATGGTCAATGATGAACGCATCCGACTTCTCAGAGAAGTTGGTGGTCGAGTCGATGCTGAACCCCCAGACGATCTTGCCAACCATCTGGTCGGACACTGCATCCAGGAGCCGTCTGACCTCCTCGACTTTCATCCACTGGTCGCCACTCTCGTCGAACGCGGAGAATGCCGCCTCACGGACATACATGGCCGTGTCGCCCGAGTAAGTGACCTTCACCGTGGCGGAGCCGTCAAGAGAGGTGATCCCCGAGATGAGTATCCTGCCCTCTATCGTCATCTCGTTCCCGAGTCCTTGGGAGCTGGCGGGAGCACTTGCGATGAGCAGCAGCGTTACAGACAGAATCGCGGAAAAAAGAGCTGAGATTGTCCTCATGATACCAGACGATGATATCAGAACAGCCGAGTCTTAATGCTTTCGAGCCTTTTCTCCGCGCCTGACACGTTGTAGCCTTCCCGGAGCGTACCAGTTCCACTTCTGGAGCATGAGCATGATGGCTGGGACCAGGTATATCCTAATGATCATGGCATCCAGCAGTATGGAGAACGACAGCGCGAACCCGAACTCGCGGAGCAACGCGGTGCTTGAGAGCATCATGGACCCGAACGCTCCAGCCATGACGAGACCGCACGCGGTGATGATCCCGCCAGTTCTCTCAACAGCCGTCATTATCGCCTGTTCGTCCGTCTTGCCCTTGGTAACCTCTTCCCTGATCCTCGTCGTCAGGAAGATATCGTAGTCCATGCCGAGGCCCATGGCAACGACGAACAGTATAAGCGGTATCATCCACAGGACTGGCACTCCGTCGATGTATTGGAAGATTATCATGGTCATCGCAATGGTCCAGATCACGTTCATCAGGACCGTCATGACCAACCTGACAGGTATCAACAACGAGCCAAGCACGAACATGAGCACGAGGAAGATGCCAATGATTACAACGATTCTCATAGTGAAGAAGTCGCCTGCGACTGTCCTCGACACATCGGCCATGCCAGCGGTCGAGCCACCTACCAGCACGTCGGTGCCGGTCGGGAAGATGCCGTTGTTCCCGTTGGCCTCTCTAATGTGGTCGATCGTATCGATGGAGTAGGTCGTGAACGGCTGGTCCTGAAAGACCAGAGTCAACATGATGGTCCTGTTGTTGCTACCCAAAGTACTCCCTATCGCCATCTGGTATGTAGCCTGCTCCTCCTGGGTCAGGTTCGCAACATAGGAATCGTTGACGGGCGTTCCGAATGGCCTCGTGGGACCGGACACGCTCCTGACATTGTCGATGGCGTCGATCTGCTGGCAGTACGTTTCCAGCTCAACCGCAGCCTCAGACGTTAGTGAACCGTTCACAACGACCTCATCCGGGTATTGAATGAGGATGTAGGTGGGCAGTATCTTGCCCGAGCCAAAGCCAGCGCCCAGGGCATCGATGCCTTTCTTGCTCTCGGCGGCGGGTAGCCCGGCGACGAAATCGTAGCTCGATTCGACTGACAAGAACATATAGACAGCCGGAACAGATATCAGAAGAGCCGCAAGGACAATGGCCCTCCGCTTGCTGAGTGCAAACCTCGCGCTCTTCCTGAAATAGCCACCTCCAGCAGCCTCCTTTTTCTTGAAGCTGGCAACTGCCTGCTCCATCGTGTTCGGCCAGAACACCCTGTCTCCTATGAGCATCAGGAGAGACGGAAGCATCGTCAACGCGAAAAGCAGCGCCATCCCGACCGCGACCACAAGCGCCATGCCCATCGACTGAACGAGAGTGTAGCTCCCGATCATCAGCGCGCCGAAACCGATCATCACTGTGGCGCCACTCGTCGTGATGCTCTCGCCCGCCCATATCAGGCTGGTCCTCATGGCCTCCTCCTTCGGCCGGCCAGCGACGCGCTCCTCGCGGTACCTTGACATGATGAATATGCAGTAGTCGGTCCCGGCGCCCATCATGACTGTCAGGACGATGGTCAGGACGCTGTAATGAATGCTCATGATTTGGCTTCCGAGCAGATAGATGAATGCAGTGCTCAGTAGGTATGCCATGCCCACGGTCATCAGCGGGACCCATGGAGATACCGCCGACCTGAAGTACATCCCGACGAGGACGACCACGAGGATGATGGTGACGGGCTCGATCATGCTCATGTCCTCCTCCACGGCGTCCATTATATCGACGTTCAGTGCCGGGTCTCCGGACACATAGACCTCGGCCGTATCGCCAAAGTCAGGGTCAAGCAGTAGCCCCAGCCTCTGTGAGACAAGGGCTCTCAGGACGCGCACATCGCCCTCGGCCTCGGGGGACGAACCGTTGACAGACAAAGAGATGACCATCAGCATAGTGTTGCTTGGGGGGCCTGACTCCGGGTTAGCGTTCACAAACGGCTCCACCAAAAAGCTCGGAACTCCTGGTAGTTCGTCAAATGTTGTCGAAGGGTCGAACACGATCCGGTTGGCCAGAGAAGCAGTGTCTACCATGCTCGGTGTCGGTCCCAGCTGCCAAACGTAGCCTAGGAAGCCCGCATCGAGACCGCCTTGGAGCGCAACGTTTCCGATGGCGAACGATGTCACATTGTCGTTGTACCATTTGCCATCAACTTGAGAGAACGCGCCATTGTAAGCATCGAGGCCGAGGCCTTGGTTGAGTGCGATGAAGAACCCGCCCGTCTCTCCCATGGGGCCGAAGTACGACAGCGCCGAAGCGTCTATGATTGGCTGGAGCTCGGAGAGGTTGGCAGCGTATGGTTTGGAGGGGAGCCAGAGATCGTAGAAAGCGTTAGAGTAGCCCATGGTCAGATAGACAGTGGACGCATCCGCCCCAGACGCGATCGTGGCGTTTTCTATCTCCGAAAGGACCGCGAGGCGGATATCATCATCGCTCATCATGCCCCCTGTCGCGTATATGTAACCCCAGTGGGCGTACGCAATTGAAGTCGGAGTCTGGTACAGCAGAGCTGCTGATTGATTGGCCTGGGCATAGAGCGAGAACAACGCGGGGCCCGTCTGATATGCGACCTGAGTATAGTACTGTGATATACTGCCCCACATGTAATCGACGCTCTGAACTCCACGCATACCCCCATCGTTCGAGATGGCATTCGACATGCTCAACGTGAAATCCCTGACAGGAGTCCCGAGTATGTTTGAGTGGTCGCTCTTGATGACGACCATTATTGTGCTTGGGGCCACCTCTCCTGCGAAGTTCGCATTTATGAGCTCCTGCGCCTTCATTGCCTCCAGGTCTTCTAGGCCCGTTTCGGTCTCACTGTAGACTACGACATCATTGATCTTGAAAACCAAAGGGAATGTGTAGAACAGCACCACGATCCACACGGCTATGACAAGCTTGTAGTGCTTGACAATGAAGTTCGCGAGGCGGGAATACATCGGGGATCACCATGTGCTTGGATGATGCATGACACTCGAGGGTATCCCCCCTGAAGTTGCTTGGCTGGTATATGCCTTTCTGTGAGGATATGTCAAAGGATAACGACTCTATTCAAGGTAGACTGCAGGTCTTCCTGGTCTCGCGAACCCGGCCTTTCCCTTCGGGTCGATTCTGCCGGGGTCGGACGCGGAGAAAACCAGGACCTCACATCCGAACTCGCTCTGGAGGAAGGGCACCGTCTTCTTCAGCACCTCCAGCTCGTCAATCGGCGCTGCCAACCCTCTCCTGTCCTCCGGAGACGCCTTCGTCACGTTCATAACCAGGTCCTTCGCGTATGCTGGTATCTCCTTCTTCTCCTGCGGAGTCTTGGCAGAAACCATTGCCTTCTTGATCAAGGCGGATATGTCCGGCCTCCCCTTGGTGGCAGCTAAGGCGTCCGCAGTCATCTCGTACTTCCAACTCGGGGAGGTCATCACAACTATTCTCGATGGTTTGATCCTGGTCACCTTCAGGATCTCCGAGATATCCTCTAGTAGCCTCGACACGAGGCGCTCTTTGGCTTCCTCCATGACAACTTTGTCGGAGAGCGAACCTGAAGCGAGCTGGATCTGTGAGACGAACGGTTTCTTCCCTATGGACTCCCACATCTCCTCGGCGACATGTGGGGTTACTGGAGCCATCAACGGTATCCATTTCTCCAGCGCGGCCATCAGCACTGACTTGTTCTTGCCCCCCCTTCGAACGTACCATCTGAGATCCTGAGGCGTCTCGAAGTAGACATCGTTCACATAAGACCTCAGATCGAATTCCTCCATGTACTTGTGCAATCCGAACAGTCGGCTTTCCAATCTCGCGGTGAGCCATGCGTCCACCTCAGAGCTTTCCGTTGTGGTGACGGATTTGAGCTCATCGACGGTCACACAGAGCTTCTCGAGCCTGTCCCTGTAGCCTTCGACCTTCTCGTCCTCCCAGGCAACATCCACGTACAAAGAGGCCACGTGCGCGTAGAACAGACGCATGGCGTCCACGCCGAACCTCTCAGCTGCATCCGGGATGGGCTGAGCGCCACCCTTCGACTTCGAGATCTTTCCGCCTGTCGCGGTGATGTACCAGTTGACCAAGATTCCCCTCGGCCAGTGCTGCGGTCTAAGCACCGCCACATGGTTCATCAGGAACACAGGGAAGTGGACGGTCATGTGTTCCTTTCCGCCCAGGTTGATATCGAGCGGATACCAGTACTCGAACTCCTTCCGGATGGATTCGATGACGTCTCGCGAAAACCCAGTATTCTTCGCCACGGACGACCCGTCGCCCTTCCCGAGAAGGACATAATCGAAGAACTCCTCATCCATCTTCTCGGCCTTGATCTGCCCGGTGTTCGCATACATTGACACTACATAGTATACTGGATAGAGCGTGCTGTCCGCGATCGCCTCGACGATCCATCTCTGATCGAACGGGAACCGCGTTCCGAGCCAATTGCCCAACCGGACACAGGCCCTCTCGCGATACCATTCGAGCACGTTCTGGATGTTGTCGTAGTACTCTCTCGGCAGGATCTTCATGGTCAGGGCGTGCTCCCTGGACCTCTCTGTGAGCGCCGGGTTCGCATAGTCGATGAACCACTGATCTGGTATCTTCTTGATGAAGACCTTCGCCCCGCACCTGCATAGAACCTCCTCGGAGAGGTCGTGGAATACATCGGCTTGGCCCGACGCAAGCATCTCCTCCCGCATAGCCTCCTTGGCCTGCTCGACCGGGCGTCCCGCGTACTCGCCGCACGACTTGTTCATGACACCCGTGTGGAAACCGGTCTTGTAGACCTCCTTCGTGGCGTCATCGAGCTTCGGGTCCGAGAGGGAAGTTATCCCCATTCTCTCGGATATCTCGACCGCAGGCAACGGCCCCCATCCAGGGGTGTCGATGATCGGTATTGGGTGCGCATCCTCGATCATCTGGTCGGTTATGCCGTATCTATCCCCGGCGGCCTTATCCTTCTTCAGTTCGACGAGGCCTATCCAGTCGACAGGAGCATCCGACGGAACGCTCATCACCAGACCCGACCCGACATTGGGGTCGCAGAGCGTCGAGGGGAATATCGGTATCATCTTGCCCGTGAACGGGGCCTTGCACCGCCTCGCCATCAACGACGCGCCATGCGCAGAGCCAATCACCTCGACCTTGTCCTTCTGCAACTTCAGTTTCTCGGCAGCAGGACGACTAACGACCCAGATCTCGCCGTCCACCCTGACATCGACGTACTCGACATCGGGGTTCAGCCAGAAGTTGGTGAGGCCGAATACCGTCTCCGGCCTCAGGGTCGCCGCAACGAGCTTCCTGCCGTCCTCGAAGTCAAACTTCAGAAGCAAGTACTCAAGAACCTCGGCGTTGCCACCCTTGGAGATATCCGTCTCGGAAGGGTCGATAGCCACGGGGCCGTGCTCGAGGCACGCGGCTGCGAAGTACGGTCTCTGGATCAAGAGGCCCTCTACCATCAGCTTCCTCATCTGCCACTCGATGAACTTCGAGTAATCTGGGTAGATGGTGCACGTAAAGCGCCTCCAATCCGACAAGAAGCCGAACCGCTTCCAGTAGTCGTTGATGTACACCTGATTGAAGAACCGAACGACCTCCGCTGGATCGGAGAGCTTGGCAATCGTCTCTTCGTCGCAGCCGTTCGCCCTCAGCATCTCTATGGTCGCGACATCTCTCCGCTCAACGCGCTTCGCGAACGATATCGCTCCGTTGCCTGTCGCGTGCGTGCCAACTGGGAAGAGCACCTGGTGACCGGTCATCATCTTGTAGCGAACGACAGCGTCCGAGAAGGTGTATCCTCTCATGTGGCCGACATGAAGATATCCCGTCACTCCGGGGTAGGCGAAAATCATGAAGAACTTCTTCTTGCCCTGGATCGGCACCGACTCGTTGATCTTGGCGTCGTACCAGGCTTTGCGCCACTTCTCCTCGATGGCGGTGAAATCAATATTCATCTCTTGGGCCAGCGGAGCAGACAATACCTGATGCAGATAAAAGGTTTCTCGGATGAAGGCTCTAGGAACTGAAATGTATGCGACTCGGATTGGCGAGAATCAGCGACAAGACACGATGATATAGTTGCGCGCTTCGCAGAGGCGGTTGACTATCTAGTAGCCATGATTTCGGACCAGTGAAACGTGTGACACGAGCGGCTCTAAGAAACCTGCTCCAAGAGTGTGAAACCTGCTCGCTGGAACGCATTCTATGGCTGGCGATTGGACATAGCCAGTAGAGCGAGTATGACATTTTCAGACGAAATGAGACATTTTGCATATTTATATATACCATCGACTGACATATGTTCCTTTTGCGTCAACAAATCGGGATGGGATGCACAATATGTCTGACCCGTTGGAGAGCGAGCGGATAACGATCCGCCTCGACGCAGATGACCTCAAACTGATAGACGAGTTCATCTCGAATAGCAACGAGTTCTCCAACAGGTCGCAACTAGCCCGCGCAGCCGTGCGCGCATACATCGAGATGCGCGCGGGCGCCGGGGAGGGAACGAAGGGAAGGCCGAACGATATCCTCGTGCAGATGCCTCTGCTAGTCCTCGACACGATCAAGCAGCTCGTGTCCGAGGGCGTGTATAGCTCTGTATCCGAGGCTATCGCCGACGCTGCGAGGCACGAGTTCCTACACGAGGAGCACGTGGACGGACTCAAGAAAGATGCCAACCAACAGCGGAGTGGCTTCAAGATCGTTCCCAACGACTAAGGACCGTTTTGTGACGCTCTGACCGGCGGTGGGGACTCTCCCAGGAGAGTCGGCCATCGACCGGCCTGAGAGTGATGGAGGCCGAAGGGATGACGGCGGAAGGGAACAGAACGGAAGAACTGATAAACGCGATTGGCACAAGCCTTGGAGAGCCATCCGTAGCAGTCGTTGGCTGCGGAGGAGCTGGTTCCAACATCGTGCATGGGATCTACTGGAAATCGAACAGAGTGGAGACCGTGGCGATAAACACGGACGAGGAGCACCTGAGGGCCATCGATGCCCACAAGAAAGTGCTCATCGGGAAGGATGTATCCTTCGGGCGAGACGCGGGAGGCTTCCCCGAGATCGGTGAACACTGTGCCGAGAAGGCGAGGGAAGTGATCCGCGAGGCGCTCAAGGGATACGACATCGTGTTCGTCGTCGCAGGCATGGGCGGTGGAACCGGCACGGGCGTTGCGCCTGTCGTCGCCAGCGTATCTAGGGAGATCAACGCAGTCACATTTGCAGTGCCTATCACGCCCTTCGACCACGAGGGCGAGCGGAGGAAGAAGCTCGCCGCTGATGGAGTTGCCAGGCTGAAGGAACTGGCGAACTTCACGGTCGTGCTCGACAACAACAAGGTCATCGAGCTGGCCGCTGACATGCCTATGAGCGAAGCGTTGAAGATAGTAGACAGAAGCGTGTTGCGCATCGTGGAGTCCGTGTGCGCTCAGACGAGCTCGTATGTCACGAACATGGTGCAGGACATCATGGGGTACTCTGATTCGGTGGACGAACCGGCCCCCACACCGCCTGTCGACTTACAAGAAGAGCACCTGATCCATGCTGACATGGACTCGATGTTCGACAACTTCGGCCCAAGCATGTTCGGATGAGCAACCCCAAGGCGAACCGCACAGGCACTCGCAGAATGGGCCTCCAACATGCGCGCGCGTGTGCGACGCAAAACCTCTTCCATGTTCTCTCATCGACGATCTGCCTGGCCAAGCGCAATCGCAAATGGTTTCTAGCCGCAACTGGTTTCGAGTGGTGTGAAGGTCGGTTTCGTCGTCAATCCGATTGCCGGGATGGGAGGGGCGGTCGGCCTCAAAGGAACGGACGGAGCGGACATCCTGCGCGAGGCTGTCGCCAGGAGTGCTCAGAAGGTGTCTCCTTACAGGGCAGAAGCTGCCCTCAGAACAATCAAGAGCAGGGGGCTCGAGATGGAATTCGTGACCTGTGGCGGCGAAATGGGAATGGCCGAGCTCCAGTCGACTGGATTCGAGGGGCGGGTCGTTCATGTTCCTGGCGACCCTTCATCACGGGTCGACACGCTCAATGCAGCCAAGGCATTCCTTGCTGAGAAAGTGGACCTGATACTCTTCGCTGGAGGGGACGGGACCGCGAGAGACCTCCTAGAGATCGTTGATCGTGCGATCCCAATGGTCGGAATACCTGGTGGCGTGAAGATGCACTCCGCAGTGTTCGCGCTAACGCCAGAAGCCGCGGCGGAATCAATCGAGTCCTTTGTGCAGTCTGGCACTACGAGACAAGCCGAGGTCATGGACGTCGATGAGGAGAGTTTCAGGGAAGGAGTACTCAGAGCGAAGCTCTTCGGCTACGCAAGGGTGCCAGACAACACTACGTACATGCAGTCTAGCAAGATGACCTATCACTCCGGTTCCGTCGAAGATGAATCTGAGGAGCTGGGCCAGTATGTCGCGGAGTCTTTCGAGCAAGGTATCATGTACATCGTGGGCCCCGGAAGCACTACCGAGTCAATCGCGAGACACCTGGGACTCCGCAAGACTCTCTTGGGAGTCGACGTGTATCTTGACGGTAAGGTGCTTGCGGAGGACGCATCAGAGAAGACCATTCTGGAGCTTCTTGAGCGGCGCGGCGATGCGAGGATCGTGGTCTCGCCGATTGGGTCTCAGGGTTTCATTCTCGGCAGAGGCAATCAACAGATTTCGCCCCGTGTCATCCGTAAGGTGGGTGCATGCAACATCGTAGTAGTCTCAACGCCGACCAAGCTCAGAGACACTCCGATGCTCAGAGTCGACACGGGCGACCGCGCTCTCGACGACAGCCTCAAGGGTCGGAAGAAAGTGCTGACGGGCTACAAAAGGAAGAAGCTCGTGGCAGTCGAATAAGGTCAGGTGCCAGAAGCCTCTTTCGCCAGCAGCATCTGCCAGTTCTCGTCGATTGCCTTCTGAATCGCGGCGATCTCCACATCCGTCAGATGCGAGAACCGTCCCTGGAACCTCAGGTACTCGGACACCGGCGCGCCCTTACCCTTCCGCGTGATCCTCACCTTGCCGCTCTCTATCTCGTACAGCGGGAAGGCGTGCGTGTCGACCGCCAGCCTGGCCACCTCGACAACATGCATCGGGTTCATCCGCCAGCCGGGGGGACAGGGAGACATGGCGTGTATGAATCTGAATCCTTTGACCTCCTTCGCCTTGGCCACCTTCTTGATGAAGTCCTCAGGGTGCGCCACGGACACGGTCGCGGCATATGGAATCCTGTGAGCCTGCATGATCGCCATGATGTCCTTCTTGGCCTCGTGCTTGAACCCGTGCGTGGAGCCTACTGGCGTCGTCGTGGTCCAGGCGCCCCAGGGCGTCGAACCGCTCCTCTGAATCCCGGTGTTCATGTACGCCTCGTTATCATACATCACGTATATTCCGTCCGTTCGCCTCTCAGCGGCGCCGGACATGGCTTGAAGGCCGATATCGACGGTGCCGCCGTCACCCGCGAACCCGACGACGGTGACGTCCTTGATGCCTTTGACATCAAGAGCCGCCCTCAGGCCGGACATCGCAGCGCCCGTGGCCTCGAACGCGGTGTATAGCAGGGGGACCTTGAGGCAGGTGCTTGGCCAGTAGCCAGGCATGACCGCCCAACAGCATGCCGGGATGGATAGTATGGTCCTCTCGCCCAGGCCCTTCAGTAGGTACCTCATGACCAGGTTAGCGCCACAGCCAGGACAGCCGGTGCTTCCAGGGAAGGTGAATTCCGTCTCGGGTATGGTCGGCTTGCCCATCACCGCCACCTCCTCGGCAGCCCGGCTACATCGACCCATTCGACCTCGTCCTCGGCTCCTCTCTTCGAGACCACCTGGATGTCCTCGAATATCTTCTCGAGTATGCGCGGGGTGATGTCCCTTCCTCCTAGACCAGCAATGTAGTTCTTCATGACGGGTCTCTTCTGGACTGAATACGCTGAGGCCTTGGTCTCCGTGAACATTGCACCTGCGGCGCCGAAAGTGTAGCTCCTGTCCAGGACCGCAATACCTTCGACTTTGCCAGCCAGTGCCCTAACCTCGTCGTGCGGGAATGGCCGGAATGACCTGATTCTAGCGAGCCCTACTCTGTGTCCTTTCGCGCGCATGGAGTCCACGACATCCTTGGCGGTCGCAGCTACGCTCCCTGCAGCGACAAGAACCACGTCCGCATCATCGCACTGGTAGCGCTCCAGCAGTCCTCCATGCTCCCTCCCGAAGATGTTCTTGAACTCCTGCTCTACCCTCAGGAACCTGTCCCTGGAGGCCTTCATGCCTAGCATCGCCTTGTACCTGAACTCCATGTACTGATCCGGCTTCACAAGGGACCCGAAGCCCATGGGTTTCCCAACCTCGATCTTCAGGTCAGGCGAGTAAGGCGGCAGGAATGAGTCTACGAGAGCCTGGTCCGGAATGTCCACTGGTTCCGAGGTGTGCGACAAGATGAATGCATCCATGACTACCATGGCAGGCAGCATCACCCCGCTGCTCTCGCAGACCTTGTACGCCATGATTATCGTGTCGAGGACCTCCTGGTTGCTCTGGCAATAGAACTGGAGCCAGCCAGTATCCCTCTGCGCGATGGAGTCCATGTGGTCCACCCAAACGCTCCATGGCGGGGCCATGGCCCGACTCACATTGGTCATCACGATCGGCAGCCTTGCTCCTGAGGCCCAGGTCAGCACCTCGTGCATCAGCGCAAGCCCGTGCGAGCTCGTCGCAGTGTACGTCCTCGCGCCAGCAGTCTGGGCCGCGATGCACGCTGCCATGGCGCTGTGCTCGCTCTCGACTGGTATGAACTGCGCCTTGAGCTCGCCTGTGGCAACGAAGTCCGCCAGCTTCTCCACGATGGATGTCTGAGGAGTTATCGGATATGCGGCGATGACCTCCGCCCTCGCCAGCTTGGCCCCGTATGCGGAAGCATAGTTGCCCGTCATGACCTCTCTCACAGGTCCCCCTCCTTCATCATGATGATGCATTTCGCGGGGCATTCGAAGGAGCACACGCCACAGCCCTTGCAGTACTGCAAATCAATCACGGGCTCGCCATCGACCAGCTTGATCACCGCGTCCGGGCAGAACTTCCAGCAGATCGTGCACTTCTTGCATTTCGACTTGTCGACGACCGGCCTCATGACTCGCCAGTAGCCCGTCAGGTTGATGGTGCTGGGCGTGTCCGAGATCGGCGTCAGGGGGATTTCCTCGTAGCTCTTCGTCATAGGGTCGCCTCTATGGTGCGCTCGTAGGCTTCCTTGGCGGCCGCGACATTCTCCTCTTCCTTAACGGGTGCGACCTCACGTATGCTCTCCAGGATTGGCTCGAGCGCCACCATCTCACACATCTTCGCGAAGCCCCCCATGATGGCCGTATTGACGATCGGTGCCGTCTGAGAACCGATGCCGTGTGCCGCGGCGATGGAGGTCGCATCGATGAGATAGTACTTGAATCTCTGAGGAAGCTCTGGCAGTCTCTTACCAGCAGGGTAGTTGATGAGCACCTTTCCGCCCGGCTTCAGGCCTTCGAGGATATCGACCCCCCGCAGGAGGGAGTTGTCCAGGACGACAACATAGTCCGGCTCGTAGATGCTCGATTTGATCCTGATGGGACGCTCGTCGAACCGTGCGAATGCGGTCACCGGAGCGCCGCGTCGTTCGACTCCGAAGAATGGAAAAGAGGAGACCTCGAACCCCATCTTGAAGGCAGCCTTCGCCAGGACTTCAGAAGCGACGACCACACCCTGGCCACCTCTTCCGTGGAACCTGACCTCAATCACAGGTTGCACCTTGGAGGTTTAGGAAGTGTTCGGTATTAAGTACTGACTCTGCTACTAGCCTCCAGCATCGCTCCAGTATGAGCTAAGAAGAATGTGGCTCCCTGTCCCGTTGGGATGCCATTAGATATCGGGTCGTAGATTTCACAGCCCGTGAACAGAATATTCCCGAGCCTCCACGCGAGAGCCTTCTGCCACGCCACGGAGGAACTGGACAAGGTCAAGATGGCCGTCCTCAACGCAGTGGGGGAGGGCGGTTTCAGCGTCACCAAAGGTGAGGGGCACCACGGGAACTCCATTGAAATCCTGGAGGCAGCGGTGTACAGGGAGGGTGATATCATCAGGTTCTTCGAGAGGTTCGACAAGGAGGACATAGAGGCCCTCCGAGGGACACTGAACGCCCGCGTGGACGAGGGCTGCAACCTCTTCGTCAAAGTCGACAAGCAGTCCGCATTCAAAGGGATCATCAAACTCGGAACGGGAGACGATGTCATCTCGGTGCGGGTCAAGATCCGGGCGTTCCCGGCGAAGGCCGAGCTGGCTAAGGGGATCATGGACGAGTTCCTCGGGCATACGCTCTGCAAGAAGGATTGAGGCGAGCGGTGCCCGATGTCGATTCTTTATTATAATGATGAGATATCTGCCAGCCAAGCACTCGCAGGGGTAGCCAAGACCGGTCAACGGCGCAAGGCTTAGGACCTTGTCCAGCAGTGGTTCCGCGGTTCGAATCCGCGCCCCTGCACTAATCTTTCTCGGATATCGGGGAAAATATGTCGCACCCGGATTCGAACTCGATCTGTGAGAGCCACTTCCTATACTTTCCGTTAGGATAACATCCCTTGTGGCCACCTTTGGCGACATGCCACTTGCACCTTCTGCATGTCCGCCCGGAGCTCTTTCTTATCGATGCCAGCACGACCAGCTCTTCGGCTGTGTATTCTGAAGTGTCCTGCGCGCTCACGACACATAATTGCTCTTGATGGTTATCTGTTTTGCACAGGTCGTTCGCATGGGGATATATACGCCTCCGCCATTCGGAACATCCGTGAAGTATCTCTACTGTCCGAAGTGCAAAGAGGTCAGGGCGAAAACTTGGTACCAGCAAAGGGACAGATGCTTGGCCTGCATCGGTCCGGCGACCGTGATCAAGGTCCCGAACAGCGCGCTGACATATGTCAACTACTTCCTTTATGTCTTCGTCCCTGGGCTCGTCGCTGTCTACTTGTGGAAGGAAGATCGCAGCTACGTGTGGCTCGCGGTCGGTTTTCTCGTCATCATGATGATCACATCCTATATCGACCTCCTCAGAGGAGAGAGGTACGCCAGGAAGAAGGTGAAGATAGCCAGCTCAGACCTGAACGAGTTCAGAAGGCGCGGATGGACATAATACAAGGACTACCAAGATCTCCGAACCTCCTTCCAGAGTCAGCGTTACGTGGCTGGCGAACCTTTCGTCTACGTGATCTGGCAGGTGAGGAAGCGCGAGCAATGGTTCTGAGTAGCTCTTGTACACGAACAGAAGGTGTGGCTCCATGAACGGCGGGGCGCACGCATCCAGCATCTCCAATACGATGGTGTTGAGGTCAGCGAATCCGTCTGTTTCGCCGCCTCTGAAGAGGCAGTCGCCCTCCACAGCGAGGCAGTCTCTCACCAACGCCTGCCTGGACACCTGTATAGACTGATCGTAGACGATCGTCAGGTTCGATCCGATTGAAGAGGAGAGGACAGAGTCGAGAAGATGAGCGACTTCAAGCGAGTCGGCGCTCTCCTGATGGGTGGTGGCTGGCTCCCCTGAGTATGAGAGTAAGACCGAGGATACAAGAATCGCCCCTGCGAAGAACACCACAGCATCCATTACGGCGAGCTGGCCGAGGTCCTTTCTGTCAATCCTTCCAGACAATCAGCCTCACCTCCAGGACAACAACCAACCCCGTGAAGTCCTGCGCGTTGAGTAGACTGGATGCGAACGCAGTGTTCGAGACCTCCCCTGAATGATTATCATTGAACCCCACACACCATCCATCTGTTCGGCCAGGAGACGAGATGTTAACCGAGAAATGTGTCGAATCTAGCAGATCTCGAACGAAATGAGACAGATCTGACTGGTCGATCGACTCCAGCATCGGCGTTTCGTAGCCGGGCGCAAGTGATTCGATCTTCTGAACAATTCTCTCAACCGCGCGTTCCGCCAACTCCTGCAACCGTTCATCTTCCCTCTCGGAGGCTAGTCGCGATGTGGTCCATAGGCCGGAAGAGACCAGCAGCATGACTCCGCAGAGAACGAACGCGAGGACTGGCAGATCTTCGAAGAAACCGGCAACCCCTGAATCGTTCGAACGCATTGTTCCTGCATGCTTCAGCACTCGAAGTTAGCCAACTGCTACATGTAGCGTACGACCAGGAGAATGATACAAGTGCACTGGGGCGGGATGACGATTCATGAGACACCAGCAAGGACCGACCAAGAGGATGGCCCCCTCTGCAAGCCCCGAGACATGCTGTTCACACGAGTACCTGGAAGACGACGATCTGGTTCTGAGCATAGACTGCAACGCCTGCGCCGGAGCGCACGACCTCAGTAACCAGAGGTGCTACGCTGGAGTCCTCAACATCCTAGCCTCAGGAGCGCAACCCGATTCGATAGTTCTCAGGAGGTACATCGACAAGAGGTACAGAGAGGATGCGGTGAAGACCGCAGTGCTAGCGGCCTCCGAGCTGGCTTCTCTCCGAAGAGGGATCGCGGCATTGGATCCTCCGTCGGACAGAAGGTGTCGGACATGCCCTGCCAGTGCTCATCGAGTGCTCCTGCAGGCGAGGCTGAGGCTCGTGGAGAGGCCTATGAGCCCACCAGTTAGTCGTGCGGCTATGGCGGACCTGATTCTACAAGGGATTACAGCAGACGCATGCGAGAAGGCTCCCGCGTGCGTTTCAAAGATTCTACAGAGCGGCGCGTGATACCCGGAGTGAGATGCTTGGCGGCCAGAATCCCGAAACCGCGAATCCTCTCCCCAGCTCCTCCTTGCAAGGCGGAGTCGCTCCCCGTGCTCAAACTAGATCATCACAACGGATCTTCCACGCCCGGAAGTGCATGTATCGAAACCAAACCATGCTTCGCATCATCTTGGCTTAGAACGGAGACCCAGAACGGAACCGAGGTAGTAGACAAGTACAGTGTTGATGGTGTTGGAGTGGTCGTGTCGTCCCCATCCGGGAGCAGCTTCAGCCTCTACACCATCTCCCCTCCAGAGTACCAATTGAATCCACTACACATGCAGGCGCTCGCTCGCGCGATCGAGCGCATCGTCGACGATCCCCCTCCCGAGCTGGAGCTCGGCAACCTCACCACACTCAGATCTTTCATCAAGACGAAGGCGAAGGATCATCTTTACGCCTATCTCGACACAGCGCCAGCTGGGGGGATTGGTGGGACGGCACTCGAAGGCAAGGCCGATGCCCTCGCAGAGATTCTCGCGAAGTACACTGCTGGCTACGGCCTGATCGAGACACTGCTCGAGGACGACAAGGTCCAGGACATCTACATCGACGCCCCGTCTCATGAGACGCCGGTCCAAGTCGTGCTGCGATCGGACACTGACAAGCGCGTCCGACAGAAGTGTCGGACGAACATGCTGATCGGCCGGAAGGATATGCAAGGCTTCGTCTCTAGGGTGAAGTTGGAGACCGGTCTTCCCTTCTCGGAAGCGCACCCTGTGCTGGAGGCGGACATCAGGCGCCTCAGGGCGAGGATCACCCTCGTGGGGCCTCCGTTGAGCGACAAAGGCATTTCCTTGGCCATCAGGAAGCATTCGAACAAGGCGTGGACCCTCCCGGGGCTCGTGAAGAACGATTGCCTCTCGCCCCTTCTTGCAGGGTTCTTGTGGTGTTGTGTCCTCGGCCGAAGGTCTGTGCTGATCGCGGGCAGCAGGGGAGCGGGCAAGACCACGCTGCTCGGATCGATGATGCTCGAATTCCCACTCTCGCAGAGAATCCTGCTCATCGAGGACACCCCCGAAATCCCAGTATCGAGAATGCAGTCTCTCGGGTTCGATGTCCAGACTCTGAGGTTCCACGGACAGCACGAGGAACAGTCATCCGCGGAGGACGCCCTCAGAGTCAGCCTGCGAATGGGCGAAAGCGCCATCGTGATCGGCGAGGTGAGGGGGACCGAGGCGAAGGTGTTGTACGAGAGCATGCGCGCGGGCAGCGCTGGCTCTTCCGTTCTGGGGACGATTCATGGCAACTCCGCCGAAGGAGTTCTCGACAGAGCCGTGGAGGACCTGGGGGTCTCAGAGCGGGCGTTCTCGTCAACCGACCTGATAGTTGTGATAGGCCTCATGCGCTCCCCCGACGGCGCCCGCTTCGAGAGACGGGTAGTCGAAGTTGCCGAGGTCAGGCCATTAGGACAATCGGTAGAGCTCGTGCCACTGTTCACGACGCGGAGCGGGTGCTCTTGCGCGATGCCTACGAACGAGTTCTCTGAGAACTGCAAGACGCTCCGAGGATGCGCTGCAGCACTGGGGTCTTCGCCAGAACAGTTGCTGACCATCGTCAAGGCGAAATCCCATGCGGACCAGGTACTGGCAGAGAGCTCAGATTCGCGCCTGACGAGCGATGAGTTCAGGGTCAGATCCAACGAGATCCTCACGCACGGGCTGTTCGATCCCGAAGGACCGGAGAAAGCCCTCAGCGCCTGGAAGGAGTGGGTCAATGACGGAACCATCCAATAGGGCGCGCGCGACGCATAGGTACGTGCGCACATGCTATGCACTAGCGCGCGCATGGGCGCGATTGCGAGTGACACATGGGGCAAAGAACAGCCCGAAGGACGCCCCGGAGCTGTCGAGCGCACTCAAACTTGCAGGCTTGCCGGCCGATTCAGAAACCGTCCTGAACGCTTCTAGGATGGCCACCTTCCTTGTGTGCATTGTGTTTGTGAGCGCGTCGGCTGTTTGCGTGTTTGTTGTCGGCCTAGAGGAGTCGCTACTGCTAGTCCTGATGACAATCTTGATCCCGTTGCTGATAGGCGAGTTGATCAAAGGCTACCCAAGGGTGCTCTCCCGAAGACTCGCATCCGAGGTGGTCAAGGACTCCACAGGCGCCATAAGTCTGATGGTCATGAGCCTCAGAAGAGAGGCTTCCCTGTCCAGGGCCATTGCTTTCTCGTATGGTAGAAAGGATAGCTTCTCGGCAGAGCTCAAGACCTGTACCTGGGGGGTGATCATGGGGCGATTCGCGAGCTTCGAGGATGCCCTGCAGAATCTCGGTGAACGCTGGTCTGGGTCTTGCGGCGAGCTCAAGACGGCCATGAACGCGCTGATTACTGCTTCCTGCGAGGCGACAGAGGACGGCCGGAGAAGAGCTCTCGACAGGGCGAACAACGCCTCCGTTCTTGGCGTGAAGCGAAGGATCGAGGAATACGCCCTGTCCCTGTCGACCCCGAGCATGGTGATGTTTGGGCTCGCCATCCTGTTGCCTCTGATGGTAGGCTCCTTCCTCCCGATGCTATCGTGGGATGTCTGGGGGGCTTCTTCAGGCGCATTGGGGCCGAACATTGGCTCCAGTCCGATCGGCCTGCTGCAGGTTGTGTTCATCATGAACGTGTTGTTTCCCGCCATCGGGCTGCTAGTCGCGATGGCATCCATCACGAGGCATCCCTTGGAATCGAGGAACGCGCCGCCTGCTGACGCGCCCAAGGCAAAATGGATGCTAGCCATCACGCCTGTCTGCACCACTGGTATTCTTGTCTCTATCGCTGTCCTTTGGCTTGAGGGCATCCGCGAAGCTGCTGCAGTCCTTATCAGCTCGACTATCCCCATCTCGGGCTTGCTTCTGTACCTCGGAATGAGAGGGGCTAATTCAGCGCGTGGTGATCGAGAAGCTTCTGAGGAAGCGCTCTTCCGGACCGGCGCACGCATGGTTGAAGGAGTCAACTTCGAGTCGGCACTCTGCGAAGCGTGCAAGGAACAGGAAGGTGCGCTCAAGTCCTACATCGAGTGTACCCTCCTGGGCAGTGCTAATGACACACCCGACTCGAGAAGCAATGCGAAGGCTCATCGAGGGGCGGACGCACAAGCACTCGAAGCCTTCAATGTCGTGAAGGAAGCCGCCTCGAAGGACGAGCGCGCCGCGGGACTACTGGCGATGGACCTGGCCACTTACATACGGGAGCTGCGAGAGACCGAGCGGAGCCTGCGTAGCAGGCTCAAGCCCACGATCGCGATGATGAAGATCACGAGCTTCGTGTTGGCGCCAGTGGTCCTAGGAGTCACATTCGCGATGTACATGACCCTGGGGGCGATTGCGGGTAGCGGCCCTGGGTCGCTGAGCCCCGGCATGTTCTTCCTCGTTCTAGGGGCATTCCTCGCGGAGTCTAATGCTGTCGTTCAGTACTTCATATGGGGGATCGAAGGCACAGATTCTAGAGCGCTCCTCGCCGTATCTCTCGGGTCTTGCGTCCTAGTTTCTGAGCTACTGTATGTTGCAACCGCGCTGATAGCTGGCTAGACCAGTATTCGCATCAGAATCATTTCTTCGGCCTGGAAGCGGCCATCTTCTCCATGTTCCTCTCGAGGAGGGCTAGCTCTTTTTGGTCGAAGGCTCTTGGGTCCACTGGTATTATCATGATCGCCTGGCTCTGAGATATGTGGTCGTTAACCTGGTCGATAGTCCGGAGCACTTTGTTGAAGTCGTTGTTCGACACGAGGTACTCGATACCGTCCAGAAGGATGATCCCGCCGGGATTGTCCTCCACGAACTGCACGAGCGTGTGGGTCAGTATGCCCAGGTTGGTCGGCGAGATGACATCCTGGCCAGCCCGCGTTGCGAGCCAGTATATCGAGGTTGTCTCGAGCCCGTACTTCTGCCTTATCAGGTCCGAGTGTTGTCTGCTGACGGCCAATCCGATAGATTTCTTGCCACCAGTGTCGACGGTAGACACGATGTTCACGAATGCGTCGAAGCTGATGTCCGGTGGGGACTCCTCGATGACGTACGAGTGTCCAGGAGCGATGTTGTATTTCCTAGTGATGCCGAGGCCCTTCTCCCCGTCAGCCTTGGGAGCTCTCGCCTTCCTGGAGAACAATCCCATCTAATCACTCCACATTGTCAATACCGCGTTGAGCGCGATTTCGTTGGTGGGCTTCAGGAGGAAGTCCTTCGCCCCCGCCTCAAGCGCCTCTCGGATCATCTTCTTGTTGATTATGGAGCTCATCGCAATGATCTTTGTCGCATGGTTCACTGAGAGCATCGACTTCGTGAGCTCCACGCCTGACTTGCCGGGCAGGATCATGTCCACGAACGATATGTCGGGCTTCTCCTTCCTGAAAACCTGCATTCCCTCGTCGTAGTCCTTCGCCTCAGTGATGTCGTGGAAACCGACGCGCACGAGCAGTTCGATCATCACCTTGCGGAAGGCCTCAGAATCGTCGACCACCAGAATCTTCATCGTCTCACCAATAGCCTCTGTAAATCCACGTAAAACTATTTATGTTGTCGTTGAGGGGTGAGATGGGCAGGCAATTTGATTCCTGGCGCAAGGCCCTTCCTCCAATTCCTTTCGGAGCACGGCACCTATTCAGGTTGCGTGCATGCATGGAAGGGACTTATATGCTACCCATCTCGGGTCAATATTGTCCGCCAGTCGTGATAAACTTTGTCCTTTCGCAACACGTGCGTTCGGCCCTGCCATCGCGGGCAATAGGGCCAAACAATTATATACTGGCATGAGGATTATTCGAAAACGCCTTTTAGCTAATCAGTTTTCAGTGACGGTGTTCATTAATGACGAACATTGAGGATGTCAAGAAGGGGACGACGACCATAGGCCTGGTCTGCAAGGAAGGGGTCGTGATGGCGACAGAGATGCGAGCCACGATGGGCACTCTGATTGCACACAAGACAACTCAGAAGCTTTTCAAGATCGATGACAACCTAGGACTCACGGTCGCTGGCGTTGTGGGAGACGCGCAGACACTTGCACGATACATAACCGCCGAAGTTGAGCTTTACAAGCTCAAGCGCGGGCAATCCATGACAGTCAAGTCGGCCGCAACACTCACATCGAACATCCTCGCGGGAAGCAGGTTCTATCCCTACTGGGTGGGCCTGATACTGGGAGGAATCGACAGAGAAGGAAACCATGTCTATGCTCTGGACATGGTTGGTGGAGCCATTCCGGACGACTATGTGACGACCGGATCGGGCTCGCCGTACGTGTACGGCGTTCTCGAGGACCACTACGAGAAGGGATTGAGCGTCAGCGACGGAATGGATCTCGCCATAAGGGCGCTCCACGCGGCAATGAAGCGCGATGCGGCTTCTGGCGATGGCTACTCTGTGGCGGCCATCACGAAGGAGGGATTCCTCCCGCTTGACGAGAAGGAGATCCAGAAACGATTGTCAAAACTGAAGCTGACCTGATTCCTGAGCATTAGACAAAGGCGTTTCTGCCGACAACAACTTTAGACATAGCTGAGTGAGCTAGATGGGCGTAGAGAAGATTCTAGAAGATGCTAGAGAGGCCGTTCGGAAGACGATACCGACCAACATCGAGATAACAGACATAGACTTCGAGGGGCCGGTCATCGTCATCTACACGAAGAACCTCGAGGAGTTCGCGCACAACAACGACTTAGTGCGCCAGTTGGCGCAGAGCCTCAGGCGCAGGGTGGCCATACGGCCCGATCCGACAATGCTTGCAAACACCGAGAACGCCGAGGAACAGATTCGCAAGATCATCCCCGAAGAGGCGAAGATCACCAACATCTACTTCGACGACGACAGCGGAGAAGTGACAATAGAGGCCATCTCGCCAGGGCTCGTGATAGGCAAGCACGGAGCGGTCTTGAATGAGATAAAGAAGGAGATTGGCTGGGCACCCAAGGTAGTCCGCGCCCCTCCGATACCGTCCAAGACGGTCAGCGAGATCAGGAACTACCTCCGCAAGATGCAGGATGAGCGAAAGGAATTCCTTCGGAAGGTCGGCAGAAAACTGATGCGCCAGAGGCTGAACGAAGAGACGTGGCTCAGGGTGACTTCCTTGGGTGGCTACCGGGAGGTCGGCAGGAGCGCTTCGCTGTTGTCGACCAGAGAGAGCAAAGTGCTCATCGACTGCGGAGTTGCGGTCAGCGCTGACAACGGCGGCTCGACCCCATATCTGCATGCTCCCGAGCTCCAGCCCTTGGAATCGTTGGACGCAGTAGTGGTCACGCATGCGCACCTCGACCACTCAGGACTTGTCCCGGCACTATTCAAGTTCGGATATGAAGGTCCTATCTACTGCACGACGCCGACTAGGGATCTGATGTCGCTGCTGCAGCTGGACTTCATCAAGGTGGCCGTAGGAGAGGCGAAAAAGCCGCCGTACGAGTCTTCCCATATCAGGGAAGCCGTTCTTCATTGCATTCCGCTCAAGTACGGGGAGACCACAGACATATCACCCGATGTCAGACTCACATTCCAGAATGCTGGACACATCCTGGGGTCGTCTATCGCTCATTTCCATGTGGGAGACGGCCTGTACAACATAGCTTTCACGGGGGACATCAAGTTCGAGAAATCCTGGCTGTTCAACCCATGTGTGAACAAGTTCCCAAGACTGGAAACCCTTGTCATCGAATCCACATATGGTGGATATCACGACATGCAGCCGAGCAGGCAGGATGCTGGCAATCAGCTAAAGGAGATTGTCAAGACGACAGTGAACCGAGGGGGCAAACTACTCGTACCAGTATTCGCAGTGGGGAGGTCTCAGGAAGTCATGCTGGTTCTAGAGGACCTCATGAGGAATCACCAGGTCCAGAAGGTGCCAGTGTACCTCGACGGCATGATTTGGGAGGCGACCGCGATACACACCGCCTATCCCGAATACCTCAACAGCCAGCTGCGCACTCAGATCTTCCAGATGGGTGAGAATCCGTTCCTGTCGGAGATCTTCAAGAGGGTCGATTCCTCGGAGATGAGGGAGACCATCTGCCATGACCCCGAACCATGCGTGGTGCTCGCCACGAGCGGAATGATGAACGGAGGCCCGGTCATGGAATACTTCAAGGCATGGTGCGACAACGAACAGAACACGATAGCATTCGTCGGGTACCAGGCGGAGGGCACCATGGGAAGGAAGATCCAGAAAGGCTGGACCGACATCAACCTGAACGAGCGCGGGAAACCCATCCAACTCCATGTCAAGATGGACATAGAGACCGTCGACGGGTTCTCAGGTCACTCTGATCGCAGACAGCTTGTCAACTATGTCAGCACGCTCGAACCGAGGCCAGAGCGGATAATCATTTGTCACGGGGAGGATTTCAAGTGCTCCGATCTAGCGAGCACATTGTACAAGAAATTCGGGATTGAGACTCGGGCCCCGCTGAACCTCGAGACGATCAGGTTGAAGTGATTTCTCGGGCTCTGACGCCTAGTCGGGAGCCTTTCCTGCCGATCAGGACTACTCTACTGTCTTCTCGCTCCTTTATGATCTCCAGGGAAAGCTCCTCTGCCAACCTAGACGAGAACTCCCTCACGCATGCATGGGAGGGCATGTTGCTGGCGTTCATTCGCGTTCTTGAATCACCTACGAATACATATCCTTTAGGCTCGATAAGAAACGGTTTCGCCATCTCATCCAGGCGTGCGTACTCCTTCTCCCAACCCAGGTTCCATCCATCGACAAGAGTGTGCCTGATCACTGTCCTGGTGGATAGAGATGGAAGCAGCTCAAGCGTCTCCATGAGGTTCTCCCAGGCGCGGGTCGTCTGCGGCACGCAGAGCCGGTCGAAGAGGTCCTTGTTTGGAGCTGCCACCGTGACGTACAATTGTGTCGGCATGGAGGAGAGTTCCGCCAAGACCTTCGGAACTGAGCCGTTTGTGACGAGGAAGGTGGTCATCCCTTTCCTCTTGCATAGCTCGATGAACTCGCCCAACATGGGGTATAACGTGGGTTCACCAGAGAGCGATATGGCCACCTGATTCGGGATCCGGGCCTCATCCCATAGCCTCGAAGCGCACCGCGGATCCCCCTTGAAACCGGATACCAGGAGCGCCTGCTCTTTCATGCACTCCTCCAGCAACTGCTCCGGTTCCGGGTACCCGGATTTCTCGAAGCCAGTCATCCCGTGGTATCTCCAGCAGAACAGACACCTGAAGTTGCATATGTTCACGGACGGAGTCATCTGCATGCATCTGTGGGACTCGATCCCGTAGAACTCCTCTTTGTAGCATGGGCGCCCGTATATCAGTTTCTGGCGCATCCAGTGGCACAACTTGACCGCTCCGGTGTTGCCCACTATACGGTACTGTTGCCACTCCAAATGCGCCCTTGTCCTACTGTCCAAGATGCCTCACACCTCAGAAATCCTTCAGGGACCTCTTCCCATCTTTGGACTTGGAGCTGCGTCTTCCTGTCGGCTCGTCATCATGGTCTTCTCCCAACTCGGCTTTGATCTTGGAGACTATCTCCAGAACCTGCTTCGAATCTGGGTCCGCTCCGACCAGGAATCCGATGTCATCCTCGTCCAGCCCGCACTTTGCCCCGAGATTCACCAGAAGCTCAGAGTCGTTGCGCGTGATCGAGGTCAGAAGCGGCAGCACTGACGCGTTGATGGCTCTCCTCGACATGTGCAAATGCCCCTCGAGCTTCCTTGATATTGAGTCTCTGGCCGCCCTGGGTCCTTTGGCCCTGGAAAGCATCATGATATGCGATGGGAACCTGTACTCCTGGACATCAGGTCGCGGACCATGTTTTCTGGATAGTGCAACGCCCCCGGTCATCATGTCCTTCGCATAGGCCCAAAGACCGTAGTTCTGAGAGCGTCTTGTCCAGCCCAAATAAATGTCGGCTCTGGCCAGTGCTTCGAATGCCTCTTCCATGTCTCCTGCATGCCTGAACTCCAAAGGTATGCCTTCCTCGATCCATTTCTCGAGCTCGTCTGGACTCCGATCGATGTCAAGAGTCGCATCTCTCGCGCTCTTCAGAGTCTTAGCGCCGAACATCGCCCTCAGCGAGTCGTTCAGCTCCTTCAGTTGGTTTCTCTTGCCCATGGCATCTGAATCCGTCAGGCCGATCTCGACCTTCCCCTCCACCATCATTTGGAGGTCGTTGACCGCGGCACGCATGTCGCCTCCGCAGTTCTCCGCTATCTTTGTCAAGACATCGCTGTCGACACGAACCTGCTCTTTGCTTGCTATCGACTCAAGCACCGAAACGATGGACTTCGGGTCCAAGCGTTTGAACACGACGCGCTCGGCCAGCGTCTTGATAGCAGAAGCCTTTCTGGTCAGCTCACGGTAATCGTTAACGATGAGTACTATTGGCTGTCCTGAATCCCTGATTGTATCCACAATCGCCTTCGCTCCTCCGCGGTCCTCGTTCCCGAACAGGTTGTCCGCCTCGTCGATGATCACGAGTTTCCTCTTGCCTTCAACGGAGGAGAGAAAGTCACCGTCGGGCGTGAAGGTCTGGGTCACTGCGCCCGCACCCGCGACTTTCTTGATGGATGCAGCGTTCCTGTGATCGGATGCGTTCATCTCGATGAAGTCCCAGCCCATATCGTTCGCTAGGGCCAGGGAGGCGCTCGTTTTCCCAGTGCCTGGCTCTCCCCTCAGCACGAGAGCTTTGAGCCGGGGAGTACCGCGGGCCCATGAATCGGCCCACCGTCTAATCGATCGTACTGCGTGGTCGTTGCCGATGACCTCAGCGAGGGACTTCGGTCGGTACTTCTCGGTCCATTCGTCTTGCATCCGAACTGTGAGTCGCGCATCGCGTATTATAGACTAATGCACAACGTGTGCGAAATTGCACGAAATTCCCGCATGAGGCGTATGAGAAATGTGAAACATATAAAAAAATATGTAACAAATATAATGAATGAAAAAGTTTAGTACCTAGCTATACATCATTCGAGACCACGAACGAGTTCGTATGATTCGCAGCAGATGCTGGCACGACGGCACGCTCTGTCTCGGACCGAGGCTCATCGCCTTCTGCCAGCTCCTCCATTCCCGGCAGCGGATGCTTCGAGTACTCCTCTTTTCTGTCATCGATGTCCATTGTGAGATAGATGGCGGTTACCTCGATGCTGGAGTGACCCAGATTCTGCTGAAGGGTCCTCAGATCAATGCCCGATTTCAGGGCGAACACGGCGTGCGTGTGTCGGAGCACGTGTGGATGCCTCTTATCTCTATCCAGACCTATCCTGGCTCCGTAGTTCGCAATCAGCCGCTCGACTTGCCGTCTTGATAGCGGACCGCGCTTGTTCGAGACGAGAAGTGGATCCTTCCTTATCTTGCGGCTGCCTACGTAGTCCCTCAGCATCGACTTGGTCCAACTGTTCACCAAGGGGACCTTGCGACCCTCCTCATGCCTCTTTGCCTCCTGTATTGTAATCTCGCCGGACTCGAGATCCACGTCACCGATTGTCAAGGAGCAAAGCTCGCCGACTCTCATCCCCGTTTCGTAGAGAAGTTTGATAATGAGACGATCTCTCATTCGCTTAGGTGCCTCTAGCAGGGCCTTGAGCTCATCCTGCTTGAGATACTTGCGCATGCTAGCTACCCCATCCCTTCGTCTTCGGACGAATGTCCGACGAAGCATTGGTTTGTGCCTATATAAAAATGTCGCATTTTGCGTCCAAAATGCCCTCGGCGCCTCGGCCCCTCACAAACACCCCCCAAAAGCGGCGCATTATGTCCGATTTGTTGACGTTTTCGATAGAGAGCGTGAAAATCCCTATTCGCCCAGCACTACAAACTAACATTGACCGTGATATTAATTAGCACGATTCGCTCGAAAACGCTTAAAACACCATGAGGTAAGCATAAGAAATCAGGATCGACGAGCGTCCACTACGGCTTGCCCCCATAGGGGGCAAGAAAAACCCCTTCATTCTAGTAACTAGCTATACAAGTATATTCGATATTGTTTTGACACATTATATTATGGAATAATGCAATAATTCCGTCCGACGGTGGCGGACGGCGAGACATTTAGTAGCACGCGTCTTTCCATGACACGTCTAAGCATGTCACGTAGCACCCAAAGTGCAGGGGATACGAATAGGCACGAAAGGTAGATCCGCAGGGAGCGAGAGGGTGAGAAATGTAATGAGCCAGGTATCCGAAACGGAAGACTGGTTCACCATGACCAGGTTCTCCTTCTAAGACCAACTAGCTGTGCGGCTTACCAACATATTGGAGCTATAATTGTAAATCAATAGCTCATAATGCCCATATCATTTTAGCTATGAGATATAGAAGTGCTAGAAGCGGACAGAAAAGGTGCATGAAGAGGCGTGGACGTCCCGTTTCTCCTAGCATGCTTTGCGCATGTGCTGTATGGCGCGCTCCTCCTCAGATCGGACCTTGCGGAGGATAAGCGCGCCCTTCCTGCGCTTCAGCAAGGGCATAGCTCCTTCGAACTGAAACGGGAAAGTTTTAGTGAAGGCCAGCATGAGCCGTGAGCCTTTCTCATAGGATTCTGAAGCTTTGGCCAGATGCCTGGATTGTCTTGCAGGCGTCTTCTTAGACATCTGCCTCAAGAACGAGGCCGACAATTGTCGCCCCTCCCGAACGCACGCTCCAACATAACTGTTTCCCATGTAATTCTGTGCCGCATCGTCGACACGCTCGAGCACATCCGCCCACTCATCCAGGGCAGCGGGGCCTGCAACGTAGTTCGTCTGGACGTCCACGTCGCCCTCGGCGAACGCGATTGCACGCTCCAACGCTTCTCTTCTGGCAGCAGCTGGGATTACTCGCACTCTCTGGGTGAAGTAGAATGCGTCGATGCACCCAGTCGCCTTCAGGTCGTGGTAGGGTATCGGAGCCTCGGGTCCTCCAGGTTTAGCAACTCCTCGAAATGTCCCTACAAGGTATGAATCACCCTGGTACCCGCGAACTATGCCATACTCAGGCGCGGCAAGACCCCAGAGAACTACTGGCTTCTGCTTCTCTCGTATCTCCTTCTTGATCCGCTCGAAGATGGTCCTAGCTAGTTCAGTCTCTCGGGCCGTTAGCCTCCCCTCCTTGGCCGGATACGAATGAGGGTAGGTAAAGACGTCCAGCTTCCATCCGAGACTCTCAGTCCCTCGCACTATTCGCTTGAACGTCTTCATGTGCAGAGCGGTTGGTCCGGATGGGCATATCTCACCCTTCGAAACATTGACCAAAAATGCGTAGCCAGAGGTTCCTCCGACGTCTACGGTTCCACACTTGACTCCGAGATATCTCAGACAGCCCGCCATTGCGCCCAGGTATGACAGCCAGCACGGCAAGTACTCAATCTTCTTCAGCTCTCTTTTCTCCACGTCGATCCCCCCTCCAAGAGCGCTTGCATAGGATCTCCTGAGCATCTCCTTCTGCTCCAGCGCTCTCTTCACGGAGTTCTTGTACGCATTCGAGGCGGCCGACAGCAATCCGCGCCCATCTATTGTTGTCCGATACTCCCCTCGAGCCACACGTTGAATGAGCCCAGCTCCAATCAACTGGTTCAAATGATTCGACAGGGCCGTCTTCGACAATCCTGTGGCGCGCATCAGCTCTGCGACGCTTGCATCTCCTTGCATGCTGACTCCCAGAACCTGAACCCTGGCTGGGTTGGCCACTGACCTCAACAACGCTGCCATTGAATCCGCCGACTCCATCGCCTGGTTCTTGAGATTGCGTCTCTGCGACTCCACAACCATTGTGCTGCGCTCCTGCGAGATCGGGCATCACAATTAGACTACTTAACGGTTTCTAATTCTATGAACATTAGAACTATAATTGCTGAACAACTATTAAATTAAAAATACCCTATAATATCCCATAACATATATAAAAATAGACGCCTGCAGAACTACCGACGGGCAGGCAGAAGTGAACGAAAAACAAGGACGGAAGAAGAAAGGGGCCAATCGGCCCCTGTTGAATGAATCAAGAGGTTTACATCATTCCCGGAGGCATGCCGCCCATTCCGCCTGGCATGCCGCCGCCTCTCGGTGGCCCCATCTCAGATGGGCTCATCCGCTTCGAGGCAATGACATCGTCGATCCTCAGGATCATGGAGGCGACCTCAGTCGCGGACTGTATCGCCTGGGTCTTCACCCTGAGGGGCTCGATGACCTTCGCGGACAGCATGTCAGATACCCTGTTCTCAAGGACGTTGACGCCGAAGTTCTTGCCGCCCTTCTTGTTGTTGTGGGCATTCTTCAGCTCAATCAGCACATCGATGGAGTTCATGCCAGCGTTCTCAGCCAAAGTCCATGGAATAATCTCAAGAGCCTCGGCGAACGCCTCTATTGCTAGTTGCTCTCTGCCTCCGACACTCTGGCCATAACCCTTCAGCTTCAGCGAGAGTTCGATTTCCGGAGCGCCTCCTCCCGGGACGACGATTCCGTCCTCGATGGCCACCGAGACGACCTTCAGAGCGTCGTGAAGCGCGCGCTCGACCTCGTCAACTACATGCTCGGTCCCGCCTCGGATGAGAATCGACACAGCCTTCGGATTGTTGCAACCGGTGATGTATGTCATGTCAGAATCGGAGATTTTCACTTCCTCGACCTGCTCGGCGGCGCCTAGCTCAGACGCCTTCAGGTCGTCAAGATTTGTGACGATCTTGCCGCCAGTGGCCTTGCTCAGCTTCTCCATGTCGGACCTCTTGACCCTTCGAACCGCGTAGAGGCCTTCCTTCGCTAGGAAGTGCTGGGCCAGGTCGTCTATCCCCTTCTCACAGATCAGGACGTTGGCTCCCGATTTCCTGACCTTATCGACCATCGTCTTTAGGGTCTTCTCCTCCTCGTCGAGGAATTTCTGCATCTGCATCGGGTCCCGGATTTGGATTTTCGCCTCGACCTCGGTCTTCTTGATTTCAATAGCAGAGTCGACCAGCGCGATTCTGGCGTTCTTCAAGACCTTGGGCATCCTCGGGTGGACTCTCTCCTTGTCCAGGATAAGCCCCTTGATTAGCTTCGTATCGGAGACTGATCCGCCGTGCTTCTTCTCGACCTGGATGTTATCGATGTCGGCCTCGGATTCGCCGTCCTGCTTCTCCGCAATCGCAACGACTGCTTCCACAGCGATGTCAGCGAGCAGGTCCAGTTCCCCGCCAACTCCCTTCCCCGTCATTGCGGTCTGCGCAACGAGCTTCAGGGTCTTCCTGTCAGTGGGTGAAACCTCGATGCCCATATCCTTGAGTATCTTCAGCGCCTCATGCGAGGCGAGTCTGAACCCGTTCGATATCACTGTGGGGTGAACGTTCTGCTCGATCAGCGACTCGGACTTCTTCAGAAGCTCTCCCGCAATCACCACAGCGGATGTCGTGCCATCACCGCACTCGTTGTCCTGAGTCTTGGCGACCTCGACGATCATCTTCGCTGCGGGGTGTTCGACGTCTAGTTCCTTCAGAATGGTTGCTCCGTCATTCGTGATGACGATGTCACCCATGCTGTCCACGAGCATCTTGTCCATGCCCTTCGGACCGAGGGTGCTCCGCACGGAGTCCGCGACCGCCTTCGCAGCCATGATGTTGTTGTTATGAGCGGTCTTTCCGCGCGTCGATTCCGTGCCTTCTCTTAGTACAATAACAGGTTGGCCTCCCAACAAATTGATGCCTCCGAGTTCTCGAATATGCTAGGACTTCTATATAAGCCTTGCTCCTATTCATCCCACAGGAAACAGTGGTTCCTGGAAGAGACAAGGCCTCAGGAAGGCACAACTAGAACGCGTCGAGGAGCTGGATTCCCCACCGATCGCATTCCTTGACAAGCGTTGAACGCACTCTGAAGAGCCTTGAAGCGGGCGTCTCCTGAGAGACGGGTAGTTGTGGCAAACTATCTTTCAGCCGTCTCATCGCAAGCGGTCTTGAGTTGAACTTGTCCCACATGATCGTGCCGACCGATGCATCGTGGGCGTTCGCGACCAGGTGTTCGAGATCCAAGTCCGAATCGCTCACTCCCGGGAATATGGGAGCCGCCATCAGGTATGTTCGCACTCCGGCAGCATTCAGCTCGCGGAGTACCTCGAACCGGCGTCGCGGAGAGGGCGCGCCCGGCTCAAGTATGGCAGCCATCTGCTCATTGACGACTCCGATGCTCACTCCGACCTCGGCCTTCTCGTAACCCTTCAGGATGTCAAGATCCCGCAGTATCAGGGCGGACTTCGTGAGTATGCTTATGTTCGCATCGGCCTCCTTGAAGGTCCCCAGGCAGGCCCTGGTGAGCGCATACCTCTCCTCGGCCGGCTGATATGGATCGGTGACTGTCCCGATGCCGTAGACTCCAAGCGCTCCTCGTGCGAGCTCCTTCTTGAGAAGCCGCGGCAAGTTGACTCTCACCTCAACAGAAGTGCCCCATCGTGTGTCCATTCTGTACCGGGTGACGTCTTGCGCGTAGCAGTAGAGGCATCCGTGAGAGCAGCCTCTGTATGGATTCACCGCCCAGTCCAGTCCAGGGAGTCTGGATGGAGATACTGCGGTCGTGCACTCAACGACCTTCACTTCCATCTAGTCCTGCCCCCACAGCTGGTCAATGCGTTTCTGGTATAGGGAGTCCTTCAGTATCGCGCTGTTCTTGATCCACCGGGACATCGGAATGTCCAGGACGGTCGAAACATGGGCGAGAGCGTCCCTTAGCGCCGGGAAGCGCCTTGGGTGGCTCCGCATGGCTGCTCGTACCGTTTCTCTGACGCTCCACACTCCGACGGGCAGAATGTATCCTGGATGCGCCTCACGGAGGATCACGACCCCCGCTTGCCGTCTCTCCCGCTGCAGAAGCTCGTTGACCGCAAGACGCGCAGAGTAGTAGCACCCTCCGATGCTCGCATAGGTGGTTCTGCCGTCGTAGAACTCATGATCCCCCATGATCGCGATCCTATTGCCATACGGGTTCCAAGCTGTCTTTGGATACCAAGCCTCGATCAGTTCGTACTTCCAGCTGGTGGGCATCATGATGACCGTGTATCGGTTGTCCAGACTCCTGGACTCATAGACGCGAAAATCGCTGATGACAGGGTACGTCTTGGTGGTCTCCAGCATGTGGAGCCCGAGGTTGGAGTCGACAGCGGTTATGCTCCAACGGGTGGGCACGAACTTCCTCCTCTTGCCGACCCCCAGCGCACCGACACTGAACGCCCTCTGTATCTGTGAGACCAGGGTGCCATTCCCGTAAAGCGAGACCAACGCGTCCCTGGCCTTCAGATCGGTATCGAAGTAAACCTTCTCCAGCCGAGTGTCGAACTTGTAGTTAGACACATCGAACTTCCTCAGGGGAGCCGACGGCCCGAACGGTTCGGCGTTGTCGTTGACCGTGAGCTTCCCAAAGGGCTTCCTCTCAAACTCAGCGAAGACATCCGGAGGGGTCCTGGCCAGCGCGAGGTCCCTTGTCCTGACGACCAATTTGTCCGGGCTCTCGACGTCATGGACCTTTACGGTGTGCATTCCCCTGACCATCGTAGAGCGAAAATCGATGATGTCGTCGATCGTCAGATGGCTCCAGCGCTCCGGCGTGTCCATCAATGATGTGTCGCCATGGTACGGAGGTATCATCGGGCCGATCGCCACGTTCGGGTATCCGAACCTCCCGACGAAAACGCTCGGAGGGCTGGCCCCGTCGATTTCGGTTCTATCAATCCGCTGGCGGATTCTGGAGGCCGAATAGAACCGAGCGACTACCGAGCACCGGTCCTTACCGCAGAGCATCCTCGAGCCTTTGCACAATACGCACCGTGCTGATGGCGAGGCCGCGTTGTCCTGAGATAGAATCTCCTCGAACAGTGACGAGTTGTCCACCATTGTCCTGGAGCGGCTCACCTGTGAGAGGTCCATCCCATGTTCGTAATCAGAAGGGCGCTTAATAAATGGCACGCTGGACGAGCGAAAGTGCATGGACTTGCGGACACGCGATGCCCGCCTCAAGACAAAGTAGAAATATGGAAGTGCCCTTCATATGCCACTGCATTTGGATTGGGGGAACTGTCGCGGCATGATGGAAGCAGTTATATCGCTCAAGATCCCACAGAACTGGATGAGCGAGATACCGGAAAGACACCCCGTCACCATCAAGGTGATTGACAGGGTTCCGTATTCTGATAAAGGCGTCAAGGACCTTGTCGAGATAGCAGGACCTCAAGATATCATGGACGAGGTTCTGAACGACATCAGGAAGAACCCGACCGTTTCGAAGATTGAGACCACGAGGACCGAGAGGGGGAAGCTCATAGGAGCGGTCACCACCTCCAGGTGCGACATCTGTAGGATTCTCACGGATTCCGATGTGTTCCTGATATCAGCCGAGACCAGAGACAATGGCAAGGTCGAATGGACGCTGGTCCTGAGCGACAAAGCAGTCCTGAAGGGCATCTTCGACCACCTGAAGAACAAGAGCGTCGAGGCCGAGCTTGTCAAGCTCACAAAGATTGACGACAAGGAAGGCTTGACCGAGAGGCAAGACAAGATCACCAAGGTCGCCTTCGAGAGAGGATACTTCGACTATCCGAAGAGGATCAGCCTCCGAGAGCTTGCCCGGATGTTCGATGTTTCTCCGTCGACGCTTTCCGAGATCCTGCGAAAAGGACAGAGGAAGATAGTGCTAGACTACTTCAAGAAACAGAGACAAACAATCTGACATCCCACAACAGAACTGCGTTAACTTAATCTAAGGCTCCTGGAATGAGCCTCTGACATAACAACTGTGACGAGGAGACATTTAATGCCAACCGAGAAAGAAGTGATAGCCGCCCTCAAGCAAATCATCGACCCTCATTCGAATATCAGCGTCTACGAAATGGGTCTCATCTCTGAACTGAAGGTCAGCAAGTCGTCCGTGAGCCTCACCTTCAGGCCGACAAGCCAGTTTTGTCCGCTCGGCGTCCAGCTTGCGCACAACATCCAGAGAAGGCTCAAGCAGCTGAAGGGAACGGAGAAGGCCGATGTCAAGGTCATCGGCCATGTGCACGAGCAGATGATCAACAAATCGCTATCAGAAGTCTGAAGCGATCCGACTGCGCGCCATCCGTTCTTTCGCGCTGGGAAGACCGTCTGTCCGATGCTCTAAGCGCCGAACTTCCTCGCCCGGTCCGCCATGCCCAGCATGATCGGCATCAAGTCCATTCCGCGAATCCTGCCAAGCGCTCCCGCTGCACAAGATATCTCGTCGAATTCCTTGACCCCGTCGATCCTCGTGCCCCCGCCCGAAATTGACAACGGGACCGGATCCGCACTGTGCTCCCGGACCGAGACTGGAGTGGAATGATCGCAGGTTATGGCGACGACAACATCCTCGTGAAGGTCCTTCAGGATCAGTCCGAGCATCATGTCTATGCTCTCGACCACTCTGACCTTGTTCCTGAAGTCGCCATCATGTCCGGCGACATCCCCTGCCTTCACATTCAGGAACACGAAATCGTGTGAATCCAACAGCTTCAACGCGGCCTCGCCCTTGGCCCTGTAGTCTGTGTCAAGGCCACCCGTGGCTCCAGGCACCTCCAGGACCTCCATCCCAACCAGCCTGCAGATTCCCTTGACCAAGGTGACCCCAGCGACGGCGGCGCATCTAATACCATATCTCTCCGACAACGGCTCGAGTTCTCTGATGCTCCCCGGCCCTCGCGGCAGGATCGCGTTCGCCGGAGGGAGCCCTTCAGCGACTCGCTGGATGTTCACGGGATGCTTCCGGAGAATCTCGGAAGACCTTCTCACGAATTCGTTAACCACATCTGCGGTCTTCTGGCCTTGTGGATCAAGAGCCTCTGAGAGATGGATTCTGCCCTCGGCATGCGGGTCGACATCCGACACGCGGTGATCCAGGCCTTCGCCGCGGAGCACGAGCACGCCCCGGTGTTCTGATCCCTCCTTGAAAATGACCTCTACACCGGATATCTTCATCCCGGAGATGGCAGCAGCGAGTTCTGCAGTGCCGTGCTTGATCCTCCCGGCGCGTCTGTCAAGGACTTTCATGTTCGAGTCAACGGTCGCGAAATTGCACCTGAAGGCCACATCCCCCTTCTGAAGGGTTATGCCAGCTCCGGCAGCCTCGATCGGGCCTCTTCCTGTGTAGACCTTGTGCGGGTCGTACCCGAAGAGAGCGAGATGAGCGGTGTCGCTTCCTGGTATGACCCCGTGACCGATGACATCCATGGTCCCGCTGACGCCATGTCGCGCAAGAGCATCCATGGCCGGCTTCTTCGCAGCCTGGAGAGGGGTCTTCTTATCGAATTCCTTGACCGGCCTGTCTGAGAGACCGTCACAGACCACGAGGAGCATCTTCTTCGCTGGCATAAGAACGACTTCAGAATGTCCCGGGTCATAATTAATGCTACCATGTCACGGCCCGGAATTCTGTGGGCGCCGAGGGGGAGATTTGAACTCCCGTGGTGACATGCACCAGTAGCTCTCGAGGCTACCGCCTTAAACCGAGCTTAGCTACCTCGGCAACCAGCTGGATGGAAAGCGTTATTACGAGTGCCCATATTAACGCTGTCGGTAAGTCGATGCGAGTCACTCTGCACCTTCTCCCAACGAAGAAGGAATCCAGAAGAATCGAGCTGGAGAAAGGAGCAACAGTCGAGGCAGCGATTCGGGCCCTTGGGCTACTGCCCGACGCTTGGATCCCCATCCGCGGAAATGAGCCAGTACCTTTGGACGAATGCCTCGAAGACGGCGACGAGCTGAAGCTCATATCTGTGGTCTCCGGCGGGTGACCGTGGTGCGATACTGGCAGGGCTGATTCTTAATTATTATATGCGTAAGGCAAAAGTATTTAATCGAGCGCGTATTAGTGATACCGAAGAACAGCGCATCAAGCTTCAACTGACATCTCATCATCTAATCAAGTGAATGTCACGGAGGCGAGGTCCGTTTGGATGCGGTCCCCATGCCTCATGGCGTAGATGTGTGTCGACCCCGCAAGCACGGCGTAGCCGTTAGCTGAGCGGTGCCCCGAAGAGAAAGCGGAAGCCGGTCGACAGTACTGTTTTTCAAGAAAGGAGTGAGACAATGGACATAGATCCGAGTACAACGAAATACTTGATCTCAGCGAAGCTGTCGACAGACGGTATCGTCGAGAAGCCAGACATCGTAGGCGCGATTTTCGGACAGACTGAGGGATTGCTCGGTGACGAGCTCGACCTCAGGGACCTTCAGAAGAGCGGAAGAATCGGAAGGATCGAGGTGGAAGTCTCGTCCACCAAGGGCAAGTCTGAGGGCATAGTGTATGTGCCATCAAGCCTTGACCAAGTCGAGACGGCCATTCTAGCATCCTCCCTCGAGACAATCGACAGGGTCGGGCCGTGCAAGGCCAGGATCACCATCGAGAAGATCGAGGACGTCAGGGTCTCGAAGAGGAACAAGATCGTGGAAAGGGCGAAGCAGCTCCTGAACGAGCTGATGAAGGCCTCCAAGGTCAGCGGGGTGGACCTGGCGGACAGCGTAAGGCAGTCCGTCCAGATCGAGGAGGTCGTGCACTACGGAAGAGAGCGGCTGCCTGCAGGCCCGAACATAGACGACTCAGATGCCATCATAGTTGTCGAGGGGCGATCAGATGTCCTCAACCTGCTGAAATACGGCATCAAGAACGTCATAGCGGTCGAGGGAACGAACATACCCCAGACGATCGTCGAGCTGAGCAAGGAGAAGGTCGTGACAGCATTCGCGGACGGCGACAGAGGTGGCGAACTCATTCTGAGGGAGCTGCTGCAGGTCGCCGAAGTTGATTTCATCGCGCGCGCTCCTGCAGGACAAGAGGTTGAGGAGCTGACGCAGAAGCAAATCGTAAAATGCCTCAGGAACAAGGTGCCTGCGGACCAGTTTGCAGAAATGTTGAACATACAGGGACCATCAACCAAGAATGGTGAAAAAACGGGCAGACGGGACGAGGACAGAGGAGAACGACGCCGGCCTGAGGACGACAGAGGCAGGCACGGACGAGAGAGGGAGCAGAAGCCCCCGAGCAGGTTTCAAGAGGAGAAGCCTGTGAAACGCTTCTCGCCCGAACAGCAGAGGTGGAAAGCGGTACTCGATGAACTAGGCAACACCTCGAAAGCCAAGATACTGAACGCTAGTGGCAACGTGCTCAAGGAAGTCCACGTCAGCACGCTCGCAGACACCCTCAAGGAAGGCATGGAAGGGGTCACATCAGTCGTCCTGGACGGGATCATCACGCAGAGGATACTCGATATCGCAGTGGAAAAGAATATCAGCACGGTCGTAGGTGTTAAGC
>MGWC01000042.1:0-1576 GCA_001800815.1 Euryarchaeota archaeon RBG_19FT_COMBO_56_21
GTGAATTGTAGGTTGCGATGACCTGTATCGTATCCGCTATCTCCCATTCGGCATTCGCAAACTGCAGGTTGTAGTAGCCCTTGGTGCTCGGCTTGCTGCTGGACAGTTCGTTGTGTATCGATCTCTGATTCAGGTCGGAATCGAGCATCCTGACTGTGACATCGGCGCCACCGATCTTGCGGTAATCTGCGTCATACACGTAGCCCCTGACGTCCTTCGTGTGGGTGGCCGCCTGCGTCGTCACGGGCACCATGAACATGGCGAGAACGAGAATCATCGCGGCGAACGAGGATGCAATCAGAACGGGTCTCAGGTTGTGGGCCTTCTCTCGGGGGGACATCAGAGTCACGGACCTATCGGGGCGTTTATTGTGTTAGGTGGTCTATGAATCTTGTCATCAAAGGGCCAGTTTTGGCCGACTATGCGCACTCAGAAAGGGCATTTGACTAGCGGGGTCTCTTCCAAATGAAAAGAACAGCCACCGCGGCAACAGCCGCTATCGCCACGATTGAACCCATTACGCTTCCGAACTCGGGTATCTCGAATGTGAACTGCACATCTATCTGGATCTGGCCAAAGTAAATCGGATCAACCACGCCGTTCTCTACCGCGGGTCCAATGCTATTGAAGTACACTGTTACAACGATCGTATCCCAATCATCCCATTGCGAAGGTGCGAAGGTGACCTGGTACTGGCCCCCGTCAGCCGTGGTGCAGGTCAGAGTTTCCGTCCCACCCACGACGACCGTCACATCGGCCCCGTCCACGGGATCGCCCATATTGTCGGTCACATAGCCGTACACAAGGAGATCCCCGATACCGGACCTAGCGGGCTGAGACCCTTGGTCGATGACCACGCCCAGCGCTAGCAGCACGCTCAGCTCGAACGCTAGCACAATCATGAGACGTCTGTTCCGCCTGTGTGTGATCCTCAACGCCAAGACCTCTCCTGTGAATCCACCCTCGGTGGGCTTCCCCTATCTTAAGAGGAGGTAAAAAAGGTTTTCCCGTGGCGGCTTAAAAAGGGGCCGCCACCTGTCTAACAGGTTTGTTTCCGACTAGACCGATATGTTCAGAGTCGCCGCTCCAGCCGTCACCAGGAAGTACGCTCTGCCCTGCGTGATGGTGAAGTCGTACGTCGAACCCGGCTTGTTGAACCCTGGTATGAAGCTCTTGTACTGACCCGTGTCCTGATCCAGGTACGAGATTCTCAGCACCTTCGCTCCGGATACCAGCGTCACCAGTTGGCTCGCAGTTGTCGGCTTCATCGATGTGTACCCGACGATGTTCCACCCACTGTAGAGCGCCGCCGTGGTCTTCACCGCGAACTCGCCCTTCAGCACGAAGGAGGTCTCGCTCTTGGTCACCACGAAGTACCCCTTGCCCAGCTCGATCGCGAAGTCGTACGACGACCCGGGCTGGTTGAACCCAGGCACGAAGGTCATGTACTGGCCCGTCGCCGGGTCGAGCTTGCTGATCCTCAGCACGTTCGGCCCTATCGCGGTCGCGAGCTGGCTCGCGGTCAGTCCGCCGGTTATGGCCAGCGGGGACGACCACAGGTTCCAGCCCTTCGTGA
>MGWC01000042.1:1603-7654 GCA_001800815.1 Euryarchaeota archaeon RBG_19FT_COMBO_56_21
ACGGCAGCAGGTTGCCGAAGTCTATCCTCTGCGTGACCGGTCCCCACGGGAACGGATACACCATCACGAGGTTCGCTATCGGCCTCGTGGCGTAGTAGCCGTACTGCAGGGTCTCGTTCACCCAGTAGATTCCAGGCAACAGGTTGCAGAACTCGTAGTACCCGATGTTGCCGTCCTCGTTCTCCGTGTACTGCACGAGGTTGACCCAGACGCCGGTGTCGGTCCAGCCCTGGAGCGTTATCCTCCAGTTGCCGAGCCCGTACTCGTCCACATCGAATATCCCGTTCGGCCAGAACGGATACGACTTCGCGTAGGTGTCCAGGAACTTCCAGCCGTAGATGCACGCGTACCTGATGTTGCCGATGTCCAATTGGACATAGAACGGATCTATCGCGTCGTTCACATCGACCTCGACCGGCAGCACTGTCGTGGCATACCACTCGCCGCTCGGCAGGATCTCCGTGATCGTATAGACGCCGGGCTGCACCATGAAGCTGTACCAGCCGTCAGACTCGGTCTCGTAGGTCAAGTACACGTAGACTCCCTGTGCAGTGTATCCCTCGAGGACGATCGTCCAGCCCTCGAGTCCGGGTTCGTCGCCGTCCATCACGGCGTCCAAGTCCTTGTCGTAGAACTTGTAGCCGTAGATCCAGCCGTACAACGCGTTGGCGAACATCACGACCTCGCTGCTTCCGCTGAGGATAGGCACCTCCGCGTATGTCGGCAGCTGAGGCACCCAGCCGGGTCGCACTTCCTCGGTCACAGCATATAGACCGGCCTCGAGGCCAGTGAACTCGTAGTATCCGTTGGTCCCGGTCAGCTTCGTGGTCACAGGCACCCAGCCGAGCAGGTCATCCCAGACCCAGAGGGTCACGGTCCAACCTACTATGCCAGGCTCGTCCAGGTTCCAGACGCCGTTGAGGCTCCAGTCGTTGAACTTCCAGCCATATATCACGCCGAGCTCATAGTTGCCGAACATCATGGTCCTGAGCCTGTATCCGGACTGTACATACACATCGGCGCTCGCAGGTGTCGTGTGTATCCAGCCCTGGACATCCGCCTCGACGACTGTGAACCAGCCGCCCTTGCAGACCTCGAAGACCAGGTTGCCGTCAGCATCCGTGGTTCCAGAGTCGAACAGCGCACCAGTCTCGTCGTAGAGGTAGAACACCCAGCCCTCGATCGGCATGTCGTAGCCCTCTTGGTAGATGCCGTCGCCGTTGACATCCTCGTACTTGAATACGGGGATGTCCACGCACTGGAAGTTGCCGAACGGATCCACGACCGCGACTGTTCCGGACCATATCCAGACGAGCGCGTCAGTGGGCGTAGTCGGGCACCAGCCGTCGCGCTCCTCCTCCCAGATCACGTAGTAGTCGTGCCAGAGGTCCTCGAAGTACCAGAAGCCGTTCGCATCAGTGACTGCAGTGTAGATCGTCGGGTTCGCATCCCTGATCATGGAGATGGTCCAGCCCTCGATACCGGGCTCGCCGTCCTCCCAGATGCCGTTGCCGTTCAGGTCGTTCCACTTCCAGCCGATTATGATGCCCTCGTGGAAGTTGAGGAAATCCACTCTCGGCTTGCCGCCGGAGGTCAGGTCCAATGTCACAGACTCAGGCGTTGTCGGCTCCCAGCCGTCGTACTGCTCCTCCTCGACCACATATGTCCCCGGCCCAAGGTGGCAGAACTGGTAGTGCCCGTTCTCGTCGGTGTAGGCGGTCGCGATCCACGCAATGAAGCTGGTCGGGAACTCCGGCGTTCCACCGGTGCCCGTGATGTACAGGTTGATCTCCCAACCCATGATCGGCCGCTCCTGGTCCGCGTCGTAGATGCCGTCTCCGTCAAGGTCATCCCACTTGTAGCCTTCGATGCACCCTTCCTTGAAGTTCAGGAAGTTGACCTCGTTCCGGCTGTTGCCCCAGACATACACGTAGACCGAGTCGTCGGAGGTAGCTATCCAGCCGGCCTCAGGGGACTCCTCCCAGACCACATAGTAGCCCGGCGGGAGGCCCGTGAACTCGTAGTAGCCCTCATCGTTCGTCCAGGTCTCTCCGTACATCCCGAACCACAGCGACTGGAACTGTATGTGCCAGCCTGCAAGAGGCGTGTCGATGCCAACATCGTACTCGCCGTCGCCGTTCACATCGTTCCACTTGTGCCCGAAGATCATGCCCATCTTGAAGTTCGCGAACACGAAGATCGGCAGCTGACTTCCGCTCTCGATCTGGATGTCATAGTACCCGTTGTAGGGCAGGATCCACCACCAGCCGTCGCGCCATTCCTCGACCACTTCGTAGTGGCCTGCGACGCACACATGGAACTGGGCGTATCCGCTCGCATCAGTGTACTGCGTGTCGACCAGGACCCAGCCGTTCGGCGTCTCCATCCAGAGCTGGAACATCCAGCCCTCGACGGGCACGTCGCCGTCCCATGGGTCGTACCAGCCGTCTGCGAACACGTCAGCGAACTTGAACACCCAGATATCGACACAGTGGTAGTTACCGAACATCAAGAGCGGTATCTCGACTCCCGAGGTGATGGTTATCAGCATCTGCCCGCTAGCCGGGTTGATGTGCGTCCAGTCCACGCGGTCCTCCTCGGTCAGGGTGTATATCCCGGACCTCGAGACCTCGAGCACCAGCAGGCCGTTCACATCAGTGTAGCCGCTGTATGTCAGCCCGTCGCCGTAGCGCACGAGTTCGAAGTACCAGTCCTCGATCGGCACATCGTCGTTGTCGTACACGCCGTTGCTGTTCTTGTCCTCGTACTTGAAGATCGGGACCTCGACAATCTCGTAGTTGGCGAACTCGAGATACACATCGTCTCCGGAGTCCACTTCGATCACGTAGAGGCCGGTCTCAGGCTTGATCCAGACCCAGCCGTCACGGTACTCCTCGTAAACGTAGTATGTTCCCGCCTCGCACAGCGTGAAGTTGAAGTACCCGTACTCGTCGGTGTAGCCCCAAGTCACCAAGTCCAGGGACTCGTCATAGACCACGATGAGCCAGCCCTCGATCGGGACGTCTCCAAGGTCAGGGTCGTACCAGCCGTTGCTGCACGTGTCCCAGAACTTGAACACGGTTACATCCACGCACTCGAAGTTGCCGAACTCGTAGAAGTACCGCTCCACAGGGAAGCCCCAGGTCCAGTCGTAGGCCGCGCCTGAGACTATCTCGACATTGTAGTAGCCCCACTCGGGCGTGACCACGCGCCATCCTTCAGGTAAGTTCTCCCATATCTCCAGGAAGGCGTAGTCGCAGTAATGCAACGACACTAGCCCGTTGGCGTCAGTGGTGTATTCGACCAGGTCGCCAGAAGCATAGTCGTATGTCCATATGATCCAGCCCTCGATCGGCTCGTCGACGCCCTCGGTGTACCGCCCGTCGCTGTCCACGTCCTCGTACTTGAAGAGCGTGATGTCGACGCACTTGAAGTTGCCGAACTCGAAGTACCAGGTCGGCCAGACATAGCCAGATTCGATGTACACCCACTGAGACGTCACTGTCGTCGGGCACCAGCCATCCTGAGCGACCTCCACAATGAGGAACCAGCCAGCTTCGGTTATCTCGAACCAGGCGTAACCCCACTCGTCGGTGACCTGAGTGTCAACCAGTATGAGGACGAACATCCCGAGGTCCTCGTCCCAGACCTCCTTGTAGAGCTCGAACGTCCAGCCCTCGAGGCCATAGTCGTACCATGACGGGTCGTACCAGCCGTCTCCGTAGATGTCGTTGAACTTGAACACTTCGATCCAGACATTCTGGAAGTTGCCGAAGTTGAAGTTCAGCGCATCGCCGGACTCGATGCCGAAGTTGTACGATGTCGCCGTGGTGGGAGTCCAGCCGGCGCGGACTTCCTCCCAGATCACGCAGTTGGCGTCGGGGAGCAGGCTATTGAACTCGTAGTAGCCGTTCTCGTCCGTTACATCCTCGCGTATCGTCGGTTCAGCGTCCCATATCATGTAGATATGCCAGCCCTCGATACCGGGCTCGCCGATGTCCCAGATGCCGTCGCTGTCGTAGTCGTTCCACTTCCAGCCATAGACCATGCTGTACCTCACGTTGAGGAACACAATCGGTCCGTGAACGCCTCCTGACAGCATGTCGACCCAGTAACCAGTCGGCGCAGTCGGGGTCCAGCCAGCGTATCCGGTCTCTTCGTACACATAATACCAACCGGCGGGCAGGCCCGTGAACTCCCAGTAGCCGTTCTCGTTCGTCATTGTGTAGACAGTGCCGCCCCACGGCAGGTCGAGGTATATCATCCAGTTCTGAACCGGCTTGTCGATGCCCTCGTCGTAGAGGCCGTTGCCGTTGACATCCTCGTACTTGTAGCCGAAGATCTTGCCCAGCTTGAAGTTGCCGAACAGGAACCAGTAGTCGGCAGGCCCTGCGACGCACGGGATCTCGAAGTAGTACACGCCCAGCAACGGCAGTGTAACCATCCAGCCTTCCTGGCTCCGCTCGTATATCCAGTAGGCTCCTGGCAGTATGTTGTAGCATGTCGCCCAGTAGCCCCAATCATCAGTCGTGAGCTCTAGGTGTATGTAGACTCCGTCGTTCTGCCAGCCCTCGACCACTATGGTCCAGCCAGGCACTCCAGGCTCGTTGAGGTCCCAGTATCCGTCGCCGTTCTGGTCCTCGAACTTGTAACCCCAGAGGCACGTGTACGGCACGTTGCCGAACTTGACCTCGCGGACATGTGAGCCCGAGGTGATCTCGAAGTCCTGCACGCTCGGAGTGGTTGCGTACCATCCTGGGCGCGACTCCTCAGTCACCCAGTAGAATCCTGGGTACAGGTTCGTGAAGCACCAGACACCCCACTCGTCCGTCAAGACAGTGACTGGATCAATCGGTGTGTCCCACGGGTCCAGGCCGCCGATGTCGATACCGTTGTCGAGGTATCCCGTCAGCGTGAACGCCCAGCCCTCAAGACCGGGCTCAGGCCCGTCCTTGGCGCCGTCCATGTCCCAGTCCAGGAACTTCCAGCCGCAGATGCTCGCCCACTCGAGGTTGCCGAACTTGCCGCATGTGATATCGTCCCCAGGTCCGAGGTCGAACTCGAAGCTGTCGGGCGTGATGTTCGTCCATCCGTCGGGCACAACCTCAGTGACCGTGTACGTTCCTGGCAGCAGACCCTCGAACGAGTAGTATCCGAACTCGTCCGTGATATCCACTATCGGGCCAACGGGCGTGCCGTCCAACAGGAATCCGGTCAGGATGATTGTCCATCCAGGCAGCATCGGCTCGATCGGGTCGTCTCTGACGCCGTCCATGTCGAGGTCGAGCCACTTGTAGCCTGAGATGCTTCCCAGGTGCACGTTGCCAAACCAGACCTCGACCGCGAACGGGTCGAGCAGCGAGACATCGACCGGCACGGTCTGCAGGGTCGTCGGGACCCAGCCGTCCCGCGTCTCCTCGTAGACCCAGTAGGCGCCTGGGATCATGTCGGGGAAGCAGTACCGGCCGTCCTGATCCGTTATATCAAAGAGATAGACCTCGTCACCGTTCACGTCGAAGCCCCAGACATAGATGGTCCAGCCTTCGATGGCGGGCTCTCCAAGGTCCCAGTCTCCGTCCGCGTTCAGGTCATGCCACTTGTAGCCGCATATGCTGCCCTCGGGCAGGTTCATGAAGTTGACGTCCTCAGCGACCATCCCGCTCGATAGCACCAGGTCGTACGACACTGCCGAGTACGCGTTCCATCCCAGCTGCATCGTCTCGCTCACGGTGTAAGTGCCGGGCTTCAGGTTCGTGAACTCGTAGTAGCCGAAGGTGTCGGTGAGCCTTGTCTCCAGGACAGGTTCGCCGTCGATCGTAGTTCCAGACAGCACGATGACCCAGTTGACCAGTCCCGGCTCTCCGAAGCTGAACACACCATCTCTGTTCAGGTCAGCGCCCTTGTAACCCCAGATCTTCACGAGCTTCGTGACGATCCATGAGTCACGGTCCTCGGCCATCCGGTCCTGTCTGTCCCGGCCCCATGCGTGCACGACATTTACGAGGTCGCCCTCGCCAGCAGGCACTGTGTATGTGTAGGATAGCATGACGG
>MGWC01000043.1:0-2155 GCA_001800815.1 Euryarchaeota archaeon RBG_19FT_COMBO_56_21
GCTGTCGACACCAGCTATTGCAACAGAACCCGAAGGGCTTATATGCGGTGTTTCTCTTCAGCATCTGGATGCTATCCATCAAGGAAGTCCTCTCCAAGGACCAGGTTGGCAAGAAGGTCGGCGTGAGGGGTTGGATCTACCGGACAAGAAGTAGTGGAGGGATCGTATTCGCCGTTCTCCGCGATTCGACCGGTCTGGTCCAAATCACTGTGAAGAAGGGAGCAGTCCCTGATGCGGATTTCGAGAGTGCGACCAAGGCGGGCATCGAATCATCCGTCGAGATAGAGGGAGAGGTCGCCGAGGACAAACGCGCGCCAGGCGGATACGAAGTTCGGGCTAGCAAGTTCAGGCTCGTGGGCGCTTCCGAGGCTTTCCCGATCACCGAGTATCAGAGCACCGAGCTGCTGCTCGACCTGAGGCACCTGTGGATAAGGTCCAGGGAACAGACGGCGGTCACGAAGATCAAGGCGTCCCTCGTTCGAGGAGGGCGAGAATGGTTCCATGAGAACGGCTACACCGAGGTGAACCCCCCGATAGTCACAGGGGTCTGCCCAGAGGACAGCACCACGCTTTTCCAGCTGAAGTACTTCGACAGGATCGCCTATCTATCCCAGAGCGCCCAGTTCTACCTAGAATCACTGATATACTCTCTCGAGAAGGTCTACGCCATCACGCCCTCCTTCAGGGCGGAAAAGTCGAGGACTCCCAGGCATCTGGCAGAGTACTGGCACATGGAGATGGAGGCTGCCTGGGTTGACAACGAAGGCAACATGAAGGTCCAGGAGGAGCTGGTGTCGGCGATGGTCCAGAACGCGGTCAGAGAGTGTCCTGAGGAACTGAGGCTCCTCAAAAGGGACCCGGCCACGCTCAAGAAGATTGAGCCGCCCTTCGAGCGCATGAAGTACGAGGAGGCCATGGAGTTCCTCCAGAAGAAGGGGCATGATGTGTCCTGGGGAAGCGACCTCGGAGCGGTAGAGGAACGCACTCTCACGATAGACAGGGAAGTGCCAGTGTTCGTGATCAACTATCCGAAGGAGCTCAAGCCGTTCTACATGAAGGAGAACCCCGAGGATCCGAGGACTTACAAGAACAGCGACCTGCTTGCGCCCGAGGGCTTCGGCGAGATAATCGGGGGCAGCGAGAGGGAGACGGACAACGCCCTCATCATCGAGCGCCTTCGGGACAAAGGGGAGAGCCTGGACAACTATCAGTGGTATCTCGACCTCAGGAAGTACGGGTCGGTCCCGCACTCGGGGTTCGGGCTCGGGATAGAAAGGATAGTCACATGGGTGTGCAAGTTGGAGCACATAAGGGACGCGATTCCGTACCCGCGCACTGTTGCGCGCGTGTACCCCTGAACCTCTTTTACGCCATTCTCGCGCAGTACTCCGAGTATACGTCGACGGCTTTTGCTATCTCTCTGATATCGACCCATTCATCGTTGCAGTGGCATATCTCGGACTCGCCAGGGCCACACACCATCAGTACTTTGTTCGCTTCCTTGAACATCACCATCTCGGTCGCATAAGGGACTGCCGTGACCTTGGCCTTAGGTCCAATGATGTCTCGGAGCGCTTTCACTGCAGGCGATCTGGCATCGGTCTCCACCGGGTCGAGCTCATGGAGTATCTTTATGTCGTAACCGTTGCGCCCCATCCGGTCGCGCAGGAGCTTGAGGACCGATTGTGTGTTCATTTCGGGCGGGTACCGCACGTCTATCTCGACCTCGCATTCGTCTGGGATGACGTTGATTCTCGTCCCCCCCTTGATTGTGTCTACACACATCGTCATCACATCGGTCGGGTTCTTCGGGATGCGCTGCAGGTCCTTCGTCTTCTCCAGGAGGTTCGTCATCTTGGTGATGGCGTTGTCCCCAAGATGGGGCATACTGGCATGCGCGGAGACCCCCTTCGTGTGGATGGCGAAGTGGAGCAATCCCTTCTCCCTGATGACGATGTCGAAGCCGGTCGGCTCCGTCACGACAATGGCTGGAGCCTTTCTCAGCCCCGGATCCTTCGCAGCGGCCGCGGCTCCTAGCATCGTCGTTTCCTCGTCCGTGGTGAAACAGAGCACGAATGGCACATTGGCGGCTACCATCTCCTCCGCAGCGAGGAGCATAGAGGTGCAGCCTCCCTTCATGTCGCAGCTCCCTCTG
>MGWC01000043.1:2255-2485 GCA_001800815.1 Euryarchaeota archaeon RBG_19FT_COMBO_56_21
CGAACTGGGCGACGATCGCTGGATGCTCCTTGCCTCCGTAGTACTTCGGCTTGAGCCCGAGCTTCTTCAGCCGTGAGGAGACATACTCGACTATGGGTCCAGAGTCGTCCTCGGAGGTGCTCTTCAGCAGAACGAGGTCTGTCAGAAGCTCCTTGGCCTTCTCCTTCACACACTCACCTGCGTTTCGAATCCTTGGCTATCCGCTCGGCTATCTTGACCATCAGCTTCGA
>MGWC01000043.1:2544-7590 GCA_001800815.1 Euryarchaeota archaeon RBG_19FT_COMBO_56_21
GGATTCCCAGAGGCATCATGAGCGATCCGAAATCCTGTATCGCAGCGCCGTCAGTCGCGCCTCCTCCGGTACCATATTGGAGGGGTATCTTCGCTGCTTTCGCGACCTCCTCGATCATCTTCCGGAGCTTGGGAGACGCTATCGCCCTGTCGTCGAACATCCGCAGAGCCGGGCCGCTCCCTATCATGACCCTCTCGAAGACATCTCCCATTTGCGGGGCGTCAGTTGTTGTCATCGTGTCGACCGCAAACACATAATCCGGGCGCAGGTTGAACCCCACAACCTTCGCGCCCTTCAACCCGATCTCCTCCTGTACGCTCCATACGAAAGTGATCTTCAGAGGGAGTTTTCTGTCCTTCAGCTTCTCGAGCGCGTCCAGGATTATCGCGCATCCTGAGCGGTCGTCGACCCCACGGGCGCAGATTATGTCAGGCGTGATGTACGATATGTCTTTCTTGAAGACCATCGGGTCGAGCACTCGTATGCCCAGGCGCTCGGTCTTCTTCTTGCTCCTTGTTCCGACATCGACCCGCACATCCTGCCAGACGACGACCTTCTTCCGGTCATCCAAGTCGGTCATCAGATGAGGCGGCTTGAGCCCCAAGACACCGGTCACGATCCCTTTCTGCGTCTTGATCTCCACGACCCTTCCGACGAGGGTGCGGTCGTCGATGCCTCCGACCTTGCGGATTCGGATGGAGCCGTCGTTGTCTATCTTGGATACTATGAGGCCCAGCTCGTCCATGTGCGCTATGAATAGCACATGCGGTCCAGAGTCCCCTATCGTGGTGATCAGGTCGCCGATGTTGTCCTCTTTCGTCTTCAGGCCGAGCCCTTCGACCTTCTTCCGTATGTATTCCCTGATGTCGTCTTCGAACCCGGAGACTCCGGGAACCATGATCATCTCTTCCATTGCCTGCTTCAGTTCCATGCTAACCCCTCTTCACAAATGGTGGTTTGACAATCCGCGCTTCCGCGTCCGTTTCCCTGATCTTTATAGCAACCTCAGTGCCGAACGCGGACATCTGGACCGGGACGTATCCCATGGCGACGCCTCTCTTCAGGACCGGGGACAGTGTGCCGCTGGTGACTGTCCCCACCTGGCTGCCGTCGTAGAATATCTCGTATCCATGTCGAGGGATCCCTCTGCCCTCGACGAACATGCTGACGAGCTTGTCGTACTTGCCTTCAGCGCTCTGCTGCACCATCGCTTGCTTGCCGATGAAGTCGTGCTTCCAATCTAGGACCCATCCGGGACCGGTCTGGACTGAGGTCTGCGTTCCGTCGAAGTCCGTCCCTGAGAGAAGCAGCCCTTTCTCGAGCCTGAGAGTGTCTCTTGCCCCCAGGCCTACTGGCTTCAGCCCCAAAGGAGCCCCTTTGTCGAGCACAGCTCTCCAGACTGCGACTGCGTCCGCGTTCTCGCAGACGATCTCGAACCCGTCCTCTCCCGTGTATCCGGTCCTAGAGACAAAAGCCGAGACTCCGGGGCCATGCTTATGTCCCCGTCCGTGGAGCAAATCGGTCACTAGTTTCGTGTTCTGGCTGTCGATCTTGTCCAGCTGGTAAAACCCTCCCCAGAAGTTCTTCAGAGTCGAGAGATTTGTAGATGTGATGGCGGCCATGACGTCTTTGGCAACCGGTCCCTGAACCGCGATGCACGCCAACTCGGTGGACATGTTCTGCAGTTCAGGGCCGTGCATGTGCCCTCGGACCCACTTCTCCATCTTCTGGGTCGTGGCTGCGTTGGGGACCATGAGGTACTCGTCGTCCCCGAGGACGGTGACGATCGTGTCGTCCAGTATCCTGCCCTGGTCGTCGCAAACGTGCGCATACACGCATCTGCCGACCGGCTGCGCCTGCACGTCGTTCGTGCAGATGCTGTTGACGAAGTCTCCCGCCCCCTTTCCTCGGATCAAGAAGTCGCCCATGTGGGAGACATCGAACGCGCCCGCCTTTCCCCGAACGGCCATGTGCTCGTCGATTATGCTGGTGTACTGGATGGGCATGTCCCAGCCGGCGAACCAGACCATCTTCGCGCCGAGCTTGATATGCTCTTCGTGAATCGGGGTCTTTTGCATGGGGGCTGCATCAGTTAGTCCACGAAAAAGCTTTGGCGACGTAATGGGCGTGTCAAGCGCAGAAAGACACTGAGAATCTGCCGGTCCCGAGCCTATCTGTACTCGTCGATCAGCTGCGAGAAGTCCTTCTCGAGGTTGACACTCATCGCGGGCTGTTCGATGACCTCTACATTCCTCTCGAGAAGCGCCAGCTCCTTCTCGCTGAACGCGTTGGGGCTGATGGGGATCAGCACTGTCGAGCGGCTCTGCATCACCTGCTCGTTGATGTGCTCCGCGAACCGGAGGACCTGTTGGAAGCCGTTGTTGATCACCAGGTACTCGAGCCCATCGATCAGCACGATGCAGCGCTTGTACCTCTCGATGAACGAGGATATGACCGTAGCTAGCGTACCAATGCTCGTGGGGTTGTGGTGGTCCTTGCCCGGCGTGTGGCTCAACCAGAGAATCCGTGAGTCCCTGAAATCGAAGATCTCCTTGACCTTGTCGGGGAATTGTCTTGTCACGCACAGTCCGGGGATCTGATCCGATATGTTCGATTCGAACAGCTTGTAGGCGAGGAAAGGCTTGCGCTCCCTAACAATGTAGCACAATCCTTCCTCAATTCGGATTAGCTCAATGGCTGGCCTGTCACCGATTGAAATCAGCCAACCCTCCCTGACGAAGGCATCACGGATGCCGCGGTATTTATACATTCTGACTTAAAGAACACTACCCAGTCAGCCGCCCAAACGCTGTCACTTTTTGAGCATTTCTCGAATTCGGGCCTCTAGCACTTTTGCAGGAATGTCGAGCAGGGTTATCACGGTGGTTTTGCCGGATATCCCGGGGCCGCTCTTCTTGGCGCTGACCACGCCCAGCATGTCCAAGTCCTTCATCAGCGTCCAGAAAGCGGTGTGAGCCCTTGGCTTCTCTTCATACTCCTCGCACGCCACCTTGTAGGCCTTTTCCGCGTCGCCGGTCGTTATATAGGCTTTGCCTCTGGAAGCACGGGCTATGCCTAGGAGCGCTAGCTTCTGGTGATTATCAAGTCCGATAAGTTTTGACTCGGTGATCGAGCTGTACGCCTCTGCCTTCGCGGCCCGCACGTGCTCGACGTTGACCTTGCCCGCGCTCTCCTCGTCCGCGAGCATCCCTGCCTTCTCGAGGATCTCGATGGCGAACCGCGCGTCGCCCCATTCCGAGGAGACTTCGGCGATGATATCGATGGCATCCTTGTCGATCGCTCTGTCGTGCAGCGCGAGCTCCGCCCTCTGCGTGACTATGTCACACAGCTCATCCGTGGAATACTTCCCGAACTCGATCACATTGGTGCGCTTGAAGGTGCTCGCAGAACTCTCATCGAGCATGTCGAACACGTTCTTCTGCGAGATCAGGATCAGCGACACTAGCTCCTTGCTGTCGATCTTCTCCTCCCCGAACCTCGTGAGCTTGTAGATTATGTCTGAGCCGGCCTTCTTCAGGAGCATGTCGGCCTCGTCGAGCACGACTATGAGGTGCACTTTCCTCTTCTCGAGGTCCTTCCTTAGTATGCGGAGCATCTCGGTGATCGAGAACCCTCTGTCAGGGAAATTCGGTTGGAAGTGGTTGACGATATGCAGGACCGCGCTCGACTCGCTGTTCCGCTGCCTGCAGTTCACGAGGACCCAGTCCACCGCCTTCTGCTGCTTCTCCGCGAAGTCCTTCAGGTCCATGCAGAACCGCTTGGCCGTGGCGGTCTTTCCCGTGCCGACGCTGCCCGTCAGAACAGCGTTCTGCGCGAAGTTGGATTCGACCACCGGCCGGTAGAGCATGATGAGCCTCTTCATCTGCCCCTCCCTGTGGACCAACTTCGGGGGCACGTAGTCGAATGACAATGTCCGCTGGTCCTTGAATACGCTCTTGCCAGTGGTCTCCCACATAAGTGTCAGCTTCTGGAAATCGGTCTCGCTATGGCGATGGCCATATTTTAAGAGATTCGCCTGGGCGGTGTGAAACTTCCCTGAAGGGCAAACGATTTAAGGTATCAACGCTGTCGTTGGAGGGGAGAGAATGGCTAGCGACGGAGACATCATCAGCAGCGTTCTGAAGGGCACCCGCACGATGCTCAGCTCGGAGACTCTATTGGTCGAAGCGATCCAGGACCTTGTCAAGGATGAGGTCAAGAGACAGATCAAGGAGAAGCTCGATGCCAGTCCAGAGCTGAGAAAGGAGCTCAAGGAGGCCGTCAAGGACCTGATGGAGGCGAAGATACACGAAGCCTACGCCGTGCTCAAGATCGGCAAGGTCGGAGCGAAGATAGGGATTGAGCTCGTTCCGCCAGAGCTGAGGAAAGAGATAGGTCACGAGATCGTTTCACTCTTTGAGAAAGAAGTCAACAAGATGCTTGAGCAGGAGTGACCGCCTCGAGCACGGATCCATCAGACGACGGGAGATACGTCGCTGGCGCTCGGTCCCTTTGGCTCTCCTTGCCACTCCTCAGAGCTTAGTATGAATGCATACCAGACGATGGCGCTCAAGAGCAAGAGGAAGTCGGTACGCCGGGGATCGGCTGAAATCGATACCTCCGCGGCGAACTTACCGCCGCCCTTGTTCTTGATGGTCATCAGAGGCTCTTCGTTCCAGTTCACGACCACCCATCGCCTTCTCAGCATGCTCGGTCTCTTCACTTCGAATGTTGGGCCGTCACAAAACGCGATGGTCCCCGTGATGCCGAGATCCACATCGAACTCAGCAAGATCCGAGGTCGCCTTCTTTCTTCTGACAGTCACATGCGGGTCTAGAAACCCCGCGCGTTTGAGAGTGAATATGTCGTCGCCGGTCAATACATAGGCCAGGGATCCGTACATTCCCTTCCACTTGAGTTTGGCATGAACACCTTTGGGTGACCTGAGCTCATGATATCGATTTCCGGCAACTGGCTGAACCCAGCGCAGAGTGTCTCCTTCCTCCGTCTCCGCGAACTCCGAACTCATCGTTGCAGCAGATGTGC
>MGWC01000043.1:7646-7873 GCA_001800815.1 Euryarchaeota archaeon RBG_19FT_COMBO_56_21
GAGTAAGAGGTTTGAAAAAGAAGAGGCGAGTTCAGCCAAAGAGCGCGCTGAGCCCAGCTGCGGCCTCTGCCTCTGTTACTCCCTTCTCTTCCTTCTTCTCCTCTTTCTTCTTGTCGTCCTTCTTGTCCGCGGGTCCGGCAGCGGGTGCGGCTGCGACTGGCGCGGCCACCGCTGTGGCAATGGCCTCGTCTATGTTCACTCCCTCGAGCGCCGCGATCAGCGCCTTG
>MGWC01000044.1:0-20903 GCA_001800815.1 Euryarchaeota archaeon RBG_19FT_COMBO_56_21
TACGCAATCCTCCAGATCATGTCGTTCTTCGCGTTCCAGGGGATGATCGCGGCCAACCCCAGCGGAGGGCTCTTCGGCGCCATGGGCACGGCAAATGATAGAGGCGACATCAGGAAGGACAAGGAGGGCCTCAAGAGCGCCCGCGAACTGGGCACGCGCATGGCCGAACTCCTCAGGATGGTGAAGCCATGACATGCTTCATCTGGCATTTGGACAAGAAGGGCTATTTTGTCGCGCTCGGCATCAAGGTCACCAGAGAGAACGCGAAGGACATAGAGCTGGAGATCGCAAGGACTGTGGGAAAGTCTGGCGAGCATTGTCCTGCAGTATCGAAAGAGATGAAGACGTGGTTCGCGAACCCCAAGAAGAAGGCAGCTCTCGAGAAGAACCTGAGGCGGAGATTCGCGAAGGCCTGACGTAGTCTACACGCAATCCGATATCATGTCATCCCGATGAGGGATCCGCGTCCGTGTGCGGCCGGATGTCCTGCAACACCAGCACTCCTGAGACGGACGCGGGGATGGTGATTGAGCATACCGCTGTCCGCCAACTCAGGAACAGGACTTACGGCGCACCCACAATAAGAAGAATATACATACCGTTGCCCATAGCGAAGACTGCGAACGGTCAGACTAGGGAGAGAAAACCTATGGGATCCAAGCAGCTCGTGAGCGAGCTCAAACCGGGCGATCGAGTGGACAGCTACTTCTCGGTGAACTACAAGAAGCCAGTCTCCGACTACAAGTACGGCTCGATGTTCGAGTTCAGAGTCGCCGACAAGTCCGGCCAGATAACGGTCAAGTACTGGGGAGGCCAGGACAAGCAGGCGGTCCAGCGCATATTCGCCTCGTTTGACAGGGAGCAGGTGGTCAATGTCAAAGGCGAAGTGGCCGAGTACAAGGGGGCGCTCGAGATATCCGTCAGCGAGAAGAACGGAGGATCCATTTCCAGATTGCCCGAAGGGCAGTACGACCTCTCCCAGCTGATCCGGTCATATGATAACATCGACGACCTGAAGCGCAAGCTGGCGGAGCTCGTCTACAACGTCAAAGACGACAGCCTGAGGAAGCTCCTGATTGCTTTCTTCAAGGATGAAAGGTTCATGGAGGATTTTGCAGCCAGTCCCGCATCCATCACCCTGCACTCCGCTGCGGTCGGAGGTCTGCTGCATCACACCATCAACGTGACAGAGTTGTGCATCCGCGTCGCTGAGCAGCACCCAGAGCTTGACAGGGACTTGGTGGTCGCCGGAGCACTCCTGCACGATATCGGGAAGGTACAGAGCTTCAAGGTGACGAGCAACATCACAATGACCGAGGACGGCAACCTTGTCGGTCACATCATCCTTGGGGATCATGAGCTCATCCGGCGGATAGCCGAGATAGAAGGATTCCCCGAGCTGACGGCCTCGAAGCTAAGGCACATACTGCTCTCGCACCATGGAAGGAAGGAGTGGGGCTCCCCCGTGGAACCGTTGTTCCCGGAGGCGCTCGCAGTGCACGAAGCGGACGACCTCGACGCGAAGCTAGACAACATGATCACGAAGCGCGAGGACGCGGCCACCGAAGACGACTGGATCTGGGACCAGAAGCACCAACGACTAATCTATCTGAAGTGACCAGTTTGCTGTACAGAAATATGCACTAGAGCCCCTGTTTCAGTACATGTTTGTTCATTACTGCTCGAAAAAGATATATATTGTACAGCATGTCATGGTTTCCAGAGGGATTCATGTGAAGCCCGTAAAGACGGAACTGACAGCTGAAGAGATGCCTAGGAAATGGTACAACATCCTGCCTGACCTTCCGGAGCCGCTAGCTCCTCCTCTCAACCCCGAGACGAAGAAGCCGATCTCGCCGACGGACTTGGAGGCGCTGTTCCCGAAGGCGCTGATAGCCCAAGAGATGGCTTCGGCCAGCTACATCGACATCCCGGAGGAAGTGCTCCAGGGATACATGATGGTCAACAGGCCGAGCCCGTTACAGAGGGCCGTCGGGCTGGAGAGGGCACTGAAGACCCCCGCGAAGATCTACTTCAAGCGGGAGGACATGAGCCCAGCGGGCAGCCACAAGACGAACACATCGCTCCCACAAGCGTACTACAACATGAAGGAGGGCGTGCAGAACCTGACGACCGAGACCGGTGCAGGACAGTGGGGCACCGCGCTCAGCCTCGCTTGCAACCACTTCGGGCTGGGGTGCAAGGTGTTCATGGTCCGCGCGTCGTACGACCAGAAGCCCTACAGACGGGAGATGATGCGCGTGTACGGGGCAGACGTCAGCCCATCGCCGAGCAACCTGACCGAGTTCGGCAAGAAGATGCTCGCGAAGGACCCGAATCATCCAGGCTCGCTGGGCATAGCCATCAGCGAGGCCATGGAGATGGCGCTCAAGGATGGCAAGACCAAGTACAGCCTCGGAAGCGTCCTGAACCACGTCATGATGCACCAGACGATCATCGGCGAGGAGACGCTGCTGCAATTCAAGAAGCTCGACGAGGAACCCGACTACATGATCGGCTGCGTCGGAGGCGGATCCAACTTCGCGGGATTCACATTCCCCGCAATAGGCCAGATGCTCAAGAAGAAGATGAATACGGAGTTCATCGCTGTTGAGCCGACGGTCGTCCCGAGCCTGACTAACGGCAAGTACGAGTACGACTTCGGAGACACCGCGGGAATGACCCCGTTGCTCCTCATGTACACACTCGGCCACGACTTCGTGCCCTCGCCAATACACGCAGGCGGATTGAGATACCACGGGGCGGCGCCGACGGTGAGCCAACTGGTCAACAAGAAGGTCGTCAAGGCAGTCGCATACCAGCAGAAAGAGGTCTTCAGCGCCGCCATGATGTTCGCCAGGGCCGAGGGGATCATACCCGCGCCCGAAACAGCCCACGCGATAAAAGCCGCGGTGGACTTGGCGCTCGAGGCCAAGAAGAAGAACGAGAAGAAGATCATAGCCCTGAACTTCTCGGGCCACGGATTGCTGGACCTCGGGGGATACCAGCAGTATCTAGACGGCAAGATGGTCTAGGCGAAGTAACCTTCCTGGGACTCGCTGAGGCTCCTGTAGGCGCGCCTGTACTCAGGCCTCTGCAGGAGCACGTCCAAACCCCTTTGCATGTCTCTTTCTAGTTGATCTTGCTTGGACGAATAGTACTCTCTTCTGAGCAGGTCCGAGATGTCCGACGAGTACTGCTGCATGCCGAACATGACGACAGAGTACGCGGACGGCGAACGCGCGATTACGTTCAGTGGTACGGGCGACCCTCCCCTGATCACTTCCAGCAGGTCCGGGGACGGCCCTCCGACCTCCGACGCGACGGCGGCCATTTTCTTGGGAGCGATCTCCTTGGCCTTGATCTGGAAGACCTTGTCGTCGGTGAAGATGAAGGTGTCGAACTCGGACTTCAGGTGGTTCCTCCCGGTGAGCGCGCGCCACTCCTGCTTGCGCTCGCTGAGGTCGTAGCGCCCCTTCAGATAGAACATGAAGTCCTCGATGCCGTGGAATTCCATTCGACCGGTCCAGTAGTTGGCCTGAACCATTAATCTTTCGCAAGGCTACAGAAAAGTGTGCGCTCACCTGAAGGATTCGCCCGTGATGTGCTCGAACATGTCGATATAGAGGTTTGAGACCTCTTTGATCTTCGCTTCTGGAAGAGCTGGGATCTTCGGCTCAGCTCTGCCCATCTTCCGGGCCTCCATCAGCTTATCGTAGTATCCCAACTGCCTGTAGTACTGCCGGACGCTCTCCTTGCTCAGCTCGACCGGCTGCCCCTTCGAGTAGCTCTCCCAGTCCCACCAGCGGTCCTCGTCCGCGGTACCGAATGTGTCCACGATCATGAGTTCGCGCTGGTCGTCGAAGGCGTACTCCTTCTTTCCGTCGACGTGGATCAGATCGCGCTTCTCGACCTCTTCGGCGATCTTTTCGTCGATGCTGAGGACCGATTTGACGATGGAATCATACTCGGTGTTCGTGAGGCCCGAGATCTTGAGGGCCTCCTTCTTCGTCAGGAGGCGGTCGACCTTCTCGAGCTTCGTAGTGACCTCGATGTACGGCTCAGGAAGCTTGTCGCCGTACTTGACCTCCTTGCCCTCCTTGAGGCCGATCTTCGCAGGCTTGAGCTCCTTGCTCCTGATTCTGTCCCATAGCGAGCCAGCCACGTAGTGCCTGCATATGACCTCAAGCGGGATCAGGTAGTTGGTGGTCTTCTTGTTGATTTTGGAGTACTCGAGTATCTGTACTTTCTCTACACGCATCCTGTTCGGTGGAATGAGCTCCTTGAAGTGGGTCTTGATGCCGACTGATCGGGCGACCTGAAACCAGAAGGCGCTCGATCTGCACAGGCTTTCGCCCTTGTTGGGTATGAGCGAGGGGATCGTCTTGTCGAAGACCGAGATCTTGTCCGAGAAAAGGAACTCTAACGCGTGCGCGTCGACATCGTAGACGTCTTTCACTTTCCCCTGGCGTATGAGTTTCATCTGACCAGTCGCGTTGTAGGCCGTAGTTGCTCTTAAGGGTTTTGGTATGATGGCACGCACTGACTCGCGACATCATCCCGCTCTCCTCCCACGCATGGTTGCTTGGTATGCTGAAAACAATTATGATGCGAGCAACCTCTAATGAGGCCCGCAGAGGAAGGCGGGATGGCCATCAATCTCACGAGGCATTTTTCCGACAGGACCAAGGAGTTGAGGGCCTCTGAAGTGAGGGAGCTGTTGAAGCTCCTTCAGGTTCCGGACATGATTTCTTTCGCTGGCGGATTCCCAAATCCTGAGACTTTCCCTGCGGAGCTCATAAGGGAGATCCTCAACGACGTCCTGAAAAAGGATGGCGGACAGGCGCTCCAATACGGCATCACTGAAGGCTACGCTCCACTCCGGGAAGCAGTGGCCGGCCGGATGAAGAAGAAAGGCATTGACTGTACCAAAGAGGAGGTGCTGATAGTCAGCGGGTCGCAACAAGCCATCGACCTAATGGGCAAGCTCTTCATAGACCCGCGCGACACGGTTGTAGTCACTGCTCCGACATACCTAGCGGCCCTCACTGGGTTTGGTGCGCTTCAGGCCACTTTCGAATCAATCCCTATCGACCAGAACAACATGCGGATGGACATCTTCGAGGAGCGGATCAAGAAGCTCGCTAAGAGATCCAACCCGCCAGAGATTGTCTATGCGCTGCCGAACTTCCAGAACCCTGCTGGGGTCACGATGCCCGAGAAGAACAGGAAGAAGCTGGTCGAATTCGCATCAGAGTACGATTTCATCATACTCGAAGACGACCCGTACGGTGAGTTGCGCTACGTCGGAGAACACCTCCGCCCGATAAAGAGCTACGACGACGAGAACCGGGTAGTGTACATGAGCACCTTCTCCAAGATACTCTCGCCCGGACTCAGGGTCGGATGGATGATCGCTCCAGAGGACATCCTCAAGAAGCTCGTGATCTCGAAGCAGTCGACGGATGTGTGCACGAACGTGATCGGCCAGAGGATCGCGCACGAGTACATCGTGCGTGGACACATCGATCCCCAGATCGAGAAAATCAAGAAGATCTACAGCCGCAAGATGTCCCTCATGCTGAATGGGATGGACGAGTTCATGCCAGACGGTATCAAGTGGACCAGACCCGAAGGAGGCATGTTCCTATGGGTCAATCTCCCCGAGGGCACGGACTCATCGGAGCTCCTCAAGAAAGCCCTCAAGAAGAGAGTCGCCTTCGTGACGGGGAGAGCGTTCTTCGCGGATCCCAGGGACGGGTTGAGCACGATGAGATTGAACTTCACCCACCCAACCGATGATCTGATCACCGAGGGTTTGAGGAGGCTCGGTGGGGTCATCAACCAGGAACTGGTTTCGAAATGGGACAGGCTCGCGGAGAGCGACGACAAGAAGATGGAGGATGTCCTGAAGGGCTCCTTGATCGGAAAGTCATAGGAGCTTCAGAACACGTCTGCGCCTGCGTGTACGGTTATTCCCTTGTCGGTGATCGAGTAGGGCTTGACTCGTCTTGAGTGCCCGGTCCGTCGCATCTTCAGTATCCGTATCGTGAGCTGGACCTCGCCGCCTTCTTTGCTCTCGTCCGACTGCAGTAGGATGACGCCATCAGCCGTGTACTCGGCGAGACCGTCCCGGGAGGATCTCGGGTTCTCGTCCTTCACCTCTGCCGTCAGCATCGTGGTAGCGCCTGTCGAACGAAGCAGTTGGCAGAGATTGAACAGATTCGCCCGCCTTTCGTTCTCGTCGGCGAAGAGCATGTTGAGCAAGGATACCGAATCCACCACGACTCTCCTAGCCCCGAACCCTTTGACGAACTTGGGGAGCTCGCTCTTGATTCGTGTGATTGTAGTCTTGGCATCGGAGGGCTCCAGCTTGAACAATCCCAGCTTCTTCTTCTCCAAGGCCTCTGAGATGTCCCAGCCGAACGCCGCAGCGTTTCTGGCAACGGATTCCTTGTCCTCCTCAAGCGAGATGAATATGCACGGCTCGTCCTTCCTGAGTCCTTCCATCAGAAACTGGAGACCCAGGGTGGTCTTGCCCGTCCCGAAAGAACCCATTACGACCACGATATGATTCTCCGGCAGCCCTCCCTGGAGCATCTCGTCCAGGCCGTCTATTCCAGTCTTGACCCTTCCAGTTGCTTGCATGTGATCATCCCACGCGCTCTGTGTTTATCACCACAAACCCGCTCTGGGCCGTGATGAGAGTAGCGAACCTGGCAATCCTTTCCTGGTCCAGGTGCGGCAGCACGCTCATGAACTTCTCGACATACAGGTAGCGCTGCCTCTTCGATGTGTGGTGGAACCGCGCCCACTCGAACTTGAGCACTCCATCCACGCTGTCTATGACCATCTGCTGTCTCTTCCTGTCCAGGATCTCGTCCGTGAGCATGACGTAGAACACCGCGCCCCACTTCTTGGCCATCCTCTGGACGCCCTTGAGAAGAGCAATAACGTCCTGGAAATTGATGGATTCAGAGACCACGAGATCTGTCAGGGAATCGATTATCACGAGGCTGTTCGGGGCATTGACGTCGAAGAAGTCCGCCATCGATTCGAGAAGTCCGTCGTTCTTCTTGTCCGAGAACAGGCCCGACTCCTCTGAATCCAGCCAATTGGTCGGAACGACGGTGTGCACGAAATAGTCCTTGGAGAAATCCTTGAAGAGGAGTGTGCCCTTCAGCGACTCGTAGAAGTCCTTGTTGAACGACAACTTCACCTCTTGCAGAATATCCTCCTTCGATCGCGAGAAGGTCACATAGCTGATCTTGTCTGGGAGCACGCCGGCCTTGCCAGCATCCCCGAGCATGAAGCTCCTCGTGTCGGGGAACTCCTTGACGATCCCGATCTTCGCGGCAGATGTGAGCGCAAACTCTAGCCCGCCCCCTCCAACGTCTCCTAGCAGTAGAACGACCGAGCCTTTTGGCAGGCCGCCTTGGAGGATGGAGTCGAAGTCGGCGACTCCAGTGGGCATCCTCTGAACATCCCCTTCTGACATGAGAAAGCCTTAGCCTTCGCGCGTGTGCGTCGCGCGTAATAAAATCGGAATGTTAGTATAAGAATCTTCGTTGCCCGAAACATCGACTCGGGAGCAGAATTTCCTATCCGTGCTTCGTTCCGATGAAATCCTTGAGCATGACCAGCGCCGTCTCAGCGGACAATTTCTTCACATCATGACGCGACCCTTGGAAGCGATTCTCGACGCACAGGCTTCCCTTCGCGGAGCTGACGGCGATGTATACCAATCCAACAGGCTTCGATGGAGTCGCTCCCATCGGACCCGCGATGCCTGTGATCCCCACGCCAATGTCCGCACCGAGCTTCTTACGCGCGCCTTCGGCCATCTCGACCGCGACCTCTTCGCTGACCGCACCCTTCGCATACAGGGTTTTCTTGTCCACGCCGAGCAACTTGATCTTCGCGTCGTTGCTGTACGAAACGACTCCACCGAGGTAGTAGTCGCTGCTACCTGCGGCCTCGGTGATCAGATCACCCATCTTGCCCCCTGTGCAAGATTCCGCAGTTGCGAGCGTGAGTTTCCTGGTCCTCAGCATCTGCCCGATCTCTTCAGCGAGCACGGCATCCGCTCCTTGATTTCGGAGGTTCCATACCAGCATCGAGAAGCCTTTGCTTCACGTCCAGCGCTTCTAGCATCCGAGCAACGGGCTGTGGTACAAGGTGCCTCCACTTCTCCCCCGCGACTATCCGCCGCCTTATCTCAGTCGCCGAGTACTCCTTCGGGCTGTAGGCCTTCGTAGTGGCCACTTCGTAACCGGCTTGGCTGAAGAGCGACCGCGTGAGGTCGCTGTTGGAGAAAACGACATCGAACGGTGGAACGTAGGATTCTATATGATTCACCCAGACCGAGAACCGGTTCACATCGCGCAAAGGGATGATGATGATCCTCTTCCGCTCCTCCAGTGTCAGAGACGAAAGGAGCATCTGGAACCTCTCGCCCGCCGTGAATGGGTTCTTGTCCGTGTGAGAGTCCTCAGCGCTCCCAATCACAACGATGAGATCGTCCACCTTCTTGAGAGCCTCACGGATGACCGAGAGGTGGCCTTTATGGAAAGGTTGAAACCTTCCTACCAAAAGCCCGCGCAAAAGAACACCTCATGTCAATGGGCCGCTGCCCTATCCGGTCCCGGAACCGGGGTGACCGTGCGCTTCGATGCGACGAGCGAAGCCAGCTTCTTCAGGAGCCCTTCCTTCCGAGCGCCGACAAGCGCGTGGTAGATCACATCGTTCAGCGTGCGCACCGGCACGACCTCAATCTTACCGATGTACTTGTCTTCCAGGAGAACGTCTTTCATGTTCTCCTCAGGTATGAGGACCTTCTTGAGGCCCATCTCTGCTGCCGCCTCGATCTTGGCGGTGACGCCACCGACCGGAAGCACCTGCCCACGCACACTCAGGCTTCCCGTCATCGCACAGGACTGATCGACCTCTATCTCTTCGAAAGCAGAGATGACCGCCGTGGCGACCGCGATGGATGCGCTGTCCCCTTCGATCCCCTCGTATGTGCCTATGAATTGCACGTGAATGTCATGGTTTGTGATGTCCTGGCCTGTGTACTTCTTGATCAGTGCGGACACGTTCTGGACAGACTCGCGGGCGATCTCGCCAAGCTTGCCGGTCGCGATGATCTTCCCGCCCTCCTTAGTCTGGGCGGGCGTGACCTCGGCAACAATGGGAGTGACGATACCTGAGTATTCCGCCATGGACGACTCTGCGTTCAGAACCGCTAGCCCGTTGACTATGCCGATAACCGCGCCCTCTGTTATGGCGAGCCTGTAGTCCTTCCTGCGCTCGACGGCCCTGTCCGTGACCTGCTGCTCCAGGGACCGCGCGATCTTCTTGGCGTCCATAACGTGCTGCGCGTCGACGACGGGGGCCGCCTTCTCAGTAGCTATGTCCCCAGCTACCCTGACGAGCCCACCAAGCTCGCGCAATCTGAGTGTGAGCATTCCACGTCTTCCCGCCCTTCTCTGAGATTCACGGATGATCTCGGCGACGGCGCCCTTGTTGAAGTGCGGGATCTTCTTGTCCTTGGAGACCTCTTGGCCGACGAACCTGATGAGCTTCTGGCGGTTCTCCTCGGTATCTGGCATCGTGCTCCGCATGTAGATCTCGTAGCCGTATCCTCTGATCCTTGACCTCAGAGCAGGGTGCATGCCGCCGACAGCGTCCAGGTTGCCCGCGGCGACGAGTATGAAGTCGCAGGGAACCGGCTCGCTCTTGACCATCGCGCCCGAGCTCCTCTCGCTCTGGCCGAGTATGCCGAACTCACCCTCCTGGAGAGCGGTCAGCAAGCTCTGCTGGCTCTCGATGCGTAGCATGTTGATCTCGTCGATGAACAGGACTCCCTTGTTCGCCTTGTGTATCGCACCTGGCTCGAGCCTCTCGTGAGCGGGAGTCTCAAGGCCTCCGCTCTGGAACGGGTCGTGCTTGACGTCACCCAATAGTGCACCTGCATGCGCCCCCGTCGCATCTATGAACGGTGGCGGCTCGTCTAGCTTGTGAGTGATCAGCAGCTTCGGAACGATGATGGCTTCACGCCTTTGTGAGTACCCTCGGACGAAAAGCAGCAGAATAACGCCCAAAGCCACCATGATGAGCAGAGGCATTGGATCCTGCTGAACCCACGATATGACTACTCCGAGGGCCACGAGCATGACGACCAACATGACCCACGAGGAGTTGCGCTGCGCCTTCTTCTGCTCCGCTTCTAGCTTCTGGGCGTGAACTATCTCCTTGCCCTTGCCCGCGGGGACGATCCTGACTTTCGGCTCATTGTTGTCGTCCGGGTTGTGATAGGCGATGACGTCCTGGAGCTCGCCCTTCGGGAGGAAGTCGACCATGGACCTCGCCAGCATCGACTTGCCGGTTCCGGGCTCTCCTATGAGTATGACATGCCGCTTCTGCTCAGCAGCCTTCTTGATGACGATAACGGCCTCGTCTTGGCCGATGACCTGGTCCACCAGCTGTGGAGGTATCTTGACGTCCGCCGTGGTCTCGAACTTCTGAGCCTTCATCCAGTCCTCGATGTCCGGAAGACCAAGGGTCGAGCTCCAAGTATCACTAGTGGTCATTAGTGGCACCAACAACTGCCATAAATCTGACTGTCCAAGCTATTATGCCTGGAGCTAAATAAGGATTGTGCCGAGGGTGAGCCAGATTGTTACTCGAGCCAGTGGAACGATATGATACTTTCTCATGTTGCGTGTAAAGGCTACTTTCTAATGCCCCGCGAGCAAGTATTATTGCGGCGAACGTCATGGTGGCGACCCTATGAGGGTAGATGAGCTCGACCTCGACAAGAGGATAGTCAAGAAGCTCCAGGAGGACGGCATTGAGAATCTCTATCCTCCGCAGGAACAGGCTATCCGTCCTGCCCTTGAGGGGAAGAATCTAGTTCTCGCCATTCCAACTGCCTCCGGCAAGAGCCTCATCGCGTACCTGGCGATGCTACAGGCGGTTCTCAGGGGAGGGAAGGCGCTGTACATTGTACCTCTGAAGGCATTGGCCTCCGAGAAGTTCGAAGATCTATCCAAGTTCGAGGATCTGGGCATCAAAGTGGGCGAGTCGACAGGAGATCTCGACGAGGTTGACCCCAAGTTGCACCAGTATGACATAGTGATCTCGACCTCCGAGAAGGCGGACTCCCTTCTGAGGCACCGCTCGAAATGGCTTGAGCAGCTCTCTGTGGTCGTCGCAGACGAGGTGCACTTGATCAACGATCCTGAGAGAGGGCCGACTCTGGAAGTCACGCTGGTCAAGTTCAAGACATTCAACCCGACGGCGCAGATCATAGCGCTCTCCGCGACTGTCAAGAACGCCAAGGAGATCGCCGAATGGCTGGACGCGGTTCTTGTCGAAAGCGATTGGAGACCTGTTCCTCTGAAAACTGGTGTCTACCTGAACGGGAAGGTCTTCTTCACGGACAACACGAAGCGGGTGCTCACAGACGATGACGAACCGGTCCACAGCATCGTGAGGCAGGCTTTGCAGTCCGGTGGACAGTGTCTGGTGTTCGTCAACTCCCGCAAATCCAGCGAGGCGCTCGCGGGGCAGCTCGGAGAAGTCGTCAAACGATCCGAGGATTTCAAATCCGACGAGCTCGGCAAGATTGCCAAGCAGTTGGTGAGCGAGCAGGACGAGCCCACCCACATGGGGAGCAAGTTGGGCAGGTCCATCAAGAACGGGTGCGCATTTCATCACGCCGGGCTCACGAGTGCCCAGAGGAAGCTCGTCGAACGGTCTTTCAAGATCGGTCTTCTGAGATGCATCGTCGCCACGCCCACGCTGGCAGCAGGCATCAACCTGCCCGCAAGGACGGTGGTCGTGCGTGATGTCCGAAGGTTCGACTCGAACATAGGATACACGACCATACCAGTGCTGGAGATCAAGCAGATGTGCGGCAGGGCGGGCAGGCCCAGGTTCGACAAGTACGGGGAGGCCATCCTAGTCGCGAAGGACGATGAGCAGAAGGACCTGCTCCTGGACACCTACCTACTGGGCGAGAACGAGGACATCTACTCGAAGCTGGGCACAGAGCCCGCAATCCGGTCCCATGTGCTCGCCCTCGTGGCGACGAAAGCCGCGAGGACGCAGGCGGAACTCGAAGCTTTCTTCCAGAAGACCTTCCTTGCGCACCAGACTGATGCAAGGTTCCTCAACGATGCCATCTCAAATGTGCTCACCATGCTCCAGAAGGAGAAGATGCTCAACGAAGATGAGCCACTCAGGGCGACTGCGTTCGGAAGAGCGGTGAGCGACCTCTACATTGACCCGCGGTCGGCGGCGATGATCCGGGATGCGCTCACGAACTTCAAGCCTGGGAGGTCTTTCGGTCTCCTGCACGCGGTCTGCTCAGTCCCAGACATGCAGGTACTCTACCTCAAGCAGTCGGACTATCAGTGGATAGAGGATTTCGAGAACGAGGTCAACGACCAGCTGCTCGTCCAGCCGCCGGACGACCTGACGAAGTACGAGTTCTTCCTCTCGGAGGTCAAGACCGCGAAGCTGATCAACGACTGGATCTCCGAGGCGCATGAGGACGAGATCGCGGACACCTTCGGGATAGGCCCTGGAGACATCAGGAACAAGATGGAGCTTGCCGAGTGGCTGATCCATGCCACTGCGAGGCTGGCAGACCTGTTCAACAAGGACGCCGTTCAGGAGGTCGTCGAGCTGAGGACGAGAGTCAGGTACGGCATCAAGCCGGAGCTCCTCGAACTCGTGAAGCTAAGAGGCATCGGGAGAGTGAGAGCGCGCGCCCTATACAACAGGGGCCTCAGAACGATAGAGGATCTGAGAAACACCAGCTATGACCGACTGAAGCAGATCCCCACTATCGGAGAGGCGATGGCGAGAGCCGTCAAGAACCAGCTCGGACAAGCCGAGCCCGGGATGCCCGTGGAGAGAGAGGAAGCGCAGAGGGCACTCACGGACTACAGATGATATTATAGTTCAAGACGGATTGGCAGAGGAGCTCGATGAAAGACCAAGCTGCTGCGATGTCCCGACATATCAAGGCCTGGAGAGTGCCGGTCAGGAAGGGCGAGGGACAGCGCGCGTTGTCCGAGGTCGTCACGAAGGCCTCCGAGCACGGGGTCCAGGTTCTGGTCCTGAGAGCAGAGATGGTGTTCGGCCTCGACCACCTGAGGGCGGCATATTGCCACGCGAAGGATGCCATTGACAGTGGCAGGGGCGCGTCAGATTCGATCTCGATGGAGACCCTTCTATACGCTTCCGGGGAGAGGCAGCTGGGAGCGGCGATAAAGAAGATGTCCGTCGACGACTCAACCCAGGAGATGGTTGTCGCGTGGCTCGGAGAGAACGGGCTTGAACCGGCCCATGGATGGATCGCCCTATCGGACGCCGACACCGGGCCGTCAATCGAGAGCTTGAAAAAGTTCGGTATCTCGGAGCTGGAACTCCGCACGGTCGTCCCTGGGCGAGAGGCGGAACTCATCCTCGAGAAGGTCGCAGCAGTCGATGTCTTGAAGAAGTGACCACGAGGGACGAGTAAGCGAGTTATTTTACACAACAACGCAATTCAGCTCCCCGGTCCGACGACAATGCCCGCAATTGTGGAGTGTGTCCCCAACTTCAGCGAGGGAAGAAGGAAAGAGGTCATCGACAAGATCGTCTATTCCATCCGCTCGGTCCCGGGCGTCAAGGTGCTCGATGTTGAGATGGATTCGGACCATAACCGCTCGGTCGTGACGTTCACCGGGTCCAAGGACGGTGTTCAGGAGGCGGCTTTCAGGAGTGCTAGGGCGGCCTCGGAACTCATCGACCTCAACAAGCACATGGGACAGCACCCCAGAATGGGTGCCTTGGACGTCCTGCCTTTTGTGCCGATCTCAGGAGTCTCGATGGAGGACTGCATAGAGATCGCACAGAAAGTCGGTGCTCGCATTGGCAAGGACCTCAAGATTCCAGTTTATCTCTACGAAGCCGCCGCGAAGCGCCCCGAACGCACGAACCTGGAGAACGTCAGGAAGGGTGAGTTTGAAGGCCTTAGGACTGCGATCGTGACTGACGAATCGAGGTATCCTGACTATGGTCCCCGGCAACTTCATCCGACCGCAGGGGCGACGGCGGTCGGCGCGAGGATGCCTCTGATCGCATTCAATATGAATATCAAGTCGACGGATCTCGAGGTTGCCAAGAGCATCGCCAAGAAGATCAGGGCCAGCAGCGGAGGCCTGCCGAAGGTCAAGGCCTTGGGGTTCGCCCTCGAATCGAGAGGCATGGTCCAAGTATCGATGAACTTAACAGACTACACGGTCACACACTTTTCGAGGGTCTTTGAGGAGGTTGTGAAGGAAGCGGGAGAGAGAGGCGTGGAGGTCGCCGAGAGCGAGATAATCGGCCTTATCCCTCTTGACGCGGTCTGCGACCTTGCGGCGAAGTACCTGAAGGCGGGAACCTTCTCGAGCAGCCAGGTCTTGGAGAGGAGAATCTGGGGCTGAACAGCGTCGCCGGATTGAAGGAGTTCTGTGCGGAGCTAGCCAATGACCAGCCGTCTCCAGGCGGAGGCTCGGCCTCGGCGGCTGCGGGCGCCATGTCCGCAAGCCTGCTTGCAATGGTGTGCGGGATAACCGCGAAGAGCAAGAAGCACGAAGCCGATAGACCCGAACTCCAGCGTGTGCGGTTAGAGCTGCTAGCACTCTCAGACGAGCTCACTTCGCTCGCGCGCGAAGATGCATTGGCCTATGACGGAGTCGTCGAGGCTGCTAGGAGTAGGACGCAACCTAACGAATCCGAGGGGACGAGGCGCTTTGGGTCCGCCCTCAGACATGCTGCCGAGGTCCCTCTCAAAACCGCGGCCGCCTGCGCTCAGGTTCTCGAACTCGCGCCACAAGTGGTCGCGCTTGGCAAAAAGAGTGCGTCATCCGACATACTTGTCGCTGTGCTACTGGCGGAGGCTGCCCTCAAGGGAGCTGCCGCGAATGTCAGGATCAACACCAAAGACATGGCGGACCTCGAGTTCGTCAAGTCCTCGAATGACCGGCTGGGGTCCCTGGAAAGGAGCGCGAGGAAACTCTCAAGGGAGGCTCTGGGCAGGATAGCATGATCCCACTGGCCCCTCTTCCAGAGTCTACAAATCGGTTCGCCAAAGTTGACACACACAACTGTCTGACCAAGCGCTCCAGCTGTCCTGGAACATAAAGCATGTCCAACAGGGTTCTATCAACCTTGATACATGCAACGATACTTTTATAACTGCTCAGAAAAATTATAACTCGAAATCGAGCCTGTCAGTAATCCCCCTAGACCAAGGGTTCTCGATCCCGGAGCTTGGTGACGGTTGTCAGGCAATTACCTGAGACAGCTACAACTAGCAAAGCAGCTAGAAGAGAGGGCAAAAGAGGCCGGCAGGAACAAAGAGCTCGCCGAGCGAGAGCACGATGAGCTGCAGAAGTTCCTAGATACATGTAAGGACAGCGATGTCGACCTCGAAGAGGTAGTGTCCACTCTCCGTGGTTTTGAGTCTGCGATGGCGAGCAAGGACTATCAAGCAGCCCTTGCGAACGTAAGGAAGGCAGATGAGGAAGCGAAGAAGGCCTATCTTCAGAGAGTTGGGGATGTCGGCGATTCAGTATTGGCATTGTTTGCGCTCATCCAGGGGAGCGGGACCGAGGCAAAGGGCGCCCAGGACCTGCTCGAGAAAAGCAAGGAGTGCGCCACGGCGGATGACCTCGAAGGGGCGATGAAGTACGCGAAGGCCGCGTACGATGCGGCCGAGCGCTCGGTTCACGAATTCTTTTCACAGCAGTTCTCCCAGGCCCAGGAGATAATCATGCAGGCCAAGGACATGGGAGACGATGTCTCGATCTTCGAGGACCAGCTCTCGAGGGCGAAGAGCGCCCTGGAGAACCAGGAGTACGAGGGCTGCATGGACCAGATAAAGGAGGTCCTTGAGGGCGCTGGTGATGATCTCAAGTCCAAGGTGAATACGGTCACATCCAGGGTTGACGAGCTCATCTCTGCAGGCGAGGAACTCGGAGCCGATATGGGTAGGGTGAAATCCCATTTGGAAAGGGCGTCCAACGCCCTGACCGCGATGAAGTTCAAAGAAGCGCTCTCGTACGCCAAAAAGGCAGAGGCCGACGGGGAGAGCGCGTTGTCCTCGAGGTTCCAGGAGCTTGCGCGCGACGTCCGTGACACCATCAAGAAGATGAAGAACGCGAAGGAGGACGTGAGCGTTCCTCAGCAGCTCCTCGACCAGGCGTTCTCCGCGCTCAAGGAGAAGAAGTACATCGAGGCGCTGCACGCTCTAAATACCGCTCACGAGAAGGTCCACCAGACCGAATTCAACGCCGTGCTGGACGTCATCTCGAAAGCCAGGGACAGGTTCGTGCTGGCCAAGAAGGTCGGCGTGGACATGACCCAGGCCATCATGCTCCTGAACACCTCCAGGGATCACCTGAAGCTGGGTAAGTTCGAGGAAGCGATCAGGTACGCTGACGAGGCCAGAAAGGAGGTCGACGGGTCCCTCGAGACCTTCTACAAGGCCAGGGACCAGATAGTCGAACTCGCCAAGGCCCTGAAGTTCGCGACGGACATGGGCGCAGATCCCACACTCGTGAAGGATGCTCTGAACGAGGCCAGAAAGCAGTTCGAGAACAAGGAGTATCTGGACACGATTAATGTCTCAAAGAGGGGGCTTGCGGACGCGAAGAAGCTCGCCCACAACAAAGCTACGGCAGACATAGATGCTTGTGATAAGTCGCTCAAGGTTGGGAAGAACCTCGGTGCTGACATGACGGAAGCAGAGGGCATTCTGCACAGGGCCCTCGAGAGCATGTCCAAGGATAACTTTCTGGAGACCGCCAACCTTGCGGGCCAGTGCAGAGAGGCGGCCAACGCGGCTATGACCAGAACCATGAGCGACAAGCTAGCGAGCCTGGACCAGTTCGTGAAGGGATACTCCGGTGAGGTGTCCGACGCCCCCGAAATGAATGAGATGATAACTGAGGCTCGGCAACAGGTTGCGTCCTGCGAGTTCGACCGGGCTCATGGCCTGCTCAAGCAGGTGACCGATACAATCGAGTGCATCGGTCAGTCGGAATGCGACCGGATCATCGTCGCTGCGAATTCGAGAATCGAGATGGTCAGACAGATGGAAGGCGATGTCTCCGACCTCGAGATCCTCCTGACCAGGGCGAATGGGGCGATGTCGAAGAGGGTGTTCGATGACGCTACCGCGAGGGCGAGAGAGGTCATGGAGCAAGCCGACGAGGCCATGGTCAAGATCATGCAAGCGGAGTTCTCGTCCGTGAAGGACTTCCTGGAAGAGGCAAGGACCATCGGCATAGATACCGATGGCGCTAGGGTACAGCTCAAAGAAGCGCGGGCAAAGGCGGACGCGCAAGAGTATCTCGAAGCGTTCAACATTGTCCGCGGATCGAAGACCTCCTTGCACTCCGAGATACAGAAGTACGACGGCGTGAAAAGCAAGATACAGAAGGCAGAAGGACTGCTGGCAGAAGCCCGGAGGACCAAGACGGACATCGGGGAGCTGTCAACGATGCTCGAGTCCGCGAAAGCCGCATTCTCGCGGGGAGAGCTCGAGGACTCGGATAGCCTGTTGAACGATGTCTTGGAAGTCGTTGAGAAGCGTCTGGGCATGTACCTCGCTGCTAGGCTAATACTCTCATCCAAGGAGAACCTGGACCTGGCTCAGAGCCACAACATCAACGTGGACGCACAGGCCAAGCTCTTGACACGCGCGAAGGAGCTCATGAAGCAGAAGGCGTACGATGACGCTCTCAAGGTCGTCAAGCAGGTCGAACAGGAGACGAGGGGAGCGATGGTCGCGGCCGTGTCCGAGATGACCAAGGGATTGATGCGGCTGCTGACGGATGCGAAGAACGTCGGTGTGGACACCGTCGGCCCCGAGAAGCTTGTGCGCAAATCGCTCGAACTCGCAAGGGTCGGTAACTTCCCCGATGCTTTGAAGTGCATTGATTCGGCCAGGGAGGACATCAACCATGTCAAGAACCTGAGCTCTCAGGCCGCCGTCGAGATCAGGGTCGCAAGAAGCAACCTGAAGGATGCCGAGACTCTCGACATGGATGTCGGGAAGGCAAGGGAGCTCTTGGAGCAGGCCATCGAGGCGCTCACCAGGCACCAGTACGCGATCGCGCTGGAACTCGCGAGGAAGTCATCTGAATCTTCAACTGAGGTCACCAAATCAAGGATCTGGACCACGCTCGAGAGGTTCAAGGAACGGCTCGACAAGGCTTCGAGCGAGGGGATGCAGATCGGGATGGCCGACAGGTATGTCTCCGAGGGCATCCAGGCCTTCAAGGACGGCAAGTACCAAGATTCCCTGAAGCTCGCGATGAAAGTGGAAGCCGAGATGGAACGGGCCGAGCTGCAGATGGACATCAGCGCCAGGGCGGTCGACCTTGCCAGGAAGAAGCTCACGGACGCTCTCTCTGAGGGCATAAGGAGCCAGAGGCTGACCGAGTTGGTGGAATCTGCAGAGCGGTTGCTCGGTGAGGGGAAATTCGTCGAGGCAATGACCGCGGCGATAGAGAGCGGGGACGAACTGCACGGGATCCGGGACAACCTCGACGGCTGCAGAATTGAGCTGAGCACTACTAAGGAGCGCATCGAGCGGCTCAAAAAGATCGACATCGACACGGCTGAGTGCGACGAGACGCTCGACATGGCGCAGGAATTCCTGACGGCGCAGGGGTTCTCGAAGTGCAGAGAAGCGCTCAGGAGAGCCACCAGCCAGGCCACGTTACTATTCGAAACATCGATCAAGGACGTCATGGAGCAGAACAGGCTGATGATCTCGAAGGCCAAGTCCATGGGCATCAACACGAAGGCCTGCGAGGACCTCCTTGATGTGGCGAACACTTCCTTCACCGAGAAGCTCTGGGACTTCTCCTATCAGCAGGCGATGTCGTGCAGGGAATCCTGCCTCGAGATGATCTCGAAGAAGCTATCGAGTCTCGCACAGGAGATCTCGTCTAAGCTCGACGGCATGAGAAGGCTGGGGGCATCCGTGGTCTTCATCGAGACGATGATAGATAAGGCTCACAAGGCTGAAGCAGACGGGGAGACGGCGCAGGCGTTCCAGCTGCTTATGGACGCAGACTACAAGATAGGCGGCCTGGAAGAGGTGCACAAGAAGTATTTCGATATCTCCATCGCTGCCGAGAGCGCTATGGAGAACCTGGGGAGGTTCGGCCTCTCCAAGAGAGAGCCCGAGCGTCTGATCGCAATGGCGGACATCGAGAGGGAGAGGGACTACGATTCGGCCATAGAGTTGGTCGCCGAGGCACTCGACACGGCGAAGCAGCTAATGGAAACCTACTCCCCCGAGCTTGGAGGATCCATATCCGCATCTGGGCTACAGCAAGACGTCGAAAGCGACCTCGTTGTCTTGGTGAAGAACACGGGAAAGGCCGTGGCGAAGGATGTCACCGTGGACGTCGAGGGAGATTTCCAGCTAGTTGATTCACAGGGTGTGCCTGCTCTGAAACCCGGCGTCGAGGCGAAAATCGCCGTCAAACTCATCCCAAAGAAGAGCGGGAGCATCCCGATCAAGATCAAGTTGGTCAGCAGACGGCAACTTGACGGTAGGGTGCAGAGATTCGAGATCGAGGACAGCGTCAATGTGTTCCATGCGGGACCGCCGTACAAGGTCGGCAGAGCTGCCGATGTCACGAGATGCATCTCGTGCCAGGGCAGGATCAAGCCCGGCTTCGACATAGTCACCTGCAGATGCGGCGGACAGCTGCACCTCTCTTGCGCGAAGAGATCCCTGCAGTGCAGCGTTTGCGGCCAGAAGTACGATTTCTAGCCCGAACCGGCGATCTTGGCCTTGGAGATTCTGATTGGAGGGGTCCTGACGCCGTAGGCGTCCTTTGCCTCCTTGCCAACGAGGTCGATTGCAGAGAACATCTCGATCAGGTCGATTCCCATCGATGCTTGGCGTATGGATGGTCCCAGCTCGCCCTTCTCGATGATGTAGCTCTCCATCATGAGCCCGGAGAACTCCCCAGTAGCCAAGTTCGGGTAGTCATAGGTGATTCGGAGATAGATCCCGTTCTTTGTGTCCTGAAGCATCTCGTTAAGGGTCGCGTCGCCTGGCTCAACAACCAAGTTCGTGCTCGAGATAGAAGGGGGCCGTCTGTAGGTCCACATCGAGCCTCCCCTTGAAGAATTGCCTGTGCTCTTGACAGAATCCTTGCCTGCTGAGTAGCTATCATAGAGATAGGATTCCAACATTCCCTTCTTGACCACATTCTTCTTACGAGCCGGGACTCCCTCTCCATCGAACGAGAAGCTCCCGTTCGCCCAAGCGATGGTCGGGTCGTCTCTTACCGAGAAGCTCTCGGAGCCCACCTTCTGCCCTAGCCGACCAGCAAGGAAGCTCCGCTTGCGTTGGACGCTCTCACCGTTTGCTCCCCCTCCGAGCGCAGTCACCAGGATGAATCCCGCGGCCATGGGGTCCAAGATGACGGGATAATCCCCAGTCTTGACCGTGGTCTTCCTGAGCCCGAGGAGCGCGTGCTCCTTCGCGGTCTCGGCTATCCTTTCGAGCATCTTGCCGTCGTAGCGCCTGCTCCATCCTCCGTCCACTCCTGAGAACATGTCGTCATTGGACTTCGCGACGGATTCAGCGAACGCCTCGAAGGCAGACAACTTCTGGTAACCGACAAAACCGTTGCTGTTCGCGAGCGCCACATCTCCCAGAGCGACGCTCACGCCCGCGTTCACCGACGTTATCCTGCGGTCCGCGCCTGCTTGATCAGAGATGGCGATGGCCATGCTGACGACATCTTCATGCCCGAGCTGCGCGAGCTTACGCTCGTATAGCCCTGCCACCTTTGCGGGTTTGGCTTTCTCGGGAAGGCCCTTGAAAT
>MGWC01000044.1:20918-21529 GCA_001800815.1 Euryarchaeota archaeon RBG_19FT_COMBO_56_21
CCGACTTCGACTGAGACACCGCGAGGCTCACGGCCTGCTTCACAGCCTGTGGTTCGTGACCAGTGCAGTACGAGAATCCTGCACAACCCTTGATGAACACGCGAACCCCCACGCCGGGGTCGCTTACGGCGCTCGCCTGCTTCATCGAGCTCTTCTCTATCTCCGCGGTGATCGCCTGCGTGTCCGTCACGATCACATCGCAGTCAGAGGCTCCGAGTTTGACCGCCTGCTTCACGACCGATTCCGCCAGTGCTTCGATGTCCATAGAATCACCACCTCAGGTGAGGCCTCCGACAACAATGTTGTCAAGACACACGTGCGGTCCTCCATCGGTTGTCCTCGCGGACTGGCCACCCTTGCCGCAGTAGCCCGGGTCACCGAGCACGAAATCGTTCCCGATCCCTCTGACGTTGTTGAGGACATCGAGGATCAGACCCATGACCGAAGCGTCCCTGTACCTCTGGCCTACCTCGCCGTTCTTGATCTGGTAAGCCTCGTCGCACTTGAACATGAACTGCCCTTTAGCAGGCTCGACATAACCATACTGGCCTCCCTTGATCAGCAGCCCATTCTTGACCATGCCGAACAGCTCCTCCTTCGATTGGTCTCCG
>MGWC01000045.1:0-296 GCA_001800815.1 Euryarchaeota archaeon RBG_19FT_COMBO_56_21
ATCCCAGGGACCTTTGTTGACGGATACCCTTCTCCCTGCATGCACAGAAAAACCTCCATTGGACAGGTTGTAAGGCGGGTCAGCAAAGATCATATCCACTGACTCAGGTTCCAGGTCATCAAGAAGTTCCAGGCAGTCCCCCAGGTGAAGCTCGAAACCTGGTTCAGAGTAGTATTTGGCCATGCTTCGCGATCCGATCCTTGTTCGATCTGATAAGGATGATCATAGAGGCCACCCGCAAAGCTAGGACTTGAATTGTATCGCTGCAACTGCAAGCACATCTATGTGGCTGTCCG
>MGWC01000045.1:325-25694 GCA_001800815.1 Euryarchaeota archaeon RBG_19FT_COMBO_56_21
ACTGAGATGTGTTCCCGTCCTCAGGTTGTGGGGAAATGGACAGAGGAAGATCCAAGACTGGTTTCTGTGATTATGGCAAAGGCAACGAAACAATTACTCTTGGCGTGTTAATTGAATACAAGTACCTCAAGTACAACGACATCCAATGGGCATACAACTTTGTTCGGAAGGCGACAAACGAGGTAATTCACCGGGATAATGAGGTCAGAAAGATTCTCAACAAGCCTGAGGATATCAAGATTCTCGTCCAAGCGGCCGGAACGGGAAATAGCCTTCATCTCGAGTTTGTCTTTGCCGCGGCTGAGTCGCTTCGAGGGATGGACATTGACACACTCTACAGGATCCTCAGCATAGGCTACCTAGTTAAGAAGTTGTTTGATTATCTCTCCAAAGAGTCAGAAGATGGCAGATACATCTGCAGACGGTCGAACGTCGATAGGATAGTTGTGTCCACGCACACTCAACGTTTTGGACCTGGAGGATCGTTGACGGAAGACGTTAGGGAGATCATTGAGGCAGAAAGTGGAACTGAGGAGTTCGAGCTCAGGATTCGCCGCTGAGACTATCAGCTTGAGAAATTCCAACCCTGCACGACATGAGAGATTCTGTCCGATGAAATGCCCAAGTCGCTTTGCGGAGCATGTCGGTGTGTTGTCGATCTCCGCCGGAGTGAGGAGCATCATCGAAGATCCCAGTCAAATCGATGCGCTACTGAAGAGTAGTTTGCATTCTGCACCATTTGAACCTCGTTCTAGACGATCCACAATCTTCGCTGACCCTGCCACAACTCTTTCATACTGAGTGTATCATTGAATGCGCATGGCAATTCCCATCGAGCTCGTGGTCGACGTGAGCGGCACTCCTGGGAATACAACACATTTCGGCATGGTCAGTTTCAACAGGCACACAAAGGATTCGATTTTGAATGATTTCTTCGCGCATCACCCGAACCTCCGAAGAACCAAGGGTAGATCTCTGACGCTGCAAGATTGCCTGAAGGTGATAGACGCATTGAACCAGAATGATGTTCGAATGGTCTCCATGAGATTCACAGCGAATGATTGGAGCTATCACAGAAACCAGTGGAGAGGTAGACACGAAATCGATGAACGTATATGTGGAGCTATCTACTACAACATGGCTCGGGTAGTCTGCCGAAGCAACTGCCGTTATGACCTCACCAGTTGTGTAGAGAGTCAACTTGGAGACATCAAACGAATATTCCACCACTGCAAAAGGCTTGCAGCGCTGCGCAACATAGAATTCGAGTTCTATCAATCCACGGATTCAATGAACAGAAGCATCAGGATCGCGGATTTCATCGCTTATTCCGGAAAGGTCGTGAGGTCCTTGGACGTTGGCCCTTTCAAACACTACAAGATACTCACTGCGCCATCGACCCTTGAGCGCAACATGAGATTCCTGTTCTCATAAGAACACATCATCTCCCATGGAGGTACCCTTTCACTTCACGGCAGAATCTTATTCCTACACGCCGCTACTTCGGGCATCCTCCATGGGATCCGTTCGTGAGGTGAGAGATGGCAGAACCTGAAGTTCTCCGATCTTCCCTCTGGTAAGCACATTGCATTTCTCCTTATATGAACATGCCCGAAGTTGCAGGACCGTGATGCGCAAATATGTGCATAGATGAAGATTCGCCCACTTCTGTGGGGAGCCGGCGATGCTCTTCATCGAGCGAACGCTAGAATGATCTGCATGCACGGTCCAGTGAATCTAGAGATTGACGATTGGGATGCCTCCGAAATCTACTCGCGTACATAACTCGCGTTTGGCACGCGCGTTCTGAACGACTGTGAACATCTTAGCGACATCGGGGGAGACGTTCGTCTCTGTAATCCGTTTGCGAAGACCACGCTTTTTCGTGCAGTATTCGTGCGCAAATGTCCTGGTGATGGTTCTGACTTTACTGAAGTCTAGAATGACTTCTGAGTTCGGCAGAGCCTCAACATACGAGACGAACTTTGCGGCAGTCTCCCTTAGCGCCAGATTTGGAGTCAGCATGGCCGCTACGTTGATTGTCTTGGCCCGCGAAATCAGAGACACTAACCTCCTTTGACAAATACGGTATCCTCACACAGATAAGGGTTCCGTCTGGGGAATAGGGATCTTCACTGAGGTTAGTTCGGAGCCGTATCTCACTCTTCGAGAGTGTCATCCACCTGGGTGAAATACCCTTCAAATGAGTTGGACCAGCATCTGAGATAGCTTTGGTTCATATGCGTACACATGCACATTAGGAAAAGACCATAAGGACGGAAAGACGATACGAGTACGGGTGGAATCGATGGTAGGGAAGACGAAGAAGAAGATAGGCAAGACGAAAAGGAAGAAGATAGGGAAGACTAAGAAAGCAAAGAAGACTCTGTTCTTAAAACAGACGGAAGAACTGTCTGCGAGCGCGTTCACAAGAGGCACATTAGGAAAGATCGACGACAAGATCGACGCGACAGTCTTGAAGCTGGATGACCTCGCCAACCTCATCCGTGAGCAGATCCCTGACGACGTGGCTTGGGAGATTTCAATTGAGGGCTGGCTGGAGGCGGGCACGGGCGACGTGTTACCTGGCTTAAAAGGAGGCTTCAAGGCCACGCTCACGCTGAGCAGCAGTGGTAGGGAGAAGTAGCTCCCCATCGCATCCAGGAATCACATTCATGTCGGGGTAATCGGCTCGATTGGAGTCTTACGCGGTCGATGAAGCGGTCTGAGCCTCGGAAAAGACCATAGGGAGAAAGGGCGATTAACCCTTCGTCTGGAGATATGGCTGAAGAGAAGGTCAACCTGGAGTCACCTCTCAACCGCGAGAAGGAGAAACGGTTCGATTGGCTCGGAGCTGCGAGTGACTATGAGAACGCTCTGAAGCTGATTCCCAAAGAAGGATCCAAGAGAATCGCTGACACCCTCGAGCGGAAGGCATACGCCCTTTACAAGGCAGCTCTGCAATCCGAGACTGTTGACGAGTTCCATGATAGGGCGAACAGGGCCGCCAAGTGCTACGCTGAGGCGAAAGACGCTCAGCTGAAGGTCGACGGACCGGAAAGCCGGGCGAGGACCGACCGATGCGACGCGATGCTGGCGTTCATGAAATTCCTGCGGTCGGCCGATGGCGTCGAACGGAAGCGCCATTCTGACGATTCATGGAGATTGGCAAAGGAGTCTATGGACGGGTTCGCGATTGTTGACAACGCTCTCGAATTCTGCAAGACCTACAACGAACTGTCTTTCAGCGCGGTTTTTTCAGAACAGCTTGTTCCGGACTATCAGACCAGAAAGAAGACAGTCACCGAGGCAGTGAAGTACGGGGAGAAAGCGGCGGAGCTCAGCCGTAGGTCTGATGATCCGGGAGTGACTATCAGAACCCTGGTTCTGATCTCGGGTCTCCTCGAGATGGCAGGGGAACATGGTCTCTGCGGAGAGAATGCTCAGAGCTGCCACAAGAAGGCACTGGACTACTGGCAGAGGGCAGAGGCCATATCCAAGGACGCAGTCCTGGAATGTCTGCCGTACGCATGGATCATGGGAGATGCTCCGATTGACCCGAATCGAGACATGAAGCAGGAGTTGATGGCATTTGAGAAAGCACTCGAGCTGGTCCGGAAATCCGGTGACCGGCTAGCAATCGGTCATGCGCTAGCGGGATTATCGTTCTACACCGATTGGATCACGGATTCTACAGAGGACAAGGAAGTGATCGATGCGCTCAAGAAAAAGGTTCTCAGCTACGCCATCGATTCGAAGAACGAGTTCTCCAAGATTGGGTTGTTGGCTCGTGCCGGTTCGAACATCTGGGTCATGTCGCCACACGCAGCGTACTATTGGTACCTAGCCTGGAAAGAGAACGATCTCAAGAGGAAGCGAGAGTATGCTGAGAAGTCTCTGGATGCGGTTCCTGAGTTCAGCAGACTTGCGCACCTCAGCGGTTACACTTGGTACATTATCGACGCGGACGGTCTCGAAGGAGGCTCCTTGAACGAACTGGCGAAGACAGAAATGGACAGAGATCGGAGACGCGCACTGCTTGAGAGGGCGGTCGACTGCTTCACCAGGGCAGTGAAGGCCCTTGAGCAATACGATGCAGCAATGAAATACAATCTCGGAATGAACCACGGGATTCTGGCAGACATCCTTGCTGGACTGGCCGAAGCTACGACGGATCGCGAATCCAAGATACGAGCTATGAACGAAGCAATAGGATTGCTGAAGAAGGCCATTGAAGAATACACCGAAGGGATGACCGAGATATCCATGACGAACGATCCTACTTCATGCCATGCGCTGGGGCAATTCCAGGGTGACCTTGGGGAGCGGTATTTGAGCCTGTACGAAATCGTCGGTGATTCAAGCTGTATGAACTGCGCAATCGAGAGTTTCGAGAAATCATCGAACATGTACTTGAAAGCTGGTCAGCCAAGCAGAGCAGCGGAGAACATGTGGGAGGCGGCTAAGGTCTACGATCAACTGGATGACTCGGCAAAAGCTGCGGAAAGATTCCAGTCAGCGTCGAAGTTGTTCATAGCCAGCGGGGAGAACATACCTCGCCTCAAGGGCCTCTATTCGGACTACGCGACCTATCTCGAAGCCTGGGCCGAGTTTGAGAGAGCCAAGTATCATCACGTGCGGCAGGAGTACCCGCAAGCTCACGCTCATTTCAAAACGGCTGCACAGCTACATGAGATTCTACCGAAGTGGCGCTTCCTTGCATCCAACTACCAAGCATGGGCCCTGATTGACAGGGCTGAAGCCTTCAGCAGGGAGGACCGCAGCGCGGAAGCGGCCCAAGCCTTCGAAGAAGCAGATAATCTCTTCGAGAAATCAAGGACGTCGCTGGAAGAAGCCAACAAACGCGCGGAAAACGCCGATGAAAAACGGATGATCATGGGACTGCTAGTTGCCTCGGAATCGAGACGGAAATACTGCCAGGCCAGAGCGGCAATCGAGACCGCAAGGCAGATGGACATCAAAGGAATGAACTCTTCCAGCAGTGAGATGTACAAGAAAGCAGCAGATGATCTGGAAGCGCTGGCGAGTGCGATGTCTTCCGAACAAGACAAAAGGGAAATGAAGCTGATCGCCGTTCTCTCCAGGGCTTGGCAGAAGATGAACCAGGCAGAGGCGGAGGTCTCGTCCGAACCGTATGCGGAAGCGGCTCGACTGTTCGAGGAGGCCAAGGACCTCTGCGCCAATGACAAGCTGAAAGCCCTCGCCCTTGGAAACAGCCGCTTCTGTAAGGCGCTCCAGGCGGGGACCAGGTTTGCGGACACCAGAGAGCCTTCCCTACACGCGACTGCTACCAAGAATCTCGAGAGTGCTTCAAGCTTCTACTTGATAGCAGGAGCTGACAACAGCGCGGAATACGCCAGAGCGAGCAAGCTGTTGTTCGACGCCTATGCCTATCTTGACGAGGCGAGCCAGGAAAAGGACCAGCAGAAGTCGGCAAAGACATACGCACTCGCAGCGAAGGTGCTTCACGCATCCTCGGAATCCTATGCAAAGGCTGGGCAGCCGGGTAAAAGAGACCAAGTGATGAAATTCCTTGACAGGGTCAAGAAGGACAGGGAACTCGCCCTATCGCTGACGGAAGTGTTCGAGGCTCCGGTCGGAGCCTCCTCCACGACCGCATTTGGTGCTCCGACGCCGACGCAGGAGGAAGCAGTCGGTTTGGACCGATTCGCTCACGCAGACATCCAGGCTACTCTGATCGCCGGGTCTGAGGATGTGAAGATCGGGGAGATCTTCGACCTGGTGATCGAACTTGTCAACGCCGGGAGAGGTCCTGCTCAGCTCATCAAGCTGCAGGACCCCGTCCCGGAAGGTTTCACGCTGAGGGAGGAGCCAGGAGGCTATCGGATGGAGGACAGCTACCTGAATCTGAGGGGAAAGCGCCTCGATCCACTGAAGACGGAGGAAATCAAGCTCGTCCTCAAGCCGACCCACCGGGGCCAATTCGTCCTGAAGCCCCGGATCCTTTACCTGGATGAGAGCGGGAAATACAAGTCTCATGAACCTGAACCGATGAGGGTTACGGTCGGGGACGAAGCGACGGAGCCAGCAGATAAGGCCTTCCCCACGGACACACGAGAGGCAGCGGAAGCGCGCTCATTGCTCGCTGGCCTGAACGTCGTCACCTTGTCTCACTATCGCATCGTCGGCAACTACGTGCGTTACGGGGGAGCTGTGTGTAACTCTCTGAAGGATGCACGCCAGAAGATCATGGCCGGGTGCCGCAGCTCATCCCCGAAGAGGGAGAACTACATCATCTGGGCGCCGCCGGGAAGCGGCAAGACCTACTTCGTGCAGGAGGTTGCGGCTTTGCTCGGAGATTCCGTGTACTACCGTGAACTCAATCTTGCCAAGCTCGACGAGGCGGGATTTCGTTCTGGGCTTGTGGAGCTTCGCGACGCTCAGGGGCCCTGCCTGTGCCTCGTGGACGAGGTGGACGCCAAGCCGGACGAGTCCTGGCCGTATGAGGTACTAATGCCGTTCCTGGATGCATCGGCTACAGAAGGAGCACGACTGGGCTTCGTGTTGGCGGGGAGCTCGGGCTCCAGCCTCGAGGAGATGAAGAGGACGCTCGCATCCCGAACAAAGGGTTCCGACCTCCTCAGCAGAGTCCCCACTGACAACGAATACTCGATCCCGCCGATGGGCGTCGGCGACCGATTGTTGGTCGTGCTGAGTCAGTTCAGACAGGCCGGTAAGCAGATGGGGCGTGATGTTCGGGAAGTGGAGAAGCTCGGCCTGTACTACGTCGCCCTCAATCCTCGCCTGTCGAATGCCCGTCAACTTCGCGAATTTGCGGTGCGATGTGCGGAAAGAGTGCTTCCAGGCGATGATCGGCTCAAGTACGATAGTCTCTTCCAACCTGGGGACCTGGAGAACAAGTTGTTCTGGAGGGATGCACTCAAGTCAGCGGGCGATCTGGTAAACTCATTCCTCTTGGTCGAGGACTGAAGAACTAGGAGCACGAATGCCCTGACTTGATTTGGCTGTTGTCCTCCAAGAAAAGACCACCGGGAAGGAAAGGCGAGAAGGAAGAGGTTTGACGTCCGATGGAATCATTGCTTGGCTCACTGAGGAGGCCACGGGATGTCCCACCACACTTGGCCCGGAGCAGCCCCTGGATCGGTTGAGTCCAAATCCCAGTACCCGGCTATTGACCACCGCACTACAGTGCACGGCATGAACCAGAAACTCTCCAGATTGCCGATGGAAGAAGCCGTGAACTCTACCTGCAACTTCGACCCGTCAATCGTGAATGGTAGACTGGCCAGAACCTCTCCTGTGGCATAGTCCTGAATGAAGGCGAAATACTCCAATTCGTAGTACACCAGCTTGATAGAGTAGAGCGATAGTATGTTGTTGTATTTCATGTTCCATGGTTCGGGATCAATCCACATGAGCCATTCTAGAGCTTTGAATCCGGTGGGCAACGGGGATCCTTCCTTCGGAAGGTCAGCGGCAACCTCCATCCCGAATGTGTATGTCTTCGCCTTGTACGAAAGCGAAAAGGACAGAATGTCGAAGTATCCGACTTTAGTCAAGGATGTGGTGTCAGGCCACCAAAGAACTATGTCGCCAGTCTCCCAGTCGATCTTAGGCCCGAGGTCTCCCGTCCTATCCTGAACCACAATCTTCGTGGTCCCTGCAGAGACTCCGTTCGGAACCAGCAATATTCCCACTACAATTGCACTCAATAACGCTACCATTACTTTCCTCATTCACTCCCTCCTCCTCGAACCAACCTCGAGGCTACGTATCTAGGCAACTGACTTCGTATTAGAAAATTTGCCTAGGAGTTCTCGGCAAATGCCGATTGGTCGCACAATCTCCGGCGTCATGAGGTGTGTCATAAGGACAATGACAGAGGAGTTCGGATCGGCGCTGAGAATCTCCCTCAACGAGAATATCGCTTTCTCAGCAATACTCGACCACACTCAAGTTTCCTAGAAATGTCGACCTTCTTGATGGCCTTATGGCTATCCTTCGCTGCTTTGATGATTATTGAGGCAGCTTTGTCGTCCTTTATTTCCAGTGGTCTATTGAATGAGACTGTCGCCATTCTTATCACTTTGTTGTGATGCTTTTGCAGATATTAGTACTGCCAGTACTACAATTAGCATTCGAGTTCATGTAGTCTACGACACGACTTGCGCAACTGGCGGACCAGGAGAATCATCTCGTGCAGATGGAGCATCGCAAAACCTCAATGGCTTCCCATTAGAGCAGCCAAACAAGCGAGTCTTCTGACACAAATTCCATTGCGATTGTCGAGATATCCTTGATCCTCTTCTTGCGAAGCTCCCTGAATACCTCACCTGCAGAATCCCCGAACGCCAAGACGTTTCCGTTATCTAACGCAACATACTCGTTTGCATACTTGGACCGAAGCTTGTCCATGTTGCTCATCGCCCAGAGCTTGTTCTTGGCTGAACGCTCCATCTTCTGTCGAATTTCGATCATCCATCAGGAGAGAACGCACTGGCACACTGACCGTTCATAGCCATTCCTCTATTCCGTTCCTCCATGTAAGTAAGCAATCCCACCATAATATGCACAGATGATATCCCTTTCTAGTACAATCATCAGTCACTGGGGTCACATACCGGTGCGAGCGGTGTCCAGGCACTCATTTGGACAGTCTACGATCCGCCAGCCGTTCCCCATCCCGACAAAACGTCCTAACCGAAATCTCGTCGCGCGGACCAAGTCCATGGAAAGTGATGTGGAAAACGATGCGCCAGAGGGGATTGTGAGCTCCTTGCCACAAGTTCTGCGCCTGGTATTCGCCCGATCCTATCGTGATCCACCTTTCATGTCCTTCCGAAGTCTGTGGCTCCAAACGAGACCAATATGTCTAAGCGACGGCTCAGGCTAATTCTCGAAATTGCTTTCTGCCCACGAGAACAAGGAGCAAGAAAATGAGAAAGGAAAAAGGTTTCAACTAGGTGTTGGCCAGTCCGATCAGTTCCTTCAACATCATGTTGACCTGGTTCACCTGCTCCGTCTCCAGCAGCACGCGCTTCTCGAGCTCGATCCTCTCTGAGTCGAGCACCATCTGGAGCTCCTCCATCTCCCACGAGTAGTCGGCGGGCCCGCCCATCTCGTACTTCTCCATCAGGGACACATACGGCTCGTATATGTCCACGTAAGGAGCGAGATGCCCCTGGGCTCCCCAGTTGAGGTGCACTGCCCCGGGCGCGTGCCTGTCGTTCTCCCATTTCCAGACCTCGTAGTCGAAGAACGCGTTCCAAGTGAGTCCGACGTTCCAGAGCTCGTCCAGCGCGCCGTTGAGGTCCCCCATCTCGAGGAACTCAAGCGCCTCCGTCAGCCAGATGCAGTCCCACTCGACCTGCTGGGTCGGGTATATGACTCCGTCCCAGCAGCTGAGCGCGGTCCATTCCTTGTTCACCAGCTGGCTGACCTCCATCAGGAGCGCGTTCGCCTCCGCCTGGTCCTCGACGGTCAGCTTCGGGGCGGCTCTTTCGTACTTCCTAGCTAGGGATTTGAACTCGTCTATCGCCATGTCCAGTTCCGATACGTCCACACCTATGGGCTCGTAGTCCTTCGGGTCGACGCTCTTGGCGATGTTCGAGGCCCTCTCAAGGAACTTGTACGGCAGGATGGATGCCGAGTCGATCTCGACGAGCACATTGTGCATCACATTGACCTGCATCGCCATGTCGTCGTAGTGTATCAGGTCCAGGTTGTCCATGTTCGTGTGGTAGATCGCGTCGTAGCCTGGGACCGTGTCCGAGAACGTTATCCCCGGGATGCCGGCTGCGGTCAATGTCCACCCGTCCTGCCACGAGCTGAGCTGCGTCGTCACAGACCAGCCCTCGGGCAATAGACTAGGGCTTGCTGCGAAGACCTTCCTGACAAGCGGCGCGAGCTCGTAGTTCGCCCTTCCTGTGAACGGCCCTGAGGTCCCGTCGAACCACGCACCGCCCAGGCCCTCGATGTTCAGGAAGGCGATGGCGCTCATGGCCCAGTCGGGATGTGCCTGAGTGATCATGTACCACGCGCCCACGAGCCACTCGTAGTACGCGTCCGTGTTGCCGTACTCCTCCCCAGTCGTGGCTATGAAGTACAGGTCGTGCTCGGGCATGTATCCGGCCTCCTTGATCGCCTTCGCCCACGCGAGCATGCCCGCGATGGCGGAAGTGTCGTCCGAGGCGCCGTAGAACCACGCGTCATGGTGCCCGAGTATCAGGATCGGGTGCTCGTGGTCCTCGCCGGGGTAGACCCCGATCACGTTGTGCCCGTCGCCGTTGATCGTGAGCGTAACGTGCGAGACCATGGTGCCCATGACGGGCCCCTGCTCAACCATGTCGACGACCTTCCATCCGTCCTCCCTCGAGATGACTATCAGCGGGACCCAGTCATCGTCGTAGGTGGCGTCGAAGCTTCCGAGCGAGTCCTCCCACTCGTAGTATGACGGGTGGCTCATGGTGCTGATGATCACGCCCTTGGAGCCTGAGACAGTCGCCTGATGACCCACGAGGTTCACCCAGAACCAGTCCGCGTCCCAGTCGACCAGCAGCAGCTTGCCCTCGACCCCGTCCGCCGGATAGTTCTGCGGGTTGCCACGGTCTACATAGATGACCTCTCCCGTCAGGCCCGCATCGTCCGTCCCGGGCACGCCGCCCATGGATGAAGCTGTAAAGGTCGTCGTCTCTCCGGAGACATCGGTGACGGTCAAGCTCGCACCCATGAAGTCCCACGCGTCGACGGGAACGATTTCCCTCCTCACCTGCTCGAGACCTATGCTCAACATCTCCTGCTCGATGAACTTGGTCGCCTGGTCCTCCGCGGTGCTTCCAGCGGCTCTGAACCCATAGCCAGACCAGGTCCCGAGGCCAACAAGATACTCTTCAACATACTGCTCGTACGCCTCGTCTACTGCCAGAGCCGGGCCCGGGGGCGCGGCGACGATGTTGCCTGTGCCTCCGAATGCCACGGTGACGAAGACGAGTGCCACGAGCGCTGCAAATACTCTTCTGATGCTCATGTCTTCTTCCCCCTAAATCCTGAGTGCTTCCAGGACGGACAAGAATCACATTACACGTACAAGTACTGTATCGTGATTCGAACGCGGTCAGTGCAACGGATCGATTTCAGTCCGAGTGCAGCTTGCCGACATTCGCTTGAGTATTACTCAGGGTGCCGCAGATGCACGATGCTTGCACAGACAAGAAAGCTGAGCCCCGGCCAAGATTGGAGGTCGGAAGAGAGCAAAGGTTCACAGACGCTCAAGAGCGATTGCTTCTGCCAGGACTGCGGCAGACTCCTGATTGCGCAAGCACAGTTCTGTCTCGCATGCGACTCGAGGCGTCAGACTTCTCGCCCATAATGGTGCTCCGAGCACGATTTCCCCCAGGGCATGCTGATTGCAGAGGTACTCCCGTGTGCCGACTAGTCGCTTCCTGATCGCGACGACTGAGTTCTGATACCCTTACATTTCTCTCAATTTCATCGATTCTCGTAGCATGTAAGGGTAAGAACGGATGCGCCGTCGAAGACAGGTAATGGAGCATAGATAGGGGACCTGGTTTGATCCTACGATTAACTGGGGGAAGAGCGCATGCGAGGGCACGGATTCGAATACATCGATGTATGGCTATCCGGGTGCAAGCAAACGTTATGACGCCTCCAGTATGCTATTATGGACTATTGCCTTGTATAGCATATCTTTTTAAATACTTAGTATGCTTTTGTCCTTCAGGAATGGACGAAAGCATATTGGTTCGTTTGCGGGACATTCTATTGACGCGCGCGCCTCTCGATCATCTCCCAGAAGATGTCTGGAAGCGCACGAGCGCCCTCAACACCTGGGGCACCAATGCAATAGAGGGCAACACTCTGACTTGGCATGATGTCGAAAGGCTGCTGATCGAGGAGCGAAGCGTCGGCAACAGGTCCGTCCGCGACGTCCTCGAGACGCTGCAACATGAGAGCACGTTCAGGGGTCTTCTCCTTCGCAGAGAACGGCCCATCATCCTCGAGACCGTGCTCGAGCTTCACGAATCCGTGTTCAGAGGTGTGAAGACCGATGCTGGGCGATGGAGACGCATCAATGTGCGCATCCAAGGATCGAAGCATATCCCACCTCGCATGGAGAAGATCGTTCCCGAGACGGAAGGCATTCTCGAGACTTATGAATCGAGAGACCTAAGGGGAGAGGATGTCTTCTCCCTTGGCGCGTGGCTTCACCACGCATTCGAGTCGATCCACCCTTTCAGCGACGGGAACGGCCGCGTCGGCCGACTACTCCTGAACCTGCATTTCCTGAAACACAACTGGCCTCCCGTACACATCCTGCCGCAAGATAGTAAGCCATATCTCTCAGCGATGGAGAGAGGACACTCATCAGACCTGTCTGACCTAACCTCTCTGCTCAAGGTGTTGATGGGGCGTTCGCTCCTCGATCTCCTAGATCAGGTGGGTACCGCAGATGATGAGCTCAAGCCCTTGAGGTACTTCGAGTCGAAGGGGCCGTACACCGCACAGTATCTTCGGTTGCGCGCCGGTCAGGGGAAGCTACCTGCGCTCAAGGTTGCTGGGGACTGGCATACGAGCAAGCGTGCCTTTGGATATTATCGCGTCAAGACCAAACGAGGCTAGGGCCAATTGCCAATATGGTCATTTGAACTCGGATCTGTCTGGGGTCTGTGTCCAGGCGATAGTGCTTCAGTATGAAGCAATCTGAAATCGGAGCGGTCCAGGTGTCAATTCGTTTCTCACTGAAGTATACATAGGGTGTCAACTGCCACTTGACACCCATTTGAATCAACGGCGCGGATTGACATCATCGAGCAGACAATGGCCATCTTCAATCTGCCTCTTCATAATGTACCAAGGTACAAGAGATGCGTGTCAATCCTTTGCACCATGATGCAATACACTTCAACCCATCTTGCGTCTTGGTGCGCTCTGAAGGTGGTCGCGTGTTCGGTTGATTTGTGCAACACTTGATAAACCATATATGAATCGACTAGCAATTCTTGCACAGAATGGAGGGCTGGGGGGTCCTTGAAGTCAGCGCGCGTGAGCCGCGTCAAGCTTCCTCTCGGTCATCTTCTCAAGCTCTGACTTGATGGGGGAGATTACGCCTTTCTGTTCCTCCAGTCCCTGCAGCCTAACCGCGAGATAGCCCTCGAGAATCACATCACCGCTCTGAAGCGTGCATTCATTCAAGACCGTCCGCCAATCGAGTCCGCGCTCAGCCAACAGGGCCATGTCGTCGAGATCTCCATCTCTCTCGGTCACGCTCTTGAACAGAAAGATGTCCTCGGGAGAGATCAGGTCTATTTCGAGTCTCCCGTACCTTGAATGAAGCTTCGAGCGAGCCATCATCCTGCTCGTCACCTTCAGCTTCCTGCATACGGTCTCCACGAAGATGTCGACGCGCATGCCCCTTTGGTCCTCCATCATTATAGCGGTTCCCAGACGGCAGTAGACGCCTTCTCTCGGCACAACCACTTTGAAACCGCTCTTCGAGAGCGCGCGGACGACCGATTCCGCATCCTCCGCAGACAACAGCACCAGGTCGATATCCTTTGTGGCCAGCTTGGCGTTGTACAGCATCATGGCGCAGCCTCCGATCAGGTAGGCCTTGACGTGGTTGGTGAGCTTCTCGCCCATCTCACGAAGAGCGCGTTCCAGGTCCTCCCTGCTGGACAGTATCCTCTTGGTCAAGAGCCATCGCTCCTCAACTTCTCATTCAGTTCGCCGATCTTCGGGAAATCAGGCGGTCGATTCCTCTCAGGGTCTCTGAAGTACGCAGCGATTGTCTCAATATCGTCTTCGAGACCATATCTCGTCGCGCCTTTCTTGACGCGGTTCAGCGCCCGCGACAGGCCGTTCTTCTCCCAGAGCATCAATATCGCGGTGTTCTCTCTCGTATCCCGAGGTCTAGTAAGTAGCGACTGCAGTAACGCTTCGTCAACCGTTCCGCGCCATTTCCCTACCGGGTGATAGTAGTACTGCCACCCCAGGAAGAGCGGGACGCCAAAGCGTTCGAACACCGAGAATGCGGTCAACTTGAAGTCGGCATCCTCCTTTTCGCACTTCGTTCTGATGATAAACTCTCGTCCTCGCTGCCAGATCATTATCGAATCCGTACAGAACTGCGTCGCGTTCCGCTGGTTCGAATACTCATCGAACTCTTGTGCGAACTCCCCAAAAGGTGCGAATCGATCTGACAACTCGTAGACTCCTCTGGTTTTGACCCGGACTATCCCAATCTCTCGCAGCCTCTTGAGAACCGTCTGGAGTGTCCTCGGCGATATCCCAGTGGTGGACAAGATGTCAGCCCTAGTCTGTCCAGGGGATGCCGCCAGACAAGAGAGGACATCAAGTGTAGAGAGCGACAGAATTCTCTCCAGCCTCATGTGGCTGTATTCACTCAGTACCCTTCTGAGATACGTCGCGTGCTTCAGACTTGAGATTGAGACCGATGTCGACATCCCCAGTCTCTCAGAGACCACCAATCCCTTGGACGTCAGTGATTTCACCATACGGGTGAGTTCCGGCGAAGAGACACCCAGGTTCTGAGAAATCTCCTTGCCAGTCCGCTTTCCATCTCGAATGCTGACTAGCAATGACACTTCCCTGGGAGACAAGCCTGACGAACTCGGTTTCATGGCAAATTAAGTCAATAGCTTTTATACTATTTAACATTTTTTGCATATTCACATGTGTGCGAGACCTCGTCCCCGGCGAATGCACCACGGAGCGAATTGGCGGCGCTCTTGATGTTTGATATGGCTGCATCGAGCCTGTCGAGCTCAGTAGCGGACCAAATTGACTGCTGAGACAACAGAGGTCGGTGAGATCGATTGAACGGTCCACGATCGGTGACGATGCGCATCAATCCTGTTTGCTGTCCCACCTGTACAGCCGCTTCTTCTTCCTCAATCTATCCAAATCGCAGTCGAAGCAAAGGCCGTTATGACAGCTAACCACTCCGCCACATTTCGGGCATTTCCACTTTGCCTCCTCAGCCTTGAGGAAAGACTCGATGCCCTCATCTCTGATGCGGTGCAGATTCTCGATCTCGCTCATTCTGAACTGCGTCCTGTACCGCTTGTCGATGGCCGACAAAGATCCGCACGGGAACTTCGAACACTCGTAGCAGTACTTGACCTCGTTCTTGCGGAGCAGGCTGCATTTCTTCTTCAAGAATGCACAGGGCTTGTTCCTGGGCCTGCACCCTATACAGTACATCATTCGAATGCCCTTGCTCCTGACGTCATGTGTGACCGCAAGATATGCAGCGCACACATTACAGTTCATGCCACATGGGGCGACTAGTTCCTCCTTCATGTATCCCCGTAATCGTGTCTGAAGGCAATGAAATCATCTGCAGAGATGTTGATGGTCCCAACCAAGACCGTGGGCCAAGGCTTTTCGATGGCTGTAGCCATTTGCCACACTCGCCAGCGGAAACGGAAGAAGGCTGTTCGAATGACGAAATCACCTACCTGAGAAGACCGCTCGTGTCATCATAGATCGGACATCGATGTCCAAATCCCATTTTGTTCGGGCAAACAGCAAAGTGAAGGAAAGTCATTCGGGTCATGGGGGCGGTGCAATGAGCCAACTTAAGCTGCCAAGAAGCAAGAACCGCAAGATCAAGGAGCATATCGAAAGGCATCGGAAGGGAAGGCCTAGCAAGAAGCAGTAGCTGGAATCTCTGGGGATCGGAAGAATGGCAACGAGATGCCCGAGTTGTGGGGCCATGAACCTTGAAGGCCAGAAGTTCTGTGGAGAATGCGGTGTCAGCTTCAGCGAGCGGCCCCTGCCTAGAGTGGGTCTGCTGAAATGCCCCAATTTTGGGTTCGACAATCCAGAGGGCAAGAGATTCTGTGTGAGCTGTGGCAGCATGATATCTCGACCTCCACAATCAAGTGCGTCGGGGAACGCGAGAAACGAGTAGTAGAGAATGGTTTGATGCGACAACCATCTGGTCGAAGAATGGCCGAACGCTTCAGCTCCATTCAGGCCCATCACAAGAAAAGATCAAAAGTAAGGGGTTTTGCCGACCAGGAACCTGTTCTGATCACAGCTTCAGGATGTTCCTTGCCTTGTCCTCATCGCTTACAGCGAGCGCCACGTGCACATGCTTCGAATCCTTATCTAGCATGTACGCAGCATCGATGTTGATGCCTTCCTTGGCGAGCGCGCTCGAGATTCGGGCGAGCTCCCCGGGCTTGTCCTCGAGCTTGGCAACTAACAGATTCCTCTCGGAAAACTGCATGTTGGACTGGCTGAGGCTTTTGCGGGTCTTCTCGGGGTCGGATGTGACGATTCTCACGACCTCGGCCTTAGGCTCCGTCGAGATTGAGCGGATGTTGACGCCTTCCTTCTGCAGGACCTCCGTCACCCGCGCCAGCTCTCCCGACTTGTTGGCTAGCTTTACGCTGAACTCCTTTTCCATTTACTTCCCTCCATTCACGAGAACAAGTGCGCAAGAGATCTCCACCGCGTAGGGAGACGGAGAAGAATCACGTCTTGGCCCAGTGCGATATACTAAATGGGCTTCGTCGCTCAACCATGTGCTGTTGCTACACGATATGAAGGTAGCCGCCGACCATGGTATAGGGCAGATTCGGGAATGGGGGCGCCCTGCACTCCACAGCCCTTCATTGTGCGCCATAGTCCATCGATGCCGGAAAAGCACTTATCAGACCTAGCGAATTCGTTCTGATAGGGTCACCGGTTGTTATGAGAGACTCTTCTGAGCCGCAGACCGACGGTTCATCGCCAAGGACATCTGTTGCCCAAAGCAAGGTCGTCAGGCTTCTTTGGAATACAGTTGGGACTCTCTTCCTCGCGCTGGGACTGATCGGAATCCCTCTGCCCCTCCTTCCTACAACTCCCTTCCTCTTGGTCGCGGCAGCTTGTTATCTCAGAGGCTCAAGACGAATGTACGACTGGATGATGACGAACAAGTACTTCGGTGCTTATCTGAGAGACTATCTGGAAGGAAAGGGGGTGGCAATCACGGCGAAGGTTGCAGCCCTTTCGGCGCTCTGGGCCGTCATCGCATTCTCAGCAGTGTTCGCCACCGAAAGCGCAATCGTTCGAGTTGGTTTGCTCGCCGTGGCTGTCGGAGTAACGATTCATCTATTGACGCTCAAGACTAAGCGGAGAGCCTAGAATGCCACAAGGAAGCGCTGGATTCGCAACAGATGCGTTGTGAGCTTCCCGACTCAGTCAATTGAGCATGTCAAATGATCACGATTGAGATGTGCGAGGGCCCGAATTGACCTTGGCTGAAGTTGATGGTTCATATCTGGGCCGCTACATTACTCATGGAACTCTATCTCTAATCTGATTTCGTGTCCAATCTCTCGAACCCTCAGAGGAGCAGTTGCTGCGGCATTTGGGATAATCGTTATCCACGCCCAATGAAATGCCATGCAAAGCACGTTCGCGCTCAGGATGATGCAATGAAGTTCGTGAAACACTCGAGCGTTGAGGAGTTCATCGACAGCCTTGAAGAAGAAGACAGGGAGATTGTCGTGGCTCTGCGGATGATCGTGAAGGAGGCCATTCCTGGGGTCCAGGAGCTGATCAAGTGGAGCACTCTGACTTACCAGAAGGATGGGGAGATGATTGGCGCGATCATGGTGCACAAAGACCACATCAACATTCAGCTCTGGCGGGGCGCGGAACTCGAAGATCCCGAGCACATTCTGGAGGGATCAGGCAAGGGCATGAGACATGTCAGAATAGCCAAGCCTGATGATGCTCGCAGAGCCGAGCTCAAGTCGGTTCTGAAGCGCGCGGGGAAGCTCGTGTAGCGCTCCGGGATCATCAACTGATCCGATGAAGAGAATGGCGGTGCGCGCGCACAGACTGCTGCTACCTGATCAAACCTCTACTGCGGAGACGCTGCCCCTCCCAAGTCTCGAAGTCCACAGGAGGGGGGACGATTTCATTGTCAGGCTTTCTCTCGAGTCTTGCTGCCCCATTTGGGCATCCGGTGACACATAGACCGCATCCAATGCATTTCTGGCGGTCTACGACGAAGAACTCGTCGTCTTCTAAGATGGCATGCACCTGGCATCTCTCTCTGCAAGTCCCGCATCCAACACATTCCTGACGGTCGATATCGGCATAGTAGTTGGCATGGGCCACTGAGTTCGCAATGCCCCAATCAGTGATCCCTCTAAGCAGGCCGCAGCAGCAACCACAACAGTTGCAGACATAACCTATTCCTCTCATGACGTTGCTGACCGTGTGGACCAAACCCAATTCCTCGGCTCCATCGAGAAACGCTATTGCTTCTTCTCTTGAGACAGAATCCCTATCCGAGGGACGCTCAACTGCGGAAAAAGAGAGGCACGTTCTAAGGGGAAAGTCGCATTCGTGACCCATGTGCTTCTGCTGGACCCTGCAAACGCAATCACGTAGACTGAAGGATCTCGAGCCCATGAGAATCGCTTTGACATCGTCATAGGGGAGGATCCACTCTGACTTGGTTGCCTTGTTTGCCGGGACCACGCGGTGAATAGCTGGCTGAGGCTTCATGATCCCAGCAGCTCCCCCATTCGCAAGATACGCTTCGACCAGATGAGCAAGTTCATGGTCCATACTCTCCAGCTGGTCTTCGTAGATCCCGACAACAAACGGCGCCAACCTGAAGAGAGATTTCCCTTCTCTGTCTGCGCGCCATAGCAAGCCTCGCTCTGCCATCTTCATCAGCTTTGCTTCTGCTTGTTCAGCTGAGAGCCCGATCCGCTCAGATATGATGGCGCATGTCTCCATTGAACCACCCAATTGACATGCCAAGGAGGCCTCTTCAGGCGAGAATATCTTCTTCAGGAGCCTTATCTCAACATTGGAGGGTGTTCTGGGAAACCCATTCGGAAGCTTGTCCAATGCTTCCGCTAGATGCTCATAGATGATGTCGTTCAGTTCTCCCATCATTGTCGGAACCTCGAGCGACATGCCCAGTAATAAAAGGAAGTCCTTGGTGATCATCGAGACTGATTGAGAAGATAGAAAAGCAAAAGGGTTTCAAGATCTGTTTCTTGATCATCCAACAAGCAGTGCCTTCGCCTCATTCAGGGTCTCGGTTGTGTCCAGAACAGTCCGAGTCATCTTGTCCACGGCGTTCTGAAGGTCTTCGACCACCATGCCGTACTTTGCCCAGAGCGACGCGATCTCGGCATCGAAGTTCCAGTCCCCGGCGGCCTTCTTCTGAAGCAGCGAGTCGTATTCGTTCCAGATATCTATGATCTGGGCAGTTCGGCCCCTTCCCCAGAACTGGTTGAAGTTGTCCAGGTTCCAGCGGTCGACCTGCAGGTACTCGTAGTTCTCGTAGCTGACCCACCTGCCGGTGTACATGCCATACACCCACGAGAGCCACATGAGGGCCCTGTCGATGTTCCCGTCCTCGAGCGACTCTATGCCCTCTCTCATGAACCATGCGTCGTCCTCGTAGTGCTCCTGTGGGTACATGGGTTCGATGTAGCCGCCTACGGTCTGCATTTCAGACTGAAGCTGCTTCTGGGCGGCCATCAGGAACTCGTTGATCTCGTCCGCGTTCTCGGAATATCGAGTCGAGCGGATCTTGCTCCAGATGTCATCACCGACCCCGTACAGGTCCTTCAGGGCCGCGTCGAGCGCACTCGTGTCGATGCCCGACAGCCTCAGCTGGTCGTAGTTGAGGTTCTTCTGGATATCGTCTGCCCTCTTCTGGAAACTGTACGGTGCAATAACCGCTCTGTCGAGCTCGATCGCCGCAATGCCGTTCGATATAATGCTCATCGCGAGCGATTCGGCTGTGATCCATTCCATTGTGTCGGTCTGCGTGTGGTACGAGTACCCTGAGTACTCGAGCGACCTCCAGCTCCCGAACTCCATCACTGGTACACCAGCGGCCCCCCAGCTGAATCCGTCCGCCCAAGTGCTGAAGGACTTCTCCGTCCACTCGACCGAGCGGTAGTAATAGGAGGACCACGGCTCGTTGCTCACGAACCACGAATCGATGAGCTTGAGAAGCGACTTGCGGAACATCTGCGTCTCAGGCGTTCCCCAAGCGTATACGCTCGTTGCTCCAGCGTCGCCTCCGCCTTCTAGGTTGAAGTATCCGCGGACCTTCCCGGCCCAATCCGGGTGCTGGACGAATATGGACCACCAGGCGCCTAGTGCCCAGTCGAACTCGGTGTCGGTCCAGCCGTACTCTTCAGCATCGGTTGCGATGAACACGATCGTCCGGTCTGGCTTGTACCCTGAGGCGACCATCGCCTCGGCCATGCCTAGCAAGCGGGCCACGCCTGCGCCGTTGTCCGATGCGCCGTACCACCACTTGTCGTAGTGGTCTCCGATCACGATGTACTCCTCAGGGTGCACCGTGCCGGGGATGTACCCGTAGACATTGTACGCTGTACCATCGTAGTCTATCTCCGCGTCGCACCAGATCTTGACCTCGACAGGCTCATCGCTGTTCATGATGAGGTCCTTAAGATAGGCGGCGTTCTTGTGGCTGATATCGACCGCCGGGATCGTGGTCCTGGACTCAGAGTCATGGGTCACGACGGAGTCCTCGACGTCCTGGTACTCGATCCAAGTGACGACAGCCCCGATCGCCCCGTGTAACTCAGCCTCGTACAGAGGATACTGCAGCCAGTACATCTCCTCCTCGCTCACCTCGATCAGGACGAGCTTCCCGTCAACTCCCTCGGCGGGGTAATCGAATCTTGTACCAAGGCCGACATACACTATCTCAGCCGTGATTCCCTCGGGCGGCGTCCCAGGAAGACCCGCATGCCCCGCGCCGAGCCAGACTTCGCCCAGCTCAGGCTCCGTCACCTGGACCGAAGCGCCCCCGTAGTTGTACGCGTGCACAGGGAACCCTTCCTGTTCGACATCCTTCAGCCCGATCCGAGTCATCTCATCTTCGAGATACTGCGCGTACTCGTGTGCCGGCGCACTTCCAGCGCCCCGCCACGCCTCGCCCAGCTCCATCTCGAACTCGCCATACTCGTAAGCATACACCTTATCGATTAAGTAGGCGTACTCGCCCACTCCAACAGCCTTCGCAAACGCGAGTTCCTCCGCGCTGAGGACCTGCGCTCCAGTTTTCCCAGCCTCCGCTGACAACGACAGGCCTGACAAGACCATGATCGCCACCAGAAACATCGCTGAAAATGCTACTATCTGATTCCTAATTCTCTTCCCCCCTCGAAACATCCCCACAGCGTTCTGTGGGCGAAGGAAGTAATCGTGTTCTAGCTATTTGAACCCGAACAAACTCAGCAAACGATTGAGATGAATCAAGGAGTGCTCATATCGCGCGAGTGAGAAGTGGCAAGCGGTTCACCCAACTAGCTGAAACGAGAGCTGAAAATACCATGAAGGGGTTTGCGAATCAATACGAATTGAACGAATAATTCACCGAAATGAACTGAACGATCAGAACGCGTCTCTTCGTGGGGGTCTGTGCTTCTGGAAGCATGTTTGGCAGTAGACAGGTCTTCCCTCTGTAGGCTTGAAGGGCACCTCTGAATCAGATCCACAGTCGGCGCACTTTATCTTGTGCATCTCCCTGGGGCCTGAGTCATATCTACGGCTGTTGCCTCCATACGTGCCGAAACTCATTACGCTTTTCTCCTTTTTCGCGAGAGCACGGACTGCGCTCATCGCAAGAGAGTCTAACAGGTCTAGCTACAAGTAATGATGCTTGCCACTTCGATATCAGGAAACGAGAGAGCCAGCATTGATATCGGGCGCCTAGAAACACATTTCGTGCATCTCGGGGAGACTCGAGCCCGCCCGCACCAGAATCGCATCCAGCCCACAGTCAAATCAAGAGTAGCACTACTGATGCTTAATAGGAGGCATGTTCCGGCCATAAGAAGCGGCCTCACGGTCAGGAAAGACCATAAGGGGGGAAAGATGATTCATGTAGAGAAATGACAATGAAGTGTCCGAATTGTGGGGCCGAAAACCCAGAAGGCCAGAGATTCTGTGGCGGTTGCGGCAGTAGTCTCGATGGTCCCCCCCAGGCAAGACTGGGGCTGGTGAAATGTCCGAATTGTGGATTCGATAACCCAGAAGGCAAGAGATACTGCGCTAACTGTGGAAACATGATCCCTCGGACTCCGCGGATAGTGCTCGGGGAGTAACAAGAACTCGCCAGCGATAAGTTCTGATCAGTTCACCCAATCGAAAAACAATATGAAATCCGACGTCGTTAGGTCATAGAGGCGCGAACATGAAACCCTCACTACTTGTTGCAGACATACAGAATGACGCATCTTTAGTCACTGCAAAGAAGAAAACAAGCTGAAGAGCAATCCTGCTCCTTGTAGTCGGATGAACTCAAGAACGATCGTGGCCGCGTATTCCCTGCTCATTGGCGTCATGATGACTGCAATGTGAACTGTTTTCGCCATCACAGACCAGATTCCAGAGCTCGAAACAAGTCTGAAGGAAATCGAATCCCATATTGCTGCGGAATTCCTCACCGCAGCCGCGTTGATAGCAGGCGGTGTAGGTCTGATTCTGAGGCGAGCCTGGGGATTCACGGCGAATCTGGTGGCGTTGGGGATGTTGGCATACACCGTGGTTGTCAGCCCTGGATACTACGTGCAGACCGAAGACTACGCATTCATCGGCATGTTCGTGGTCTTGACGGCACTAACACTGTCTTTCATCGTAGTCTGCATTTGGAAGAAGGGCGAGATGGCATCGTAGAACGACACCATTTCTGGAAAGGGGCACAACAGCGAGTGCTGTACGCGGCCCGATGATGATGGGCGAGGACCCTGACGGCTGCTTTGAATCGACCAACGGTCAACTCGGTCTCTGGCAAGAGAGCGTTTTCAGCTCACTGAAGAAGAGATCCTTGTCCTCCTTCTCCCTGATGTGCTCTCCTGCGTCTCTTGCAAGGCCAGCGTATCTTTCGCACTCGACTTCATTGCCAGCGACAGAATTTGCTCTTGCCATCGCCTCATAGGCAAAGGCGATATCCCAGTCGCCGATGTTGTTCTCTTCGCATATCTCGAGACATCTCATAGCATGGTATAGGGATGGCTCGGATCTGCGCAGGAGGGCATAAACCCGAGAAATCTGCCAGTCACCTCTTTCCATATTCTCCGGCTTTCCAATCTCGCCCCAGTGGAAGCGCGAAGCGTGAGCCGCGTGGATCATCCTGTCGGATTCCTCTTTGGTCCTGTTCTTGTTGTCGATAAGTTGCCATGCCAGGTTGAAACAGGCAACCGCGAACCTTTTGTGAGCCTCTCTCTCGGCCTCTAGATCTGACTCTGGCATACCATATCCTTCGGAATTGCAGGACTGTGATTCTGTTCTGAGTTGCGCTCAGCGCTTCTGCTTGGACTGCTTCGTCATGTAGGCTTCCGACTCTGCGAACTGCTTCTTGAACTTGTCGAGATCAAGGTTCGCGGTGTGGAGGATAGCGCTCCATCCCGTTGTGAACCTGGTAAGCCATGCGAGCTCCGCAAGCTCCTCGTCCGTAGCCCCATTCATCTTCGCAGCACGGGTGTGAAAGTGGATGCAATAAGGACACTTTATCGAGGACGCAACTGCTAGACCAATCAACTCCCTGTACTTCGCAGGGATCTTGCTCTCAGACAAGGCATACTTCTTCAGTGGTTCCCACTCATGCTCCAAAACATCTGGCGGTATCGCTTTGAACTGGTCCAAAACGACACCCATGGTCTTCTTGATATCCTCGAGGGTCTCCTGGTACTTCGCCACTTGGTCTCACCGAACAGGGAACTTCTGTATCGCGTATAACGAATGTGACGTTTTAGCACGGTTGGGCCAACAGGAGCGAAGGACAAATCAGATTACTGAAACTAGAATGTGCGAGGGCCCGGAACTCGGCCCGAGATCCATCGGTGATGTGAGCTGGCCCATGCAAGTCGGGGCGGTTGGAATCGCTATTCTTGCCCTCCGTCGAGGTACTCTGCAGGTCAATCCAGGCACAATGTTTATCTAACATAACAGCGTTAATAACCATACTTGAGTAGGCGATAGCCTTGAAGTGCCCAAAGTGCGGACTGGATCCTGACGAGGGACATTCACCTGAGTACTACTCGGGTTGCCGCAAATGCACAATGCTAGTTCAAAGAAGAAAGCTGAGCCCGGGCCTAGATTGGAGACTGGTGGAGGGCGACAGCTCAAAGTCGCTCAGAAGCGATTGCTTCTGCAAGAAATGCGGCAGACTCCTGACTGCACCCGCGCTGCTCTGTCTCGCGTGCGAGTCGAGGCGTCAAGGGTCCCGCAGATGATGACATCGCGGACAGGTATTCCTCCCCACTTAGTGGGCGATTCTTTCCGGACTACTTATCGGGAGAGAATGGGGTCGACTTTCCTTCTATACGGTCTTCTTCTCACACTCGCAGACACACGTCGGCCCATTCATTGGTCTATTCCTGAGACGAGATATGCAACTTCGACTTGAACACCAGTTCGCACCAAGATACTGAAATGTGCGAGGGCACGAATCATGGTCCGGAATCTACCGGTGATCAAAGCTGGATGCGTTGTCTACTGGAAAAAAATGAATGGGCCTCGGACTCCGTTCTCTTGTCGGCAGAAAACCGAATCATGCACTCACCGGCTTATCTCTTTCCAAACTCAGCCCTCATACTGAAATACTCATCACGACCGATCTCGCCTCGCGCGTAGCGCTGGTCAAGGATATCGAGAGGGCTAGGCTGCGGCGGGACATAGACCGGATAGGTATTGTAGCCTGGCCTCTCTCCAAATTCGCCAATCGCGATTATCAGGATCAGGACCAGTATGATTGCCGGGACGGCCATGAAAGCCATGCCCACGCCCCAACCACCCATCATTCCATAATCGCCACTCGTTCGCGAAAAGCTACTCACTGCTGCGATGCCAATTAGCACCACCGAAATCACGAGCCCGATCACAAGCCATGCTAGTGCGCTCATCTTTCTGCCATTCATTGTGTCACCCCTTGAGACTGCTTGCTCACGCGTACTCCCAATATGTAGCGGATTTAGTCCGCATGATGAACTGTTTACTCTTCACTACGTTATCGAACTTCCGCGGGAGCTGAGATTGCATCTAGCAACCGCTTCGAACTTCTCTACCCGTCTCTACCTCTTAGCAGTGCTATATAAGATGCCCCTAACGCCTGTGAAACGCGAGATTCATCATGTCCTGCGAGTCCAATGAATCAGAACCATCTTAGCCTGGGTGCGACCAGCCTCAAAAGATCTGGCTCAAACGGATGTCGAACCTGGCGCCACGTAGGCCACAGACCATCTATCAGTCCTCGGACGAAGCACAATCGTTTGGTGTCAGCCTTAAGTACCGAGTCGAATATGCAACTATTCGA
>MGWC01000046.1 GCA_001800815.1 Euryarchaeota archaeon RBG_19FT_COMBO_56_21
TCCGTTGCAGACACCCGGGTATGTACTCACAGCATCTGGTGTCGGTCTTCGAGGTAGCCGCCAGTGTCATCAAGATTCACCGAAGGCGGACTAGGTTTAACGCCGAACCACGAATCCCATACGTCAAGCGCCTTATGATGAAGGCAGAGAACCAAGCGTACAAGCTCGACAGGGACTCTGGGATTCATAGATCTCCCTATCAGGGCCGGCTGCCATGTGAAGCTGAAGCTTGTCGTCAGTCAGTACCATCGCAAGTACCTCGATGACGCGACCCTATCGCTGGGGTCGCTGACCGTCCTCCCGGACCGGGTCATAGTCGCCTTCAGGAAGGAGACTCCCAAGCCATATGCCCCCGATTCGATCATCTCGCTCGATACCAACGAGGGCAGTCTCGACGGGGTATGCCTCCAAGGAAACGACACTCGAGTCGTGAGGGCGGTTTACCCCGACTTGGCCGTCATCCAGCAGCGCCACCATGACAGGCGCAGAAGACTTCAGAAGAAGAAGGCGCACGACAGAAGGACTTCGCGAACTCTGTGCAGAAGGGAGGGGCGGCGCGAGCATCACCGGGTCGACTACAGAATGCACCAGGTGGCCAACTCAGTCCTCAGGTTCGCTGAGCAGAATAGATCCGCTATCGTTCTTGAGGACCTCAAGGGGATGAAGTTCACACGAAACAAACAACTCAATCGGCGCCTGACGATATGGCCTCGACGAAAGCAACACCATTTCATCGAGTACAAGGCACAGTGGAGAGGGATCCCCCTTGTCAAGGTGGATCCCAGATACAGCAGCAAGAAGTGCCCGATATGTGGGAGGATACCTGATTCCCGAATGGGCACCTTGTTCGAATGCGAGTGCGGATGGCGCCTGGACAGGCACATCAACGCGAGCATCAACCTGCTGCAGACAGCCGTCTCCAAGGGATTGGAGGTGGCAGGGGGTCTACGGTTCGACCCCGGCGCGTTCCAGCATGACGTGATGATGACCCTATACGAGCCAGAAAGGGGCGCACGGTCGGAGCCGAATGGAACGAGTTGCGTTGGTGGGGTGACCTGATGGTCACCACCAGATAGTTCACCAGAACCTTAAAAGGATGTCATGTCATAATCGAAGACATGATAACACTGATCGGTGTCGGCCACGTGTTCGCCATCTCCGATAACGTGAAATCCATAATCTGCAAGCGCAGGCCCCAAGTGGTCTGTTTGGAGCTCGACTCCGCCAGGTTCCACGCTCTTGTGCACAAGGAGCGGTCCGGGAATGTGCCTATCCAATACAGGCTTCTCGCGATGTTTCAGGATCGTCTCGCCGGCAAGTTCGGCACGGAGGTAGGAGGCGAGATGCTCGCAGCTGCGAGCGCAGCGCAGGAGGTCGGTGCCAAGCTGGCACTGATCGACATGGATGCATCGATGGTTTTCTCGCGTCTTTGGAAACAAATGACATTGAAGGAGAAAGTACACCTGCTGGGAGGCGCCTTGGTAGGATTGTTCGTGTCGAAACAGACGGTCGAGCACGAGTTGGACAAGTACGAGAACAATGCGGAATCGTATATCGAGTCCATGGGGGACAGTTTCCCGGCTATCAAGGCGGTCCTTATCGACGACAGGAACGGGTTCATGGCGAACAGACTCGTGTCCCTTACTGCGGAACATGCAAACATCGTGGCGGTAGTTGGCGACGGCCATGTACCAGGGATCCTTCAGAGGCTGAGCGGGATCGAGGTTGAAACGGTGAGATTGAAGGACCTCAGGGCTAGTTCTCCGGCAACATCAGATGGTGCGTCCGCATCTGCCACATTCTACTACAGGCAGGAACCGTAGCATTCTTCGGTTCGGTTTCGGCAAGTGCTGCCTTCACTTTCGCGAATCCTCCGTGAAAAGCATATAGATGCGCAACGCCTTCCCGACAAAGCCTGGTGGATGAACCCGTGAAGGTAGTGCTTCTGAACTACACGAAGAACCCGGATCTGATATGCGCGGCGGCGGCTCAGTCCTGCTATTCAGAGAAGGGCGCCTCCGAGCTGTTCGAGAAGACCACTGACGAGAAGGCAAAGAAGATGATCAAAAAGGTCGTCGGCATGGGCCATCTCTCGACCGTGGAACATGCCTACTTCACATTCAGCATAGAGGGAGTCTCTAGGTCCCTGACTCACCAGCTTGTGAGGCACCGAGTCGCTTCATACAGTCAGCAGAGCCAGAGATACGTGAGCATGGACAAGGGTGAATACGTCATCCCGCCGTCGATCGGCTCTGACCTCGATTCGAAGAGGTTGTACACCAAGATAATGGACGAGACCTGGAAGGCTTACAGGGAACTCGCGAAAACGGTCCCGAAAGAGGACGCGAGATACGTGCTCCCGAACGCATGCCACACGAATATCACTGTCACTATGAACGCGAGGGAGCTGTGGCACTTCTTTCAGCTCAGATGCTGCCGGAGGGCGCAATGGGAGATACGCATGATGGCCTGGAAGATGCTCCAGGAGGTCAAGAGGGCGGCTCCCATACTGTTCGAGAATGCGGGTCCTGGTTGCTTCCGAGGGCCATGCCCAGAAGGTGAGTACGCCTGCGGGAAACCATACAAAGAAGGCGAGATACCCTCAGACGACGAGCTCATCGTCGAGAGCATGAAGCCAAAAGAGTAGCATTTTGCAAGGGGTCTTTTCGTATCAGCCAGCATCCTCGGATGGGATTCGCCCAATCGCATTCGCCCCTTCCGAAACACATATATAAGCCATACTCCTACCGAGGCCAATCGGGTGAGCCAATGGGAAACATCAGACCTACCTACATCAAGCGGATAGCCATTGAGCTGGTCCAGAGGTATCCGGAGCAGTTCACTAGTGACTTCCAGCACAACAAGGCAATGGTCGCGAAGCTCACCGATGTGCGCTATATCTCGATGCGAAACAAAATCGCAGGCTATGTGACGAGATACAGATCGCATTACGAAGCCTGAAGGGCTTCGCGCGGAACATCATTTTCATTGGAGTACTCTCCGAGGTTATATCCTACCATTCCATTTCCGAGGTGCGTCGCACATGCAATCCGCAGTCGAGGTCAAGGGACTCACAAGGGTATTCGAACCCAAGAAGAAGAAAGAGGGCAAGTCAGTGACGGCTCTCAACAAGGTGGATCTCAGGATCGCGCGTGGGGAGCTGTTCGGGCTCCTTGGGCCCAATGGGGCTGGCAAGACAACGCTACTGAAGATACTAAGCACGCTGCTCCTGCCGACTGCGGGGAAGGCCTTCGTTGCCGGGTTCGATGTGGAGAAGGACTTCACAGAGGTGCGGAAGCGCATCAACATGGTCTCGGGCGGCGAGATATCAGGATATGGCCTTCTGACGGTCAAAGAGAACCTGTGGATGTTCACTCAGTTCTATGGCATGAAGAGCTCCGTGGCCAAACAGCGGATAGATGAGATGCTGGCGCAGTTCGGGCTTGCGGACAAGAAGGACGAGAAGGTCAGGACGTTGTCCACGGGCCAGAGGCAGAAGATGAACGTGATCCGGGGCTTCGTGACAGATCCGGAGATCATTTTCCTCGACGAGCCGACCCTTGGGCTGGATGTGAACGCGAGCAGGGTGATCAGGGAGTTCATCGTCGACTGGGTCCAGGCCAAGGATAACAGGACGGTCCTGCTGACGACGCACTACATGATGGAGGCGGACCAGCTCTGCGACCGGATCGCGATCATTGATGACGGCCGGATATTGGCCTGCGACACCCCGGAGAACCTCAAGAAGCTCGTCAAGATGAACAGGACCCTCAAGCTTGATGTGACCTCGCTGAAGGATACTTCGAAGTTCGGTTCTTTGACTGGTGTGGAGCAATTCACATTCCAGGACGACGCCGAAAAGGACCAAACACACCTGAAGTTCATACTCACCGACGATTCAGCTGTCACGGAAATCATTTCTGAGGTCCAGAGCAAGGGCGCTAGGATCCTCTCGCTTCAGAAGACCGAACCGACCCTCGAGGACGTCTTCATCAAGATGGTCGGAAAGGGATTCGAATGACCGATACCTGGCTCGTCACGAATCTGCGGGCGATCAGGGGTCGCGCATATCCGAGGGTGATTGGGTCGAAAAGGGAGCTGAGCTGGCTCTTCTTTGACATCACGCTCCCGCTGCTGACCGTCTCCGCGTACGCCTACATCTACAAGTACATACAGGCCCCGGACGAGTTCGTCGGGTTCGTTATCCTAGGGGGTGCGATGACCGCTTTCTGGCTCAACATACTCTGGATGATGGCCTCGCAGCTCTACTGGGAGAAGGAGATCGGCAACCTGCAGCTCTATCTGATTGCGCCGATCTCGCGGATGTCCATACTCGCTGGAATGGCCGTAGGCGGGCTATTCATGACGGCCATCAGGGCCTCGGCTACAATGGTGATAGGCGTTCTGTTGTTCGGCATCGTGTTGTCATTCGCTCAGCCCGTGATGCTCATCCTCATCTTCGTGGTCACCATGATTTCGCTCTATGGCATGGGGATGATGTTCGCATCACTCTACCTACTGCTTGGCCGCGAGGCCTATCACCTGTCCAATCTCCTGACCGAGCCTGTCTACCTGGCTTCGGGCCTTTACTTCCCAGTGAAGGCCCTTGGGTTCTGGGCGGCGGCGGGTGCATCGATCATACCGATTACACTGGGGCTCGATGCCCTGAGACAGCTGTTCTATCCAGGCTCGGGCGCTGAGTACGGTTTCTTGTCTGTGAACACCGAGCTCGCGATACTTGCGGTACTGTGCGTCGCATTCCTTTGGCTGTCCAAGTATTCGCTCGATTACATGGAGAAGCTCGGCAAAACCACCGGGAGGTTGACTCTGAGATGGCAGTGAGTCACGATCTCCGGACCTTCAAGAACGCCGCTTGGCTCGGGTGGCAGATGGAGGCTAACTGGACGGACCCTTTCGTGTTCGCAACGTACTCGATAGTGAAGCCGCTTGCGGGCAGCCTGATACTCGTCTTCATGTACATCGTCATCACGGGAGGGGAGACCCAGACTCCGTTCTTCTCGTACATGTTCATCGGCAACGCGTTCTACATGTTCGTCGCGGAAGTGCTGTTCGGGGTCACCTGGGTCATACACGACGATCGGGAGCACTACATGACACTCAAGCAGGTGTACATCGCCCCGATCAAGTTCTACACATACGTTTTCGGACGGGCAGCGATTAAGATCGCCATAACGACCGTCGGCGTGCTGATCACTCTCGCGTTCGGAGTGATTTGGCTCGGGGTCGAGATCGATCTTGGAGCAGTGGATTGGTTGGTGTTCATCCCGGCGTTGCTGATTGGTCTTCTGACGATACTGATCATGGGCCTCGCGCTCGGGGGCGTGACCTTCCTTACTGCCAAGCATGGCATGGGTATCAACGAGGGCATCGCGGGTGTGTTCTACGTTCTCTCAGGGGTCATCTTCCCAATCACCGTGCTGCCGGGATGGGCGCAGACGATTTCACACCTGCTCCCCGTGACCTATTGGATGGAAGCGCTCCGGAGAGGACTGTCCCCGGATCTGATGGCATCCTTGCCGGGCTCCACCGGCCTCTCGGATTTCAGCAACCTAGAGATCCTGCTCACTCTTGCCCTCTCGACCGTCGCATTCTTGTTCATCTCGACTGCGATATTCAGGTACGCTGACAGGACCGCGCGCCGCAAAGGCAAGATCGACTGGACGACCTCATATTGAGCATGAGCGCGCCATGGGAGGCTTTTTCTACCGCAGTCATATTGGAGGTGCAGCGAAGTCAGGCGATGCCCGAGTGGGGTAGCTTGGATATCCTAGAAGCCTGCGGAGTTTCAGACCTGGGTTCAAATCCCAGCTCGGGCGCCTGCCCCCTTCTATGGCCTGACTCACGGCCGCCTTACGCTCTCAACGATATCGTCCATCGCACGCAGCTCGTCCTTCGAGGCGGCCGGTTTGGTGCGCTCCGTGAGTATCCGTTCGGCCTCCTTCTTGGCCTTCTTCAGGAGCGCTCCCCTCTCGCTCTTGCCCTGGCGTCCGGAGAAAACGGCCTCGGGCTTGCTCGTGGCGATCGACTCCTTCTTGAACCTGGTCATCGTGTGACGCTTGCCCAGGAAGTTTCCGTCCACGCCAGCTTCCTTGATCACATCGAATCCGATGGCTCCCTGGTCCATATCGAACTCCCTGATGAACTCGCGTGCATGGTCCCATACCCATGCATCCACGACCATCTGCTCGAACGACGCCCCTGCAGCTTGGTCTAGGCCACCGAATCCAGAGCCAAGGTCAGAGGGCACGAGGGCCATCACCATCATGTATGGGAGCCCGTCCCGGACCGTACTCAGCTCTAAAGAGGTATTCTCAAGCCCCATGCCGGCGCACATGACTGGAAGTCCATAGTATCTGCCCATCTGGCCGGCTCCTGTGCGCATTAGGTTCGCCTCCAACGCGCCGTAGTCTATCGAACCAGTCTTGAGGTCTCCGGGACACGAATCGCTGCTGTAGATCCATGGAGCGCCTTTCTCTGCGGCCTGCGTTATCACGAGGCTCGCAAGGTTCTCGGCATTGATCTGCGCAAGAGTACCGGCAATCGTGACTGGCGAAGTAAGCCCAGCGACTGCAGCGGACATCGCAACAATCGGCACGCCGACCCTTGCGAATTCGACCTGGGCTTCCGCCAGTCCTCCCTCGAATGTCAGGGGAGAGATCGGACAGCACACCGAGGACATGACGGGTTTCTTGGCCAGACCATCGACACCATCCGTGAAGACCGAGGCTACTCGGATCGCTTCCCGTGCCTCTTCAGCCGTGGAGGCACCTCCCTGGATGTGCTTGGATGTGTAGGCGAAGTTTGTCCTGACCTCAACTAGGTTCTTCAGATTGGCTGGCTGGTCCAGGGCGCCCACCATGCCCCAGAGGAAATCAATCTGAGGCAGCGATTCGATGAGAACGGTGAAATCTCGGACGTCCTCCGTGGTGCTTGGCCTGGTCGCTCCAGTGAGGAGGTCCTTGATGTAGGTGCCTTCGCCTCCGTTCGACACGTACATTCGGGTCGGAGAGGGCAGCTTCATGTCCCGGACGCCGTTTCTTCCTGCCAATATGATTGACCTCGATGCGCTCGAGAGGGAGCTCTTGACAACGCTCTCGGGTATCAGGATCCTCTTCCCGTCCTTCGATTGCGACGCGCCCGCGTCGATGAGCATCCTGGATACTCTGTCGCTGTGAACCAGGACTCCTACCTCCGCTAGCACCTTAAGCGAAGTGCTGTGAATGCGTTCAATCTCATCCTTAGACAGGAAATCGAGCTTCCCCTTGGCCATCCTATCTCTACTCTCCCAGGATTTGTGTCGGAGAAGCAATACTTCCCAATGTACTTTTTGTGCACTAGAACCGCAAAATACAACACCACCAATCCGGTTGCGGGAATGAGATCACTGTCATATCGGAGCTATGTCTGATGAATTCAGCGACCAAAGCCATGTTGGAAACCGCTGAGGCATGTGCCATGTGCAGATGCGGTTGTTGTAAGGATCAGTGCCCGATGTACTCCGAGATAATCGAGGAGAGCATTTCGCCCAAGGGCAGAAACCTGTTGATCAGGGCTGTCTGCAGCGGCGTTGTGGAACCTGATGAACGTGCTGTCAGGATCGCATATTCCTGCCTTCTCTGCAGGAGGGACGAATATGACTGCACCGCGAGATTGAAGAACGCGGAAGCTGCAGAGTCCTTCAGGGAGTATCTTGTGGATAAGGGCGTGCCAACTCTGAAGGAACATGAGGCTCTGCTCAAGAGCCTAGAGAACTACGGGAACCCGTGGCAGGAGTCAAGAGCCGCCCGCAAGAGGTGGGCGAGAGAGATCAAGGGCAGGAAAGCAGCACCTGGGAGAATGAGAGTGTTGTTCTATGTCGGTTGCACATTCGCCTTGGACAGGTCTCTGCAGGAGACTCCGAAGGCGCTAGCTCACCTGATGGAGCTTGCTCATGAGGACTACGGTCTACTTCTGGAGGATGAGGCGTGCTGCGGCTCCACGGCCAAGAGGATCGGGCAGCGTCAGATCTTCGAGAGGATTCGAAAAGAGAACGAGGCCAAGATACGCAACCTAGGCGTGAAGTCCGTCGTGACCGCTTGTGCTGGTTGTTTCAAGACACTCAAGCAGGATTACCCTGGCCTGACCGAGGACGTCGAAATACTCCACTCGACCGAATATCTGTCGAGGTTGGTCCAGTCCGGGAACCTCAGGTTCAAAGACTCTAAGTCGATAGTCACTTACCATGACCCATGCCATCTTGGGAGATACGCTGAAGTCTACGACGCCCCTCGCAAGATCCTCAAGGCCGTCCCGGGCCTGAAGCTCATCGAGATGAGGAACTCGAGGGAGAAAGCCAGGTGCTGCGGCGGTGGAGCCGGCGTCAAGACTGCATATCCGGAGATATCTGGCAAGGCTGCGCTTCGGCGGTTGATGGAGGCGGAGCGAACGGGTGCCGAAACCATCGTGACAACATGTCCTTTCTGCGTGCAGACCCTGAGAGCAGCCGCTGAGGCGAACTCATCCAAGATGCGAGTGGTCGAGCTCTCTGTATTCCTTGCGGAGCTCGCCATTCCCACGCCAACGGGGGCCGCGCGATGAATGAGTCTGTCCGCGCGGAGCTGCGGAAAGAGCTAGTAGATCTGCTCGGGGAATCCAAGGTTCTGTGGAGCAAGTCCGACCTGCTCCCATACACAAAGGACACCTACAGGATACGATTCGAGGACGATCACCGGTACTTCCCTGATTTCGCGGTGCTTCCGGAGACGACGCAGGAGGTCCAGGGGATCGTGAGAATAGCCTCGCGCAGGAAGACTCCCCTCATCCCAAAGGGCGGCGGGTCGAACCGGACTGGGATGCTCGTTCCGATTTACGGTGGGATCCTTGTAGACACTATCAAGATGAAACGCGTGCTCGAAGTCAACAAGCCGGACTTGAACGTCACGGTGCAGCCAGGAATCACACTGAAGGAGCTGGATGACCACCTCAAGGACTACGGGCTCTGGCTGACTCAGGAGCAGGGCTCTTTGAAGATCGCCACAGTTGGAGGAGCAATATCAACATCCGGGTTCAGCAGGCTTCACCAGAAGTATGGTGCGATTGCGAACCGGGTCATGTCCTTGGAGGTCGTGCTCGCGGACGGAAGCATACTTAGAACGGGACCTAAGGTGCTCTACACATCCACAGGCTACAGGCTTCATCAGCTCTTCATAGCCGCTGAAGGGACTCTTGGGATAATAACAGAAGCCACTCTGAGAGTCGAGCCTCTTCCGGAAACGAGCGATGTGGTGATGGCATTCTACGACGACTTCTGGAAAGCGAATGAAGCTGCCCAGAGGCTGATGGCCTCGGGAGTGGTTTTTTCGGGGGCGGAGGCTTACGAGGGTCACGGGTTGGACAGGCTGGGGGCTCCGGAGGGAAAGACGAGCCTCATCTACGTGCTGCTCCACGGAATCAGAGGCGAAGTCGAAGCTGAAGCCTTGTTCGTGAAGAAGCTCGTCGAGGAGACTGGAGGTTTCCTTGCTAGGCACGATGTGGCCATGACCTTCCTCGATGTGTATACTGAGCAGTGGTGCGGGGCTCGAGCATTGACTGGCTTCGAGGACGTCATCACAACATATGTCCCAATGGAGCGCATGAGAGAATTCTACGACAAGCTGTGGAACGTGATTGCTCCGAAATACGGGATCGAGCCGTTGCCAGGTGAGAAATACAGTCTCGATGTGGGCAGATACCGTATGGCTGGCGGAAGGTACAAGCTCCCGAAGGGCGAGAGGGCTTGGGAGCGCTACCAGGAGGCCGTCCGGGAGATTGCCGTGCTGGCGACGAGCTTCGGAGGATCCATCCAGAGCTGTCACGGTGTGGGAATTCAACACAGGGAGAACATCGCGCTCGAGTATTCGGATGTGGCACTGGACACTATGAGGAATATCAAGAGGCTATTTGACCCAGATAACATAATGAACCCCGGGAAGAAACTACCGATGAAGAAGTGAGCATCATGAAGGCGGAATGGAACAAGGCCATTCAACGATTTGTCCTCAACAACCTAGGTCAGATGGACCAGGATGATGTGGAGGCGTGGCTCGAGGGAAAGCTGGAACTCGCCCCGATGCTGGAGGCGCCTCTGCGTGCCCTGTCTCATCACCGCGATCAGATGCTCAGGGAGCTCCATCAGATAACGCCCATGGAGATCTTCGATCGATTTCAGAAGGAACATCCAGAGCTCGTTTTCAAGGACAAGGATAAGACGATTGTGAGGATAGGCAGGGAACTTGAGGTCCTGAAGTCTATCGTTGTTACTCTGTGAGCAGATGTGCATGTGCCTGATTCGATCTGCTCCAGAGGGGTCTCAAAACGAACATGTTCGGGATTGGCTTATTTGAAGGGGTACGCTTCTGACTCCTGAGGTGTCAAAGAATGGTGCTGAGACTCGCTACGCACGAAGTTGCGAAGAGCTACAAGAGGAAGCCGAAGAATGCATGCCCAGAATGCGGGAAGGATATCCACGATCCCGATTGCGCCTACTCCGAGAAAGGACGTTAGGAGTCCGAGCTCGGCACGCGGTAGCTTCTGTGTCCGCTTCGAAGTTGGATGACTGGCTGATACGGGCTTCACAAACCCTACTGTTTTCAATCCCCGACCGCTGCGACCATGTACGTTCCAAATAGATAATATCAGGATACTTCTTTGAAAGTCCGAGTCCGATGACCGACGCGAACGACGGCACGAGTTCTGATTTCAAGGGTGGCACCTCAAATGCGTATGCCATGACGGATTGACGGGTTCGCTACGCGGACAAGCTCAGAACTGTGACCAGGCAATCGCGACGATCAGAAGGGGTGACAAGGTCTTCATCGGGTCCGGGGCGGCTGAACCCCAGACACTCGTGAAGGCTCTGATCGAATCATCGGGTAGACTTGCCGACACGAGGATAATGCACATCATGACCTTGGGCGTCGCGCCCTATACGGAGGACAAGTTCACCGACCAGTTCAGGCACAACGCGTTCTTCATTGGAGCGAACACGAGAAAGGCGGTTGCAGAAGGGCGTGCGGACTATCCCCCGGTTTTCCTTTCGTAGATACCTGCACTCCTCAAGACTGGTCAGATAACGATCGATGTCGCCTTGATACAGGTTTCACCGCCGGACAAGTACGGCTTCTGCAGTTACGGCGTCTCGACGGACGTAGTCAAATCGGCTGCAGAATCAGCATCGAAGGTCATCGCGAAGATCAATCCTCAGATGCCTCGGGCTCTGGGGGACCGCTTCATCAGCATGCTCAAGTCGATGCCGCACAGGAAGCTCCAGCAGTTCTGTTGCATAGACTATGACAGTGAGATGTCCTTTGTGGCGCATACGAAGGACGGTGTGAAGCAGAATATCGTGGGCCTGGGAAGCTACCATCTGAACCCCGCGACTCACAGGGCCGAGATCGCGTTCATGATGGCGGATGCCTGGCAGGGAAAGGGCATAGGCACATACATGATGCAGGCGCTTGTGAAGATCGCGAAATCGAAGAAGATCAAGGGATTCACCGCGGAGGTCATGAGGGACAACGTGGCGATGATCGCGCTCATGCAGAAGGCGGGAGTCGAGCCCAAGTCGACCATCGTCAACGGCTCGTATCTGTTCACGATGGATTTCTAACAATGTTATCTAGTCAGTCGTTGATTACGAATCCGGAGAGGTAGAATTGCTGCTTGGTGCGCACATATCCGTCCTGGGAGGTCTGTCCAACGCCCCTGAGAGGGGAAGGGACCTGACCTGCGACTGCATGCAGATATTCTCCAAGAACCAGATGCAGTGGAAGGCCAAGCCGGTCGACCTCGAGGAGGCGGAGAAATTCATCGAGAACTCGAGGGAGTTCAAGATATCCGAGACTGTTGTTCACGATTCCTATCTCATCAACCTCGGCAGTCCGGACAAGGCGATGCTGAAGCAGTCTCGAGAGGCCTTCCTTGATGAGATGGTTCGTGCACGGCACCTGGGAGTAAGGTATCTGATCTTCCACCCGGGCGCACACATGGGCGCTGGAGAGCAGGCTGGTCTCAAGAGAGTCGCCGATTCGATGAACTGGGTCAGGAAGGAGTTCGGATCCGGGGGAGTTCAGCTGGTCCTCGAGATAACTGCCGGTCAAGGGACTCTGCTTGGCAACTCCTTCGAACAGCTCAAGAGGATCATAGATCAGCTGGAAGACCAGAAGAACGTGGGTGTGTGCTTCGACACGTGCCATGCTTACGCAGCTGGCTATGATATCAAGACGAAATCTGGATACGCCCGGACTTTCGACCTTTTCGACGATGTTCTTGGTATCGAGTATCTGAAAGCGATGCATCTTAACGACTCGAAGGGAAAGCAAGGCTCTCATCTTGACAGGCACGAGCAGATAGGTAGGGGGTTCATCGGAACCGAGGGGTTCAGGAATTTCATCACTGACCCTCGCTGGGACAATATCCCCATGGTGCTCGAGACTCCCGCGGGCGATAAGATGTACAAGCAGGAGCTGAAGCTGCTCAGGTCTCTTGCGAAGAAACGCTGATACCGACCTGCTCGACCACCTTTATGTCTCCAGGCGGTAGTATGCTCTGTATCTCTTCAATTGGCACCTGGAAAACATCTGCCGCCTTCTTGGCGAAATCGTTCTTATCTTCCCGGCCGGGGCGAATCATGACGTACCTCTGCGAATGGGCTCTGATCGCCATTTCTGGCCCACACATGATCTTTCTTGTGCCTTCGTATTCGATCTCTCCGAGACCCAGCTTAATTTCGAGCTTGTCCGAGTAGTTCCTCCTTCCTCTTATGATGAAGGCACCCTTCGCGAGATACTCTCCACTCTCCGGGGTCTTGCTGACTTGTTCGGGGAGTACCCAGTAACCAGCTGCCGAGCCGATGTTGGCGTTCCACGCCCTTGAGGTCGCAACTGCGAACTCGCAGGCTTCGTGTAAGGTCGCTTCCGTGACTCCCTCTCTCATCTTCACAACAACACTCGGTGCGCCGTGGACGTCGGCATGCGCATATCGATCGCCGGGTGCGAGATGTTTCTTGACCAGCATGTCGTTGCTTTTCGCGTCCTTGCCTCCGAGGACAATGGCTCCTTCGCTCGATACGAACCATCTGAATCGCTCGAACCAGAAGCGCTTCGTAGGCGCGAGTTTCTTCTTTCCTGTAGGCTCCCTGGCGGCCTCGCTAGTCTTGAGGTCGTAGATTTCCTTCTTGGCCTGGTCGAGAGCGGCAAGCACCCCCTCGAGCTTGTGCCTTGCCTTCTTTGCTCCTTCGTAGTACATTTGGGCATTCGACTGGACTGTGCCTTTCGGATTGAGCTCCACCTGGGTGGTCTTGATCAGGACCTTCATAATGGATGACTTGCGATCGAACGACAGGAACCCTGGCAGATCGGTGAGTGGCTTTTCCTCCGCAAGCCGATCCTTTGCCATCGTGAGTATCCTGTCGACGTCCTCGTAGTTCGCGAACAGGTAATCACCATGGAGCTGCGCCTCTCGAGCCTGATCCTGAAGGGCTATCACAGCGTTCTCCTGTTGTGCCAGCTTACGTTGAAGCCGTTCGAGTTCGAGCCGGGACTCCTTGCGCTCTTCCACCTGCTTCTTCGGAATCCTGGACACATATGATTCCACTGCCTGCGAGTAGGATTGGAATTCCTCCTGGGCATGCCCCTCGTAGATGCTCAGCCGCACGGGAACAACGTCCTCCACGGACTCCTCTTTTAGAACTATCAACCCCTGGACCGATCGCAAAACCTCGTCCCTGAAGGAGTTGATTGTTTCTAGGATACTCTTCGCTGAGTTCTCGTCGATTTCCTTCGACATCTTCTTCTTGTCAATACCCGCTCGCGCGCAAATCTCCTCGCTGTAGCGACCGCCTATGTTCAGCTTCGTGGCCAGAGTCCTGACCAGGTCAGTGTCCGATGCGTTCAATATCATGAGCAGGTCCCTCGGCTGCATGGCCATCGGGACGGGGACTGGTGGAGGAAATGAGAACTCCCTTCGCGCACGGACGTCCCTGTGTTTCCAGGTGTGACTAGTCAGAGGTTGAATTATGATGCCGTCCTGGATAAGGATCACATTGCCGTCTCCAAATAGCTCGAGAACTAGTTCGTATTTGTCTTCCTTCTCTAGTGAAATGACCGCAATCCTGTCGAAGCCCTGCTGTCGCACGTCAACGATTCTGGCATTCGTTATCCGCTTCCGCAGCATCATAGCGAAGTCCGAAGGCGCGGCGGGCATCTCCTGGCTCCTGTCCGAGACGTAAAGCCATCGTCCAATGAAGAAATGTACATAGGACTTGCTCTCGCTCGGGCGCCTGACGACCAGCACCAGATGATCCAGATCCGGATGGAATATCTTGTCTACGCGGCCTCCGATCAAGGCTTGTAGCTCCTTGACCGAGGCGGTCACGTCGAAACTGCTTTCGGACTCCTTCATTGGGCGAAGAATCCAATGTGTCGGTAATAAAGTAAACGGATGACTTGTTCTAGGGCGAGAAGCAGATTATGGGCTCGGCAGTTCTAATGGCGAAGGGTTTCTCACGGGACGGGGAGAAGAAGGAAGGTGATGAAGTCCCGTTTGGAGACCGGCTCCTTCCGGGGGACGACCGGAGAAGCTTTTAATATGCAGGTCAAGATGCCTTGCGCCAGACAACATCAGGCCACTGTGGCTTAGAGGTATAGCGACGCCTTGGTAAGGCGTAGGTCGAGGGTCCGATTCCCTCCAGTGGCTCTTCTCTTTATCAATTTCAGGCCAGAGCCTCCGCTACCATCCGAATAAATGAAAAGGATAGGGAAGAGGTTTCTATGGGAGCCTTCACAGGTCGTCCTGCTTGATCTCCTTCTCGAGCGCTTCGAACTCCCTCTCGACCTCGGAGGGGGCCTCCTCGACTTCCTCCATCGAGTGCCCGCTTCCTGAAGAGCCGCCGCCGACCTTCCCGTTCATTATGTACCAGACCACGCCGATCAGCACGATGGCGATTATGAACAGCGCCAACGTGAGGTACATCAGCATGCCCGCGAAAGCGTCCGTGTCGTCGGCCTTCTCATCGACCTGATTGATATCGTCTGCCAGAGACTGGTTGAGGTCGTCCACTTGATCCTGTAGGTCCGAGATGTCACTCTGGATCGCGTTCACGTTCTGGCCAAGAGTAGTGTTCAGGCTGGCGACCGTCCCCTGCAGCGCAGTTATGAGCGTGTTCAGAGCGGTTCTGTTCTCCAGTATGGCCGCCTCTAGCATGTCCACATTGGCCTGTAGTTCTGCACTCAGGGTGTCGTCAGCAGCCTCGAGCGCGGTCACGTTCTCGGCCAATGCGTCCTCCAGTAGAGCTATGTCAGCCACAACAACATCGATCTGGCTCTGTAAGGCAGTCACGTTCTCCGCAAGCGATGACTCAAGGGCAGCGAGTTCAGCGACTATGACGTCGATCTGGCCTTGGAGGTCGGTGATGTTCTCCGCCAAGGAGGCCTGGAGTGCCATGATGTCTGCGACCGCCGCGTCTAGCTGGCTTTGCAATGCGCTGATGTTCTCGGCAAGTGCATCGCCGAGCCCGTCTATCTGGCCCTGTAGGGCTGAGACGTTCTCGGTCAAGGCAGCTGTCACGTTACCTATCAAGCTCATCAGGTCTGATTGTACTGCTGCGAGCTCCTCCGGGGTCACATAGACTGGCGGTATGTACTCGACGGTCAGAGTCGCTATCGCCGAATTGCCAACGGCGTCCTCTGCGGTCACGACGATCGTGTTCCATCCTTCTGAGAGAACAACCGTGGCGCTCCAGTCCGACGTTCCGTCGCTGGCAACCACGCCGTTGACCCATACGGTCGCACCATCCTCAGTCGTTCCAGAAACGACGACGCTCGGCTCGTTGGTGTTGGAGCCATCTGTTGGCGCAGTCACCGCAAGCGCAGGAGGAGTCTGATCAAGTTCGGCCGAGACGATGACCAGTTTCGAGTTGCCGAGCGCATCGACAGCCTCTACCATGATGCTATTCGGCCCCTCGACCAGTGTCGCAGTCCCGTTCCAAGTCCCATCGGGCTCCACCGTCGCGGACGCACCGTCTATCGTAACGGTCGCGCCCGCATCTGTCCATCCTGACAGTTCCAGGACCGCATCGCTGGTGGGTGATTCGACATCAGCCACCCAGAGCATGCACATCGTATCTCTCGTGACGGTCATCGAGACGTCCCTGGTCACGCCCGCGTTGTTTGTTGCCTCCACGAATATCGCGTTGGCACCCTCGACAAGGGTGACATTCGGGACCTCAAAGTATCCACTCCCGTCAGCGGTCGTCGGGTAGGTCTGAGAGGCGGTCACCACCACAACATCGGCATCTGGCTCCGTCGTCCCCGTGACCAGCACCTCGGTGAGAGATACGCTCGACCCGCTGGTTATCGGGATCAAAGTGTTCGGATCCAGCATCTGAACAGAGAGTTCGTCCACGACAGAGTTGACCTCGAACCAGCTCCACCACGTGGCCCAGTTGTCCGAATAATCCGCGACCTGGATCATCAGCTCGTGGTATCCCTCGCGCAGCGCGAACGGGAACTGTATGGTGACGTTGTCGTCATTGATCCACCAGTCGGACCATGCGAGCAGATCCACGTTCGAGTCGAGTCTGACCCACAGAGTTCCCCAATCGGGCCCAGTATACACTGGCCATACCCAGTCATTGACATAGAAGGTCACCTCGAGCGTGCCGCTCGGTAATGCTTCTCCGTCAGCCGGAGACACAGCCTGTATCTCGGGTGCACCAGCGTCCCAGACCCATATCTGGACATAGATCGAGAACATGTCGTCTGCTCCCATGAACCCGAAGGTGGCCCATCCGAAGTACAAACCAGGTACTGCTGGTACCTCGTACGACACATTGAACTCGTGGTAACCAGAATCGACCGGGGAGTCCAATCCGGTCGCCAGGATGTAGCCTTCGACGGCTCTCCTCACATCCAGCGTGAAGTATCCCGGATCGCCAGTCACCTGGTATCCGAGGACCTTGACTATCCACAGGCCGTCCGCAGGCATATCGACCTCGACATACTCGTCGGAGCCTCCAGTCCCTGAGGTCCAGTAAGGTTCGCTGAGCTCAGCAATTCCGTTCATGTTGGCATCGTACCAGAGCCCAAGGTCGATGTCAGGAGCGTTCATGTTCTCCCATGTCTGCACGGCGAGGTTGTTTATGTTCTGTATCCACAGGTATCGCGTGTACTGAGCGTCCGCCAGCGACTGGTAGAAGTCACCGCCTATCACATCCTGGTAGACTGGCTCCAACGGGTAGTTATCCGACTGGTATGGTCCTGTGCCGCCGCCTCTCGCTTCAACAGGCGCGTCCACCGTGATATCGTACCAAGCGGACGAGGTAACCGTCCCCTCTAATGGAACGCCTCCAGGTTGCGTCGCGTCTAAGAATATGTTCGGGGGACCGTAGCCGTTCATGGTGAGCCAGGTCGTGTAGCCGGTGATCGTGTCGTGAGATGCGTTCCCTGCCATTATCGGACACCTGGTCACGATGGCGATGGGCGCGGCCGTGGGACCGTACCATGCGCCCAGAGCAGCTGATATGGCCTCCTTCGGTCCGCCAGTGTTCGTGTACGAGCCGAATGTCCCTGCGCCCATGTACTTTTCGTCGCTGCCTGCGATCCTTTGCATGATCCAACCGGGGCCGAACGGATCATAGAAGGTGCCGTAGGACGCCCAGTTGACAGCTAGCACGTGCACATTGACGTCGGTTGGCAGCTCCGTCCAGTTGACTGTGACGATGAGGTGCGAACTCCCTGAAGGTGGCGAAACGCTCGGCATCGCGTAGAATATTCTCCAGTCGCCGACCTCGAATCTCCAGCCCTTGTCTGCCGTTCCCACGATGTCGTTGTTGTACGGTGTGTCGAAGTAGGACGGGCCTCCGAAGTCGAACACCCAATCCGGGGCAGCTACGTTGATCACGACGGGCAGGTTTTGGATTCTAGTTCCGTCATCTATGTATATTGCAGCTGCGTAGGTTCCTACAGGCGCATCCGATGGGACCGTCACGCTGACCTCCCAGTCCCTCGAATCATCCGCGAATACTGTGAAGTCGAGGCTCGGGAGCCAATTGACGTCGCCAAGCATCCTGAACGAAATCCACGGGAATGTCTGCAACTCGTAGTAGTCCAGCTGAACGTTCAGGGTTATGCCCACAGACCCCATGATTGATCTCAATCTGACGATGAGGCCGTCGGTCGTCCTGTCGATCGGATCCTTGATCATCACTTGGTTGTAGTTGCAGTCTCCACCGTCCACGGTGTACCTGTAGAGCTCCCACTCGCTTCCAGTGATGTTCATGACACCGTCGAGGTTCTCGTCGACCCAGTCCTGGAGCTCCAGCCAATACGCTATGTTAGAGACGTAGTCCAGCTCGGGATCGAACTCCGCCATCGAAGTCCACATTGTCACCTTGAGCAAATCCGTGGTTGCAGGAACATAACTCGTTATATCGAGGTACACGCTTCCAGCATCCGCCGTCAAGATTGACATTGTGTCACTGCCCGTTCTGAGCAGCAATTGACTGGTGATGTTGACATCCGCATCGATGAACATGTCGTAGTTGGTCGTGGTCAGTATGTGCGTCGAGTCGGATTCACCGGGCAACAGAAAGTTCGGGTAGCTCTCATATGCAGTCCCGTAGACGAACCCTGGGTACAGCGCGGCCTTCATCATCACGGGCTCATTCAAGTACGCCAAGGTGTCCACGCCTTCTTCCCAGCCGCCCATCAGCATGACGTAGTTGTACGCATTGAGCCAGCCAGCACCCTGCTTCAGGGGATCGAAGTGCATGTCCTCCGCGGCTGCCATCAGCTTCGCCTTCGCATAGTCGATGCTGGGCCACCATCCATTGTCCTCCCAGAATGCCTGGTATCCTAGTGCGGCTCCTCCTGCCACGGTCGGAGTCGCATGGCTCGTGCCGCTCCCGATCTGGAAGTGCAGCGCGCCGTCTCCTATCTCGCCCCAGTATCCATAGAAGTTCAACGGGGCGGGCTCCAAGGAATATGCGCCTGACGCGATGATCTCCGCATTCAGCTTTCCATTCTTGGCAGGTCCGGAGTTGGAGAATGGTACCACGTCACCGTACTTGGAGAACGCCGAGTTGTTCTCCATTCCAAGCAACGCTCGATACTGCATCGTGGTCCCTGCTCCGACATGAACGGACGAGTAATCTGTTGGAGAATGCGCAGTTCCGTATCCTGGTCCTCCATTGCCGCTCGACCACATCCAGAGTGAGTCGCCGAAGGCCACCGATATGAAATTGGAGATCTCGTCGTAGGAGGAATACCCGGCTTCGATTGCGGTGTCCGACCATCCATAGCTGTTCGAGACGATGTTCGCTTCGTCTCCAGTGAACGGATTTGCATCAGCGCCCCATTCCGCGAACAGCCATGAGGCGACGATGTCTCCAGTGAACGGTATGCAGATGAGGCTTGCGTCAGGGGCCATGCCTCCTAGTTGGCCACCAGCGGTCACGCCCGCGGCCAATGCGGCCGACGAAGTCATTGTCCCGTGGCTCTCGCCGAGGCTGAATTCTCCCATGAATGCGATTGCGTCTCCGCTTCCTGCTGTCCACCCGGCGCCGTATATCCAGTCCGAGGCGGGGTAGACGTTGATGCCGTCGCTGATCCAGTAGATCATGCCTCCTGAGAGGTCCGCGAACCCGTCTCCTGTGTTCCAGCCGTAGTTCCAGGTCATGCCGTCATTACCGTCATAGTAAGAGATCTCGTCATACATCGTGCAAGGCTTGTCGTCAGCGAAGTTGAAGTCCCCGAGTATGTCGACGAAGACTGTGTCATAGACTCCCGGGATGTTGGCATCGACAACCAGTACTGCGACCGGGTAGCCCCAGAGCCACTCGAGGTGCATGTCAGGGTGGTAGCCTAGGTGGTATATTCCACTCTGGCTGAAGACGGGGAGACCCATGATCGAGTAGGAGTTCCCGTCGAAATCGACCCATCCTCCGAAATCTGACGACGTCCAAGTCGTGTTGGCAACCCATCCGCCGATCTCTCCGTTGTACCACGCCCATGAGGCGGCATCATCGTAGGCAATCGGCCATCCGTTGTAATTGCCGAAGGTGTACCTCGCCTGCTGTCCCTGAAGATCTGGGTGCGCCATGTCGAAGCCCGTGTCAATGACGGCTATCTTGACGCCGTCTCCTGTGAATCCTGCCATCCACGCATCAGCGGCGCCGTGCACTATGTCCACATCGAGATCCTCTACCTCTGGGGGAGCGGCATCGATTTTCTCTTCGGGGTCCCCCGTGACGGCAGAGTCCGCATCATACTGCGGTTTCTCATATTCGAAAATGCTCATCACGCCTGGGTTGGATGCGAGTCCGACAATGTCCTCTGAAGAGAGCTCCAGGAGCCTCATAGTGGGCAGCCCGGGCAGCTCGATGCCCATCACAAGCGGTAGGCCATGAGAGGCCATGTACTCGTTCACGGGCGCTCTGTCAACCACGGCGACATGCACCTTGAACATGCCCTGACTGGACTTGATCTTCTCGGCCAACGCCGCAGATAGTCGGTCGTTCGGCGCCATGTTCGCCGCAGATTCCACAACGCGCGCCCAGTCGCTGTCCACCGTCGCAGTATCTGGGGCGCTCTCACCAAGTGGACCAGGCCCTGCCGAGGCAGATGGCGCTGCCAAGACCGCGAAGGAACTCGCGGCCATCAATATCATCAGTAGAAGGCTAAGGCTCACACGTCTATACTCATTGATCATTCAATACCCTCCTTGAACTCCCATCTTGCGTCAGGGGGAGCCAATACGGATGATGTAACCGAAATCCCGCGTATTTAAGAATATCTAGATTGACAGAGTGTATCATGGTTCTTAACTCCTTCGATGTACTGGCTAAAATTCAATTACGATGAACAAAATGTAATTATATAATTAGGTGTGGTTTTTAATCGGAGGTGCATTGGAAGGCGGAGATATCGGGAGCTCGTCGTGAAAGTTGAAGTATGGCTTTTTCCTACCGTAACCCATCTAGCTCCAAGCGGGTGTGTGCACAGAAGTGTCTTGGATCGATCCCAAAGTCGACCCGAAGAACCATCAGAAACGACGAGTGCGAACATGGGCGAAGATGCTGAACAAGCGCTCCATCGGCCTGATACTTGGTCCTCTACTGTTCATCATCGCAATCGCTGTTCCGACGCCCGACGCGATGGCCAGCGCGGCCGATGTGAACGAGGTGTTCGAGCGTGCCCCGCAGGTAGCCGTGGGCACTCTGCTTTGGGTCCTGGTCTGGTGGGTGACTGAGTGCGTCCCCTTGGGAATCGCGGCTCTGATCCCTCCGCTGATATTCTCGATGTCCCGGATACTCACGTGGAGGACGGCACTGACATCCTTCACGGATCCGATCATTTGGATCTTCATGGCGGGGTTCGTGCTCGCCACAGCATTCAGAAAGTGGGAGCTCGACAGAAGGATTGCAGTTCGCCTAGGTTCGGTATACAAGGGCGGAAACGCGATGATTGCAGCATTCTTTGTTGCATGTCTACCGGTCTTCATCCTTACTTTGACCGGGTCGATCACAGCCTCGACCTCGGTGGTCTTTCCGTTCCTAATAGCCTATCTCTCGATGACCGGCGTCAAAGCTGGGGGCAAGTATAGCGAGGCGAGCATGCTCGCTTTGGCCCAAGCAGCAACTGCGGGCGCGATGCTCCTTCTTATCAGCACGCCCCCGAATCTTATCGCGAAGAGCACAGTTGAGGAGGTCACGGCTGGAGCAACCGATGTCACATTCCTAGATTGGATCCTCGTGGGCACTCCGCATGCGTTGATTGGTCTGGTTGTCTCTTGGTTCGTTGTATTCAGGGTTATCAGGCCTGAGGAGAAGAAGCTCTGTCCTGACGAATCCAAGATGTGCACTGTGCAGAAGCAGCTTGGTCGGATGAGCCGAGGAGAGAAGGTCGCTTTGGGACTTCTGCTCACGGCGATCGCTCTATGGCTCTTTCCCTCCCTTGTCAAGATGGTGGCGTCATCATTCCCCAGTTGGGATGAGTTCTCCGACGACCTCACGGCCATCATGCCTGAGGCGATGCCTGCTGTGCTTGTAATCATCTTGGCAGGGCTGCTGAGGATACGCGGTGAGCCCGTGCTGAAATGGGAGGAGATCGCGAAGGGGATCGACTGGAATGTGATATTCCTCTTTGGCGGAGGCATCGCGCTCGGAATGGGGTTGGAAGCAAGCGGGTTTGCGGATTGGCTGGCCAGCGGGGTGCAGTCCTCTCTGGGCTCAAACCCTTCGGAATGGGCGATATTCGCGGTGTCCTGTGCCCTTGGGTTCACGCTGTCCTATGCGGCATCCAATACGGCCGCCGCTCTCATTTCATGCCCGATAGCAGCCTCGCTTGCATTCGGCGCGGGCCTCAGTCCCGTTGGCCCGATCATAGGTGCTGCCCTCGCTTGCTCCATCTCTAGCGCGATCCCGTCCACCACTCCTCCGATGGCGATTGTGTACAGCTCTGGCTATGTCAAGATATGGACCATGTTCAAAGTCGGGATTATCTCTGATTTGATACGACTCGCAGCCCTGATCATCCTCGGACCATTGCTGATCGGGCTCGTGTATTGACGGGAACTGGCGCGCGTCCGTCTGCGCGCGCCTCTGCCTGCGTGCGCGCGTGGCTGGTTTCTCCAATATTGCTGTATTATATACTGCGGCAACGCAACGTAGGAATGGGATGCACTATGCCGAACAGTCTGATTGAGAGTGCTTTGGGCGGAACTCAGAACTCCGTGAATCCGAGCGAGAGCCCGAAGACCGCAGAAGAGATGGAAATTGAGAGGATAGCCAACCAGCTTAACGTGTGCATCAAGCTTGTGGGCTGTGGAGGCGCCGGGTCCAACACAGTCAATAGGTGCATGGATGACACGCTTTCGGGGATCCAGATGCTCGCAATCAACACTGACGCAAAGCATTTGCTCTCTGTGAAAGCTTCTAAGAAGATGCTCATCGGCAAGACGCTCACACGCGGTCTCGGGGCGGGGGCACGACCCGAGGTCGGCGAGAGGGCTGCCATGGAGAACGAGCTTGAACTCAAGGACTGGATGAAAGATTCTCAGATCGTGTTCGTCACCGCGGGGATGGGCGGCGGCACTGGAACGAGCAGTTCTTTCGTGGTCGCCAGGCTCGCACGCGAAGCTCGCGCGCTGACGGTTGGAGTAGTCACTCTACCGTTCAGATCTGAGGGTGAGCTGAGGATGGAGAATGCAATGGCCGGCCTGTCCAAGCTGTCCAAGGTCTGCGATACGACCATCGTGATCCCCAACGACACTCTTCTCGAGCTGGTCCCGAACCTTCCGGTTCAGGCGGCTTTCAAAGTTGCGGATGAACTCCTCCTGCAAACCATCAAAGGTTTGACGGAGATGCTAACTCACGCGGGTCTTGTTAATGTCGACTATGCCGACCTGAAGACGATACTCAATGAGGGCGGCGTCTCGCTAATAGGCGTTGGCGAAGGCAACGGCAAGCCGAAGGAGCGGATAGAGGACGCAGTAGAGGAGGCCCTGAACTCGCCTCTGCTTGGCAAGGTCGACCTGAAGGACGCGCGCGGTGCGCTCGTACGGGTGGTCGGTGGACCTGACATGAACATCGAGGAGGCCGCCGAGGCAGCAGAGATAATCACCAGTCGGATAAAGCCCGAGGCGAGGCTGATCTGGGGCTGCTCCGTGGAACCAGAGATGGCAGGCCGCGTCAAGATCATGCTGATAGTCACGGGCGCGCGTTCTCAGTACGTGCTCATGCGCGACGGAGAGGAGACCGTGGTTGAACGCACGTCAGAGGACTACAGGGGTAACGTGAACGTGCCCCAGTCCGTGCACACTGACGAAGATCTCACGATGTTCGTGCGTTGAGCAACGTCACTAGAGATTCAGGATCGCGTTCGCAACAGCTCCCATAACGAGCGCCAGGGATATAGACGAGAGAGCCACAGCGACCGTACTCTTCATGCCGAATTCCTTCGCCATGACAGCGAACGCCGCAAGGCACGGCATGAACACAGCCATCACCAGCGCGAACACGAACATCTGTTCATTAGTGAGGACATCCGAAAGCTTCGTCGTCTCCTGAAGAGCTCCAGCCAGGACAATCAGCATCTGCAGGGCCATCTCTTTTCTCAGTATGCCGAACACGAGGGCTACGGCAGTGAAGGCCGGCAGCCCAAGCACAGTGACCATGAATGGTTCTGCAGGCTCCAGGAGCTGCTGTAGTATGTTGAGGGCAAGGAGAGCCTCGAGCACGATGCTACCGATCAGCAGGATCGGGAAGGCGATCGTGAGGAACTCCTTCAGGCGGACATAGGTCTTAACGACCGTCTGCTTGGTCGATGGCCAGCGCATGTCAGGAATCTCGATGCACATGCCGGACGGCTCGAACTTGATGGTCCTGTGCAGCGCCAGGCCCAACACAACAAGCGTTGCCATTAGTATGAGATAGATGAGAAGCGCCCACCAGGCTCCCGCGAACTTGCCGACCGAGCCGATGATTATCGCCGTCTGGGCGGAGCATGGGACCGCGATTGTGATGAGCACTGCGAGTATGAGCCGCTCTCTCTTAGAGCCCATGGTTCTCGTGGCAAGTATTGCTGGTACGTTGCATCCGAATCCGACGACCATCGGTATGACGGCCCGGCCGTGCAGACCGAGCCTGTGCATCACACCGTCAAGGAGTGACACAACCCGCACCAAGTACCCAGTGTCCTCGAGCACGGAGAGCATCACGTAGAACACGAGTATGTATGGAATCACGAGGGCCAGCATAGCCTCTATGCTCAGCGAGATGCCTTGGACGATGCCGGAGGCCAAATCACTCCCCATGTCCTCCGCGAGTCCGGCGAAGTACTCCTTCCCGGTCTCGGCCCAGGCGCCGACGAGGATCCCTTCTATTATCCCGCCGCCGAAGACAAGGATAACGAAAACTAGGGCAAGGACTCCGATGAGTATGGGAATTCCCGTGGATGGCCGGAGTGTGAAATCCTCAGCGATGCTCTTCACCTTCTTCGCGGCAGCGGCAGTCCTGATGACCTCTTTGGCTATCCTGCCAGCCTCTCCGAATCTGTCCCTTTGAATGTGGACCACGATGTCCTCACCGTGGCCCTTGACGAACTCTTCTCGAAGCTTCTCGGCAGTCTCTCTCACCTTCGGAGCTGCAATTGCTGCTACGTTCGCGTCCCCCATCAGCAGCCTGATCGCCACAGACCTCAGCGCGTAACGCCAATCATCCTCCTTGAGCAGCTTCTCTAGGTGGGATATCATCTGCTCCGTGTGCGAATCGTACCTGACCTTGAACTTGCTCTTCCTCCGCATCTGAACGGCCGTGTAGAGCAGGGAATCGATTCCTTGGCCCTTTGTCGCGACCGTTGGTATCACTGGCATCATGAGGATTCGTTCAAGTCGTTCGACATCGATGGCCATCTTGTTCTTCCGGACGATGTCGTACATGTTGAGTGCGGCCACGACATTGTACCCCGATTCTATGAGCTCGAAAAGGAAGACCAGGTTTCTTTCCAGCCGGGTCGCATCTAGGACTGCTATTACTGCGTCAGACTGGCGCTCGAAAAGAAGTCTCGTGGCCACTCGTTCCTCATCGGAGTTCCCGGCCAGCGAATATGTCCCGGGGAGGTCGATGACCGTAACGGTCATGTCCATGAACTTGGCCCTGCCTTCGGAGAACTCGACGGTGGTGCCTGGGTAGTTCGCGCTTATCACGCCGACGCCCGTTAAGTGTCCAAAGATGAGGCTCTTCCCCACATTCGGGTTGCCTGCGAGCGCGATCTCCAGAAAGACCCCTCCTAAGCTGCTCTCACAACGTGGAGAACGTCCCCGCGGTCTCTCGCTATCGCGACCTTTGTTCCCTTGAGGCTGACAATGATCGGGCCGCCCATCGGGACTCTCTTCTCGACCTTGAGCTCAGAGCCTGGAACAAATCCCATGGCCAGCATGGAGCACAGCTCATCCTGGTCTTGGGCTACCAAGTGCGACACTATCGCTTTCTCGCCCTCTTTGATCGCTGAAAGGGGGACATCCCATGATGCGCACTTCTCACAAGTGATTGGACGTTGGCACTTCGGGATCTGCCTTCCGCCAGGGCATGTCTGAGGCCGGTTCAAGAGGCGGCAAAGGTTCTTCTCCGCCTCGTCAGTGATTGCGTGTTCCATCTTGCACGCTTGCTCGTGGACGGACTTCCCTTTCGTGCCCACGATATCGGCCAGAAACCTCTCAAGGAGCCTATGTCTACGGGCAATCTTGCAGGCGATCTTCTTCCCCTTCGGGCGGAGTATAACGCCCTTGTAGGGCGTGTGGGAGATGTATCTATTTTCGGCCAACTTGTGCAACATCTCGGTGACGCTAGCAGGTGCGACCCCAAGGGCCTCTGCTATCTCGCTTGTCTTCGCAGCCCCGCCATCCTCGGTCAGGTTGTATATGATTTTGAGATACTGCTCTGTGATTTCGGAAACCATGCACAGGGAGTTAGGTAAACCTAAACTATAAAGATTGTTCCTGACCGCCACGCTCGGTCAGGGTTAACCGGCTCCGAACCTGTCGGCCAACCGGGTGGCTACTTCTTGGCCATGAGGTACTTCTTGAACGGGAAAGTCTTGAGCTTGATGTTGCTTTCGCCATCCGGAGGGTATTCCTCCTTGTACTCCTTCTTGGCTAAATCGAGTTCCTTCTTCGTCAGGTTCTCCGGCTTGATGTCGTAGTTCTGAACCAACCATGTCCTGAAATCCCACTTCAAAGCGTCACCAGAGGGATGACTTGTTTGCCTGGTCTTTAAAGCTG
>MGWC01000047.1 GCA_001800815.1 Euryarchaeota archaeon RBG_19FT_COMBO_56_21
GAAGCCCGTCCTTTGAGCGGCTCCACGAGAAATGCTGGTCGTAGTATGCCTTGCCTTTGGTCCCCATCTCGGCCGTACTGGCGCGGTTCGCCTTGGCCCTGAGGACTGCCTCCCTGAATTCTGACTTGTTCCAGGGAATCACGAGGCCACAGCCAGCCTCCTGTACATTCTTGGCGATGTTGAGTCCCCGGGTCGTGATCAGGGCGCGACCCGCGGCCATGGCGTTGATGACCTTGCCCGGCGTGCCAACGACATTGTTTGGATTACCAGGGTCCATCATGGCCACAACAAGATCACTAGCCAGTGTGAGTCGGAGCGCTTCGTCTGTTGGAACGACGCCTATGTACCTCACAGCCTTGTTGGATCTGGCAGTCTCCGAAACCTTCTCCGCGAGGGTGCCGCTACCAGCCACTAGCACGGTCAGTCCGTCCTCGGGAGTGAATGAAGAGATGGTCTCTTCGACGAACCTGCCAGGCTCGAGCGAACCCAGGTATGAGACGACGAACCCTTCGAGTTTGTACTTCCTCCTGATTCCAGCGACATCCGATCCGCTGAGTACGGAGGGATCCTGGGTCGTCGATACAACCGTGGCCTTTCCTGATCTACTTGGTGGTAGCTCGGCGGCGAGCGCATCGCTGACGGTAATGGTCGAGTCTGCCTGTGACGCGCACCACCTCTCCAGGCGCCAGATCAGTTGCCATAAAGGTCCAACGTCGTTCTGGACCATCTTCGCGTAGAGCTCATGGGCATCATAGAGTAGAGGTTTGCCGGACAGCCTTGATATCAGTCGTCCGAGAGGGAGAGTGTCAAAATCGTGCGAATGGACGACTTCGAATCTCAATCCCCTGCTAGCTTTGAGAGCCCGAAACCAGAATCGAGGAAGCCGGAGGAGCATGTTCGATGCGGATCTCGGAGGGCATTTCGGCCCAAGACGTAGGACCTGGACCCCGTCTTCAGTTGCTTTCCTTTGCCAGGTCTGTTCTCTGTCCCAAGCAACGAGGTTCACCACGAATCCTTCCGATACGAGCGCCCTCGCCTCCGAAAGGACCCTTGGGTCTGGTCTGTATGGATTGGAAAGAAGCATCAGAGTCGAGGGCATCCTCTTGTGAATCCCCCGACCGGCTATAAAATGGCATTGCGGGGTTTCAGACGGCTATGACCTTGCCTTCTTTCATCGAGCGCTTGGCGGCCTCGATTAGTTCGACAGTTCGAACGCCGATCACACCGCTATTCTTCGTCTCCTTCTGCGAGTCGCTGAACGATTGGACGAAGTGGATCAGCTCGTCCCTGATCGTGTTGTTGGGAATGACGTGTATCTCCTTGGTATAGCCGCTCTCGTACACGGTTATCTTCTGGGCGACCGCGTCGATCAGCGCGGAGCGCGACTCGCCCGCGATGAACACTTCCCTGGTCTTCTTCGGGATCAGCCAGCTGATGTTGGACATGGCGATGACGCCGTCCTTGTGCTTCGATATCACGTAGGCGGTCTCCTCTCCCTTGTCCCTCCTGAACGGCCCTCCCGTGCAGTACACCTCGGTCGGCCATTGGTCCAGGATGTAGTTCTGGATGTCGAACATGTGGGGCGCGAGGTCGAAGAGGACATCCCTGTCAGGGAACGCCTTCTCGAGGTTGAGCCAGTTGAGCTCGATCAGGTAAATCCTGCCGAAGTACTTCTCCTCCTTGTTCAGGCGCCTTATCTCGGCGAGCGCGCTGTTGAACCTGAATATGTGACCTACGGAGAGCGTGAGCTTCTTCGCCTGTGCGAGATCCACGAGCTCCCTCCCCTCCTTGGACGTTAGGGTGATGGGTTTCTCGACAAGGACGTGCTTGCCCGCGTTGAGTGCGTCCTTGCACACCTGATAGTGCATCGCGTTCGGAACCGCAACCGCTACAGCGTGGAGACCTTTCTGGGCCAGGAGCTGCCGGTAGTCTTTGTACCCGTTCTTGACGCCGTACCTGTCCGCGCAGAACTGCAAGTTCTTCTCATCAAGGTCAGACACACCTACGACCTGCGCGTCCTCGACCTTTGTGAACTCATCGACGAGCTTCTTGCCCCAGTAGCCTACCCCGATGATGCCGACGTTGTACTTGGCCAAGTCAATTCACCTACTTGCTGTAGAACTCCCCGACGCATTCGACTACGTACTTGATCTGCTCGGCAGTGATGTCCGCGAACATCGGGATGGCGATGACTTCCTTGCACATCCGCTCCGTGACTGGAAGCATTCCCTCCTTGTAGCCGTACATCTGCTTGTATATCGGTTGAAGGTGGATCGGTATCTCGTAGTTCAGGCCCACGCCGACGCCCTTGCCATCGAGGAATGACTTGAGTTCATATCTCCTCGGGGTCCTAAGCGTGTAGAGGTGGTAAACGGGCGTGACATCTTTATTTGGCTGCGGGGGTAGCACGATGTCCCCCACGCCCTTCAACATTTGGTCGTACATCTTGGCCGCAGCTCGTCTCTTTTCGTTCCACTCGGGTAGCAGCTTGAGCTGCTCCAAGCCGACGGCCGCATTGGCCGAGTTGAGCCTGAAGGTGTATCCGATGATGTCGTGCTCGTAGTTGCTGCCTTTCTTCCGACCGCAGTGTCTCATTCTTTGGCAGGAATCCGCGACCTTGTCGTCGTTGGTCGTGATCATGCCGCCGTCGCCGCCGACGTGCATGTTCTTGGTTGGATAGAACGAGAAGCATCCTGCATCGGCCAGGTTACCTGCCCTCATGCCCTTGTAAACGGCTCCGTGTGCCTGGCATGCGTCCTCTATGACCACGAGGTTGGTCTTCTTCGCGACTTCGTTGATCTCTTCCATCGCCGCGACATGACCATAGAGGTGGACCGGGAGAACCGCCTTGGTCTTGTTGTCGACCACGGCCTTCAGCTTTGCAGGGTCCATCGTGTAGTCCTTTTCCAGAACATCGGCGAACCCTGGAACGGTTCCAAACGGGACGAAGGCGTTCGTGGTCGCCACGAACGACATTGCAGGCGCGATGACCTTGTCCCCTGCCTTGACACCGTGAGCCTGCAACGCGAGCTGAAGCGCGGCGGTTCCTGAGCTGACCGCGATGGCGTACTTCGACCCGCACATCTTGGCGAATGCCTCCTCGAATTTGAACACGCTTTCACCGAGCGTGAGCCGCTCGTTCCTGAGCGCGGCCGCAGCTGCCTCTATCATCTTCTCTGTCATGACTGGTGATGCGATTGGAACTTTCATTTCTTCCCCTTCCTTGACTTGGGCTTCTGGCGTTTCTTAATCTTCTTTCCGGCACCATTCCTTGTACCCAGGATTCTTGCGGGGCAGCCGACTACCACAGCGTTGTCCGGGACATCCTTCGTGACCACTGCCCCAGCACCAACGAGTGCGTTACGGCCGATGGTCACTCCGCATATCACGGTCGCATTTGCTCCGATGGATGCGCCTTTCTTGACAAGTGTTGGAACGGTCTCCCAGTCGCCAACCGCCTTCGGGACACGGTCGTTCGTGAAGACCGCATGCGGCCCGATGAAGACCTCGTCCTCAATCGTTACTCCCGAGGGGATGAACGCGAACGCCTCGACCTTGCAGCGGTCGCCAATGGTGACTCCTCTCTGGATCTCGGTGTAGGCGGCGATCCTACATCCTTTGCCAATCCTGCATCCGTAGAGATTGACGTAGTCCCGGACTATCGTGTCGTCTCCGATCTCAACATCGTCAATCCTGTGGTACTTGGCCATCAATTTCAAGGATGGCACCTCTTGCCAGCTGAATCCCGACCTAGCTATAATACATTATGGCGTAGCAAGCGATTCTGGTGGGTAGGTACCTGTCATCTCTTCCTGATGAAACGCTCGTAAGAACCTCTGAGCTCCTCCGCGAGATCCTCCCTGTCCATGCTGAGTTCCAGAGTGGCCCTAAGCCAATCCGCTTTTGAACCGATGTCGTACCTTCTCCCCTTGAACCGCAGGCCGTACATGCCCTCTTTTCTGCACATGAGCCTCATCGCGTCCGTGAGTTGGTATTCCCCGCCCTTGCCGGGGCTGATCCTTTCCAAGTGAGAGAAGATCTCAGGCTTGAGCACGTAACGGCCTATGATCGCCAGGTCGGACGGGGCTTCGTTCGCGTGCGGCTTCTCCACGAGGTCTTCTACTTTGTAGATGTCGTCCTTGACCTTTCTGCCCTTGATCACGCCGTACCTGTGCAACTTCGACTTCGGCACCTGTTCTACACCCACCACGCTCTGTTCCATGTCATCGAAGACGTCCACCAACTGCCCGATGCAGGGCTTGTCGCTGACGACGATATCGTCTCCTAGCATCACAGCAAACGGATCGTTCCCTATGTGCTTCTTCGCGCAGAGTATTGCGTGGCCGAGCCCGAGCTGTTCCTTCTGCCGGACGTAGAAAATGTCCGCCATGGATGCGATCCTTTGGACCTCGGAGAGCGCCTCCGCGTTCCCCGATTCCCGCAGCTTGTGCTCGAGTTCGTATGACTTGTCGAAGTGATCCTCAATGGCCCTCTTCCCTCTGCCCGTGATGATGATGATGTCGGTCATACCGGACGCGACCGCTTCCTCGACGACGTACTGTATCGCGGGCTTGTCGACGACCGGCAGCATCTCCTTCGGTTGCGCCTTAGTCGCCGGCAAGAACCGGACTCCCAGGCCCGCGGCAGGGATGACCACTTTCATGGTCCAAATGAACACCGGTTGGCCATATAATCCTTTCCCGATAGGCTGGCCGCGCCATGAAAAGAGTTAATATCGGCGTGGCCGGTTCAAGCCTTGATGAGGATATGTGTCGTGGGCGCGGGCTATGTGGGGCTCGCGACGGCTGTGATGTTCGGGAAACTCGGGCACGAAGTCGTTTGTGCTGACAAGGACAGGGACAGAGTGAAGACCGTCAGAAGTGGCAAGATCCCTTTTCACGAACCTTACCTGGAGAGAGAGCTCGCGAAGCTCGTGAAGAAGCGCATCCTGTCAGCGACTGACGCTGCTGTTCAGGCGGTCGAGGACTCGAATTTCGTTTTCATCTGCGTGCAAACGCCATCCCTCTCTACCGGGAGAATCGACACAAGGCCGGTGAAATCGGCCAGTAAGACGGTGGGGAAGGGGCTGAGAGATGCTGACGACTACAAAGTGGTCGTAATGAAGAGCACCGTCGTGCCATCTACGACCGACTCCGTGGTCAAGCCGATCGTGGAGGAGGTGTCAGGGAAGAGGTCAAGCGAGGATTTCGGGTTGTGCATGAACCCCGAGTTCCTCCAAGAGGGCCGCGCCCTGAAGGATAGTATGCAGCCCTCCAGGATTGTGGTTGGCTCTGAGGACAGGAGGGCTGGCAACCTGCTCATGGGCCTGTACGAGTCGATAGCAGCCCCCAAGATCATAACCGATCTACGCTCGGCCGAAATGATCAAGTACGCTTCAAACACCGCGCTCGCGACCAGGATATCCTTCGCCAACGAGATTGCCAACATCTGCGTCCGAATCGGCATCGACTCCGAGCCAGTCCTTAGGGCCGTTGGGATGGATCCGAGGATCGGCCCGTTGTTCCTCAAGCCTGGCCTCGGGTTCGGAGGTAGCTGTCTGCCCAAGGATGTTAGGGCGTTATTGAGTAAGGCGGATAGCGAGGGCTACAAGTCCAGTCTGCTGGCTTCGATATTGTCGATAAACGAAATGCAGCCGCTCGAAGGCGTGAGGCTGCTGGAGAGCGCGATCGGTGACCTTGCGGGGAAGCGGATTGCGGTGCTCGGCCTCGCTTTCAAAGGCGGTGTCGACGACATTAGGGAAACGCGCGCAGTCCCGTTGATCAGGCTGTTGCGCAGCAAGGGGGCCAAGGTGGTCGCCTACGATCCGATGGCGATGGGCAGCTTCAAGAAGGTGATGCCTAGGATTGAATACGCGGCATCGGCGGCCGAGTGCATTCGCGGCGTAGACGGATGCATCGTCCAGGCGGATTGGCCTGAGTTCAAGCGCCTGGGGAGCAGCGCCTTCCGCAAGATGAAGAACCCCGTCGTCGTGGATGGACGAAGATTCATGGATCCGGGCTCCGTCAAGAAATCTGGGGCCAAGTACCTGGGTATAGGGTACGGCACAGCTGGCCAGCAGTGATACGAGCTTGCAAATCATAATATGGCGCAAACGGTTTCAGAAAGTGTTTGTCCATGGACAAGATGAAGATCAGCATCGTCCTGAACCTGCTCAACGAGGCGAAGCACATAAGGGACCTCCTGGACAGCCTCGTGATCCAGGAGGGTCCTTTCGAAGTCATTGTGGTGGATGCTGGCAGTTGGGATGGCACTCCCGAGGTAATCAAGAAGTACATGGAGAAGCACCCGGGAATGATTGAACTGTATCACCGTCCTGGAACCCGGGGCGAGAGCACGAACTTCGGCATCTTGAAGGTCAAGGGCGATGCGATTGCGACGATAGGCGGGGACTGCATCGCCAACCCATTCTGGCTCAAGGAGCTCAGAAAGACCCTAGGGCAGTTCGACATTGCCGCGGGGAAGACAATCAACATCGGCTATCACGCGTTTGAAAAACTCGAGAGGGTCGAGCTGTATCACCGCGGGATGGACATTTCATACCCGAGCGGGAACATGGCCTGGCGCAAGAAGGTCATCGATGACGTTGTCGGTTTCGATCCGTGGTTCGTGACCGCTGAGGACATAGACATGAACTTCAGAGCGGTCGCGATGGGGTACACGCTGGGGTACAATGAGAATGCTCTCGTGTACCACCGCATGAAGGAGAGCTTCATCAAGTTCTTCAAGCAGGCATTCTGGAACGGTTGGGGGAGGAAGCAGCTCACAATGAAGCACGGGCGTCTGTGGTCCAGCTACAAGCCCCAGAGACTCCTCGAGACATCGAAATCCATGTGGGCCCTGGCCAGGTTATCGTTTGCCGTCCTGGGTTATGTGGTCTGCAAGTTCTACGAGAAATCGCCTTACACTCTGCCCGCGGATCAGATTCTGAAGCGGTTCAAGTTCGTTTTCCCGGGGAGATGACAGAGTGCCCGGAGGACTTGTTTCGGTCATAATCCCGACCATGAACGAAGAGGGGA
>MGWC01000048.1 GCA_001800815.1 Euryarchaeota archaeon RBG_19FT_COMBO_56_21
GCACCGGGATGGGGTTCATCTTCTTCTCGCAAAGCGGACAAGACTCCTCTCCCGCGGGGCACACATCGCCCACTAGTTTGAAATTGCACATCTTACATCTGGACAGTCTCTTCTCGACAAGAATTCTCCTTTCAGAGTGGATTTCGCCAAGTCTTGCGTTTGCGTACGATATGCACTCGCGAGGGCAAACATCTGCGCAAAGCCGACATCCAGTGCATTTCCCCAGCGTGAAGGAGATCGAGCCACGACCCCGTTCCTCTTCGTAATGCAGAGCTCCAGTCGGACACAGCTTGCTGCAGATCTCGCACAGGTCACAATCCACCCCTGTCAGATTGATGTCCAGGATTGGATATCGCTCGAAATCCATCGCTCTCGAGTTCGCCGCAAGCCCCTTCGTGAGTGCTAGCAGTTCCCTCCTTCTTCTTGGTAGTGATTGCCGATACAGCTGTGAGGAGATACCGTTGCTTTGTGGCTCGTCCAACCCGAACAAGGATCTCAAGATTCCCTTTCCTGCAGACATCAGGAAAGCCCTCCTCTCGAGTCCTGATGCCCCATCGTCGTCAATCTCGCCCGTGATGTTGTGCGGTCGCACAACATAGCTCTGGAGGATGGTCTCATACCTTTTCACTGCGAGCTCGTAGCACTCCCTTCCCTCGTTGAATCTGCAATCCCCAGGGCAAGGGTCAATCGAAACCCTGCAGTCAACAAGCAGGGCATAGATGGGAAGGGTCTCTGAAAGGGAGCCCAAGCACGGAAGGACAACAGTTTCAATGCCTCTGGATCGTGCCCCTATTGAACGACCATATCTTCCGCCGCATCGATCGCAAGAGAACCTGATATTCTTGATCCCTTTCTTTCTCGCGGACAATATTGTGTCATAATGGCTCGAGTCTGGAGGCGCTGTAGAGTCGAAGACGCCGTGCGGACATGCGGTCGCGCAGATATTGCATGAGATACATCGGGATTGGTCTATGGTGATCGAGTCAGCAATCGATATCGCCTGAGACGGACAAAGGGCGGCGCAAGGAGCCGGGCATATCCTCTTCATTCTCCATCGGATGTTTGGGCAGCATGATTCGTCTGCAGATGGCGCATACGAACCGAATGTATCCACGAGTTTCGTTATTGCATCGAGTCCGAATCCATCTGTTCCACTCAGGAGCTTAGGGAGAACGCCTAGGCTAGATAGACTGGCCGAATCATTGTCGCGGCCATGATCGGTTTTCCGTGAGATTTCATCTGGTGCGTCAAGGCGAGCCCGGTTTCCTCTCATCGACATGCCTCTCTTCGATGTCTAGCCAGCTGATGGTCAGCGAGGCCACCGCTCCATACAAAGGACTCTCATATCTAAGGATATTCCTGCAGAACTGCGGAACCCATTTCAGTATGTGATTGTACAGGAAGTCATCCTGCAGTGATGCAAGACTTCTCGCCATTCGAAGATCCCCGTCCTCGCGGTGTTTCTCTTCCTTGCCGCAGAGGTATCCCATGAAAGCAAGTTCGAAACCTATGTGATCCGGAGGTTCAGTCCCCTGAATCTCTAACCCGGCCTCGCGGTAGATAGCTCGCACTTCAGATGCATGTTCGGACATCATTGTCTCCGACCTATAGACAGATTCGTAAGGAGGAGGAGGTCCGTAGTTGCTCGAGATTCCGCGAAACAGACGGACATAATCCTCCCGAAGTCTGGTAAGGCCCTTTTGATCAGCGTCCCGCAACGAACGGATCTGTGACATCAGGATCCCGAGTCTGTTCGTCAGCTCTTCCCCCCCTCCATGTTCCCGAAGTGCAGCATCCATTCTCTCTAGCTTGGCGATTTGCTCAACACTCCCCAGATGCTGAATGAAGTCACTTCCGGGGTTCTGTGTGAACATGTATGAAAGAAATTCGTACAATCGCGCTCTGCTTGAGCCAGAGAAGCCAGATCTCTCACAATCGGGCGCTGTTTCGTCGGTTCGCGTCCCCCTTTCCATGTAGTGCCTCTCCTCGTGGCCTGGAAAGAACCTCCAACGGAATCCATCAAGGCATCAAATAGCTGAGCAACGTGGTAAGTACGAAAATCGCCACAAGTCCTATGAGGATGAGTGCGGCGAAAAGTCCCAGGAAGATTGCGGTGACTCTGAAGTTCCGGGGCTTTCCGAAGATTGAGGCCAGGACAAGAAGTACTACTGGCATCAGGATGATCCCAAACACCAATACGACGCCGATTGACAGGAAATCCATATCATCCACCTCCTTGAAGTAGCTCAGGCCTCCCTTTTGTCTCCACTCTCATTCGACACGCCCTTCGCCTCCTTGATTTCCATCACGGGGAACAACTTGATGAATAGGAGAATGAGGAATACCGCAATTCCAATCGTGCCCGCGACCAATGAGTATTCGACCCATGTGGGGACATAAATGCCTTCCGGGTAGAGTTCAAGTCTCGGATGCGTGAGCGATGGGACGACTATCAAGAACCTCTTAAGCCAAAACGCGACAAGGACGACTGCAGAGGCGGCCACCGTGCCAACAAGACTGAATCTCTTGGCGAGTGCAGATCCCGCGAGATATCCGAAAGTCCCCAACATCATTGCGATGACCGGCCAGTAGAATGGGGCATAGGATCCAAACAGCATGGCATCTGATATGTCGTGTTCGGAACTCGGGGCAGCATACTGCATCGTAAGTTGTTCGTGCAGGGTGAACCAGAGATACAGAATCACAAGAACCGAAAGAGCGGTCCCCATCCCTCTGAATATGCTTATGTCAATATGCGCCTCCCAGTGGAACGCCTTTCGCATGACAGCCGCCGTCACGATGATTGCAGCGAGGGCAGATGACAGCGCAGCTGCCAGATACATGGGACCTTGAATGGCGCCGAACCATCCGGCCTGAGCCGCTATCAGGCCGAACAGCCAGGGAATCACGCCGCCGCTGAGGAGGAACACAATCACCAGGAGAGTCAGCGCGATCCACCAGGCGATGCGCTCGATCTTCTCCTTCTCATTCTCCCTGTAGCCGAACAGGAGCAGGGTGTACAGTATTCTGAACCTCGGCAGCCTAGTCCTCAGGTAGGCAAGGTCCTCACGCATCAGCAGGTAGAGATAGATTACGCTCAGCGTGATGTATATCATTATGACAGTGAGGTCCCAAACAAGGGGCGAGGACGGGACACGGTCAGCGTAATAGATAATCATTTTGAAGAGCCTGTCTGGCCTGCCCATGTCCATGACTATGCTCAGTCCAGCCATCAAAAGGGTGACCACTGTCAGGAGTTCCGCCATCCTCGCAATGGGCTTGTATTTCTCGAGGCGGATGACCCTTATCGCGGCCGACATCACAATCCCGCCGTGCGCGATCCCCACGAACCAGATGAAATTGACGATGTAGATGCCCCATGGCGACCCCCTCAGAGGCATGCCGTAGTCTCGCATTCCGGTCACAACAAGCCCGCTTGTCATTTGGACATACCACATGGTAGCGAAGAGAGCCGCTCCCAGTCCGCTCAAAACCAGTAATGCATATCCGGATGGCTTTGTGCGCAGGAGTGGCGCAAGAAGCCCTCTCTCTGTGGCGCTCAATTCCTTCGCCTCGCCTTCAAGCATTGCTTTCAATCTCTTCCTAAGGAATAGCGCAGAGACAATTCCTGCAACAATGACAACTGCTCCGCCAGCAGCTATCCAGACCCAGGTTGGGATCTCCTTCTTCTCGACAACATTGTTCACGTTGAATGTGATATTCTTGAACCCAGAGTTTCCGTCAACGTCATACGCAGTCACATTCAGCGCGTGAACGCCGTTTGAATAATTCAGAGTGTCAACATCCCATCGGAACGGGGATGTGGACTTGTTGTCAACCACCACATCATCAATCATCAGGAGCACATATGCGATGGCGGCGCTCGACTGTATTGTCGCATCAACGACCATCGTGTCCTGGACGGTTGCGCCGTCCAGCGGCGAAGTGATCACAACGCTTGGGGCCCCTGGCACGGTGCCTGCCCCAACCACAAATGCTAGGCCTAAATCGTAGTTCTCATACTGTGGTTCCGAGCCCCCGCCGTGGTGCACCCTTGCATAGAGGGTGTAGGTGCCGTCTGACTGTGGGGCTGTCAAAGTCCATTGCAGAGAGGTGTCGCCAGCGTAGTTGGTCATCTCATAATAGTTGTTTGTGCCGGAGCCGCTCGGATCTGCCGTGATAGTCCATCCAGCCGCTGAAGGCACGCTCGCCGCGACTGGGTCCAGAAGAGAGACAAGCATCACTCCGAGTATTGGGCCAGAATTGCTGCCAGATACTGTGACTGTGATAGTGACACTCTGGCCCCTTGTCAGGTTCAAACTGGGGGCAGACATTGTGATTGTTGCGCCGCCAAGGGTAACGTGGCACGAACTTCCACAATCGTATTGCTGGATCCCACTCTCAACACCTCCCTTCAAGGCGCCGCCTGTCGGTATGATGCCCACCGCCGCGACGCAGAGAATCGCGAGGGCAAAAAAGGTGAGAAGTTTCCTCAAGGGTTCACTTCCTCTCGAGTTGAATCCAAAGGTCTTCTTAGAACCCTCGGATCGAGCGGTGCGCCCAGATAGTAGACCTTGGGTTCCGTGCCCAGTTCCACCTGAAGACGGAAATGATTCTTGTCGGCAATCGCTTTGGAGACCTCGCTGTTCGGATCGTCTAGATCGCCAAAACTGAACACATTGACAGGGCAGTTGGCAACGCAGGCTGGTTTGAGTCCTTTGACGAGCCTATGGACGCAGAATGTGCATTTTCCCATTACTCCAACGAAGTGATTTCCGCCTGAAACGAGCCTGCCTTCATACTCGATCTCATGATCGGGGTTCCTGTATGGCAGGCCCTCCTCACCCCAGTCGTAGTATTGATTCTTCCATGGCTTCTTCCAATTGAAGTAGTTGACACCATACGGACAGGCCACTTCGCAGTACCTGCAACCGATGCAGCGGTTCACGTCGGTCAGAACCAGCCCGTCTTCCCTCTTGAACCTCGCGCCAACAGGGCAGACCTTTGTGCATGGCGCATTGTCGCAATGTTGGCACGGGCGGGGCATGTAGCGTATCTTCGAGTTGGGATAGTTGCCCTCTTCATACCTGAATACCCACATCCAGAAGATGCCTTGGGGGGTGTTGTTCTCGACCTTGCACGCCTCCACACATGCCCGGCAACCCATGCAGCGTGTCAGGTCGATGGCCATCGCGTATCTGACCATCTCACACCACCTTCCAGACCCTAACATTGACATGGAACGACTGATCTGCTGTGTTCGTAGTATATCCATCACCGGCGAAAAACAGGCTGTTGGGAGTCGGACCGGAGTCCCTTGCGACCGGATGGACCCACTGTCCGAAATGATGTGAGAGTACGACTGTATCGGGTCTAACGAACTCGACTAGCTGAGCGACAGTCTGAACCCTGCGGGTCTCTCCGGTGAGGGCATTGTGGCTCTCGACGTAGACTTGATCGTTGTCGCTTATGCCTTTCGCTCCCGCAGTGGCAGTATTGATGAAGAGTTTCTGTTTGGGAACCAGCTCCTTGAGGAGCGGCAAGGAAGTCGATCTTGATTGTTTCAGCTCGATTCTCTTGCTGCTGATTAGAGTGAGATCGTAGTCCGGAGGTGACAGGTCTTTGGTCAAGGCCCGCCAAGTCGGGAATGGCGTGTAATCCTGGTAGTACATCTTGTCAACCCCCATGCTCTGCATTGTGTTCCTGTAGCGGCCGAGAGCTTCTCCGTACAGTCGATGTCTAAGGCCGCCGTAGGCAGGTGTCATGATGCTTCCATAGTACTTCTCGGGGGTATACGTCTCCTTTGGGCGCACGCCGTTCTTCACATAGTATTCGATTCCATCTGGAACGCCCATGCTCTTGGCCCACTTGTCAAAGATATCTCTTGCTGCTGGTTTGGTGTCCAGAGCCAATCTGTGTGGATCAACCAGCTGAAGTCCTGCGTTGAGCCTATCGAGGTAGCCTCCGGATCCGAAAAGTATGCCTGCTTTCTCGCAAAGATCAAGGTATATGTCGATCTCCCCTCTGGATTCGAACATCGGGTCGATGAGAGGCTGTCGAATGGTAGTTGCGGACACATATGTGTTCGATATGGTGAACGGTCCCTCGAATTTCTCAAGCAGTGCAGCAGGCAGAATCACGTCGGCAAAATAGTCAGCAGTCTCACTGACCCATGGGTCGATGACTGCGATGAACTTGAATTTCGTGTATGATTCCGCCAGGTCGTTCTGACCGGCTGGAAACGAGAGCAGCGGATTCGACATATGGACGATCAAAACCTCTGGCAGCTCCGATTCTTGGAAATCGTACTTGGAGGGGTTGTTCATGACTTGTGCCACTATGCCCGAGGAGTTGCTGTTGATTGGATAGAACTTGCTGTCCTTCAGAAAGACATTGTATCCCGAATCTTTGACAGTGACGTTGTTCCAGCTGTCGAACTCGCTGGCGTTTGTCGGAGTATAGTCGATGAACTGACCACCCGCTCTCTCAATGGCTCCCAGTATCATCATGACCAACAATGCCGCCCGCGAGGCTTGGAATCCCAGTTCCTGCTGAGTGACATGAAATCCGTGAATTGCGACGGGGCGATAGGGGACATCAACTCCGTCTATCGTGATCGTGCTTCCTATTCTCGCGTTTACTCCGAGGTCTAAGGCCACCGCCAGAATCTGTTCTTCGGTCAGCCCGCAGATCCCTGCCGCCCAAGCAGGAGTCTTGTCCGCTAGATGGTCGACAAAGAGCTGGTAGCCAGGTTTCAATGTGTCAGTTCCGACAGTGTATTCTCCTGTCAGGGCTGGATCTATGTTGGGCGTATCGAATGGAACCGCTGCGCCAGATAGGGAATCCCATACCACCTCCTTGGCGGAAATGTCAGTCAGTATGGTACCATCCTGTTTGACCAAAGAGGCGGCGTTAGTGTGTTTCGTCAGGTACTCCTTGTCAACAAAGTCCTTTGCAATAAGAGCGTTTGCCAGTGCGAGGAAGAAGGCGAGATCCGTTCCCGGCTTGATGGGTAACCACCTGTCTGCATGTGGGCCGGAACCGTGAATCGAGGGGTCGACGACCGTGACTTTCATGCCACGCTCTCTCGCCTCGACGAGAAGGCGATTCCACTGAATCCAGCAGGACTTGTTTCCTCCTGCATTTACGATATTCCATCCCCAGCTCACCAGATAGTTGCAGTACTTGAAGTCCGGATGTAGCACACCGTTTCTTCCGACCGTGTATTCGCCGGCTCTGTATCCAGCGTCCGAGCAATATGCGCCATTCTGAAGCGTTATTGCTCCCGAGGCCTCGACAAATGCTTTGTCGTAGAAGGGCACTCCCTTGCTCCTGCCTTTCTGCCATACAAGATACTTGTCGCCCTTGGATCTGGCCTCTACTATCCTGTCCGCCAGGGTCGTAAGAGCCTCGTCCCAAGTAATCTCCTCCCAGGTCCCCTGTTGCCCCTTTGCATTGGTCCTTCTGAGCGGAGCTTTGAGTCGATGAGGATCGTAGACGGCCATGACTTGTGCCATTCCCTTCGGGCAGATGGTTCCTCTCGTTCTGGGGTCTGCGGGGTGGCCCTCTAGCTTGACAATTCTGCCATCGACAACTCTGGCAATGATCGCGCAATCCTGTTTGCCTATCCAACACGTACTGTATTTCTTCTCCTCTCCAGAAGCAGTACTGCTCGATCCCCTATCTGAACGGAATAGAGAGTCCCAGTAATCCTCGGGAACCAGTCGCGCTGCAATAGCAGCTCCAACTCCTAGTCCAGCCGCCTTAACAAACTGCCGTCTTGTTATCTTCGCCATTCAGCCACCCGCCATTCTTGCGAATATGGTAACAGACGAAGAGACTCCCCCATAGCAACGCCGACTATCGCAGGCAGGTGATGTCTTTGAAGAACATGAACCTTTTCGCGCCTGCCTTCCTTCGCACTTCCGGAGTTTCAGGCTCGCTTAACAGTTGTAGTGTGCCTCTGCAAGATGTAGCACAGTTCAGGAGGCGCTGAGAAGCTCTAAGACGCGACGATTCCATGGGAGTATCACGAATCGCCCGGGTCGTGCTATGAACTCGTGGATTCGCTTTGGATTTCATGCAGGGAGCTTGTACAGCAAGGATTCACTTGACCCTGGTCATCTACAAGGACAGTTGGGGTTTCTAGAAGCAGTCGAGAGCGGAATCTCGCTTCCCGTCTCTGTTCATCTCTGTTGCTCTGTCAGTTGACATTTCCGGTCCGGAATTCGCAAAAGAACCAGAGGAGCCTCGCGCTAGCAGGTTGTGTGCTTGCGAATGGTCATAGAGGATTGTCTTTCGTCTCCCTCGATTCTACTCAACCGGCTAGTACAGCTTTGGCTCATCCCAGTTGAAGATCTTCTGGCATGTCTCTGGAGCAAGGACTACGTCGAAGAGGTTCTTCCATCGCGCGACAATCATCGAGACGATGACTATCAACATACTTGCCAGGGTGATTCCCGCAGCCAAGTCCGGGGTCATTTCGAATGCCTTCTCGATGTCGATGCCCACGAATTCGTAGACTGGCTCAAGTAGGCTTTCGCCTCTCGTGATCAACGAGCCCATGCATCCGGCGACAGCGATCATACCGAAGGCTATCGCTGCCAGACCGACATAGACCCACACCATGTAGGGGCATGTCCACAATGCTCTGCCAAATCGCGTTCGGATGAAGATAACACCGCTCCACAGTATCGTGGAGTACGCAGTCAGAAGGATCTTGTTCTTTACGAGATCGAGTTCCATGAGCTTGTCCATGGGCCAAGCATACATTCCAGTCCATGCCGACAAGACAAGAGCTAGAACTCCCAAAATCGCCGCCACATAGCCCGCCGGCTCGGCATATCCCCTTGCCGTTATCGCCCAGCCAACGAATCGCTTCGGCATGCGCTTTCTCAGACGGACCACAATCTGTGAGGCTACCACAATCATGATGCAGGCAAACGCAAGCGTCAGCATGCCTGCGTGCAGCTCGGCACTTAGCGCATGAAGTCCCGACATGCTGACCATTTCAATTCACCTTCTTGTCCATCTTGCGACTTCTCGCAATCAATGCTATCACTATCAGTGCGGCGACCAATGCTATCATGAGCACCGATCCGGCAACCATTGTCCAAACCCAGTTTAGCATAACCTGTTGAGCTTCTGAGTTGTTAACGACAATCGTAGTCTCATCGTATCCGACGGCGCCGCTTGCATTGCGTGTCGCCACGCTGATGACGTGAGTTCCGTCTATGAGCAACTGAGTATCAATCGTCCAGGAAAACGGCTGAGTTGTCTTGTTGTCCACCAACGTGCCATCAATGCTGAGAGTTGCATATAGGATACCCTCGGATGGGATTAGGCTCGCAGCCACCGTCAACGATCCGGAGACTTGGGAGTTCTCGATTGGCGAGGTGATTATGACTGCGATTGTGTCCGGTATGATATCACTGCCCACTAAGAAGACCAGCCCCGTCGTGAAATCGTGGGAGAACGTGTCGCCGTTTCCGTGTACTTCCCTCGCATATAGGGTGTAGTCTCCGGCTGTGTTTGGGGCCTTGAGCGTCCACGTCCAGGACACGGAGCCTGTGTACGTCGGGGTTTCGTGATAGTTGTTGGTCGATCCTCCCGTGGGGTCGGAGACGATGGTCCAGCCAGCATTGGATGGAAGGCTGCCTGAGGTTGCTAGAGCAGATAGTATAGCAACGCCAAGGGGTGCCCCTGAAGCCTCACCGCCTGTCACGTTGACGATCACGGTGACCGTTTCTCCTTCCGCTGGAGTAGCATTGGGCGACCACATGGTGATGACGGAGCTGCTTTGAACAGTGTGACAACCAGTGCTGCATCCATACTCCTCGGTAGAATCACCGATTCCATTGTTGTACGCGCTCAGCATCGGGGACAAGACCACGACACCGGAGAGCACGGCAAGGAGAGTCAAGATAAAGTAGCGTCTTCTCAATCATCCACGCCCCAATAGACGTCGCGAAGCATCGTAAGATGCCCGGCGATTGCCGGCAAGTATTACCCTGTTATAAGACTTTCTTGCCCCCATGCCCATGCCACGGCATGGTCCGTGTCGGAGTCATTCTGTTTTGTTTCGGAATCCGTCGCTCTGGCGTCGTACTCCGGCAGTTTCGTAAGGTGGCATCGCCGAAGATGGGAGGGAGCCGTCGGTTTCATAACACCGTTATTCTATACTCCTCCAACTCACTGAAGATACAGTGAGCGGAAAACATCGGACGGTGCGACTGTGAGAAGATGGGGACTCATAATAGCATTGGGCATTTTCACCATTGGTGTCTTGATTGTCATCCTGATTCAGTTGCCAGGCAACGAGGCCGGACCGCCCCCTACGTCAGCATCCTACGTCGACAGCGCAGATTGCGGTGGGTGTCACGCCGATCAAGAGACAGGCTGGGCAGGTACTCTTCATGCCATCGCGTATCCCACCCTGATCAACAGTGGCCATGCGGCTGACTATTGTGAGCCTTGCCATTCAGTAGGTGCGGGAGTCCCGAGCATATACCCTGCTACTGGGTACAACACGACTACAGATACCCCCGCCTATCTTCAGAACGTGTCATGCCAGGCATGTCATGGACCTGGGAGCGAACACGTGGCTGCACCATTTGCGCAGAAGCGAGCCACAATAGGGCTCGTAATGAATGCGAGCCTCTGCGGCTCGTGCCACTATGCTACAGGGGGCATCAGCAGCACACACCACCCGACTTACAATGAATGGGAACTCTCGGGACACAACACCAGCGCCAGACTGCCCGTATTCGTGAAGCAAGCTTCGTGTTCGAACTGCCACGAGGCTTGGAATGCGATGGAGTACATCACTACAGGTGTTGAGAAGACGGTCCTCAGGGAAGCGGACGAAGATGCTCCGATAACCTGGGAGATTGCATGTAGCACCTGCCACGATCCTCACAGTTCCGGCGTTGCAGGCACCCAGCTGAGACTCCCACCAGAACAGATCTGCGCGAGATGCCATAACAGTGAAGGTGCGCAGCCTGGACAGGAGCCACACCACCCGATGGCTGAAATGAGGAACAACACGGCTGGCTACGGGATCGACAGGACTGGTCTAGACTACATGCCATCGGTGCCGTGCGTGTCGTGCCACATGGCGGACAACAACGCTGGTCTACCGAACCACACATTCAGGCCGAACCCGTACTCCTGCACTGTTTGCCACGATACTACTTTCCCGACCAACGAATCTTCAATTGGATACATCGAGATGATAGGGTCGATGACGGAGGTCGGAATTAATGGGGCAGAGCCGAGAGTGGAAGAGGCGCTTGCACTCATCGAACAGATGAGGGGAAACAAGACAGATGAGGATCTCAACTACTGGGCTGACGAATACGAGATAGCGATATTCAATCTCGAGACCGTGATATCCGACAGCAGCGAGGGCAACCACAACCCGCGCCTTGCATCAGCCCTCTTGGAAGACTCCTTGACCAGGTCGTCCAACGTGATTGGATCCCTGACGCCGCCGGAGAAGATCACTGGTGTGCGCGCTTACAGGCTCGCGAACGGCAGCGTGATGGTGGAATGGAATGCGAGCGATGCATCAGATTTCGCCAAGTACAGGATTTATGTGCTCACTTTGATGAAGTCCAACATCACGGGTGATACTGCCACTGTGGAGCTGACAAATATCTCAACAATCTCGTATTTGCTCACTGGGATTGCCAACAACACTCTCACCTTTGTGTATGTGACTGCTGTCGATACGAACGGCAACGAGATCACCAACACTGTGACCGCTGCGACTGTTACTGGCAATCTAGAGGAAATCATAGCCGACCTCCAGCAGCAAATCGCCGATCTCACGGATCAGTTCGATTCACTCCAGGATGACAACGACCAGCTTAACCAAGACGTTGCCAACCTCGAGGACAAGGTATCGAACGCAGAGAACGCAAGGACGAGTTGGGCTGTCATGGGAGTCGTTGTCGGAGCCATGATAGGTCTTCTAATTGGCTTGGTTCTCAACCGGTTGAAGCCGAAGGGAGCAAAGCCGGAGGAGCCTCCTGCTCAGCAAAAGACCTAGTTTACAAACCTATCGAACCGCTGGCGGCACATTCAGAGCCGTCAGCTGGTCGTAATCATTTCCATTGATTGCTAGGTGAGGTTGTCATCGTCGAAAGGACTGATATACTGCCATCCCAATGAGTGGAGGGCCGGGGGAATTGCCAAGTGATTGAAGCCAAGGGGATCAGCAAGACCTTTGGTCGGCGGACGGTCTTGGACAAGGTCGACCTCGTCGTGGGGGACGGCGAGATCGTCGCCCTGATGGGTCCGAACGGTGCCGGGAAGACAACTCTGCTCAGGATATTGGCCACTCTATTGGAACCCTCTTCTGGCGAAGTCGTTATTCAATCCATGAGGGTCCTCGATGACCCGGTGATCGCGAGAAAGGCGATCGGGGTGATAGGCCACTCGCCTTACGTCTATGACGACTTGACAGCTCTTGAGAACCTGTCATTCTACTGGTCTATGTACGGACTTCCTCGGGGGAAGTCCGAGGAAGCGGGTCGGGCCATGCTTGAACGGGTGGGGCTATCTCACAGGATGCATGATCGGGCCGCTGTCTTCTCGAAGGGCATGAGGCAGAGGTTGGCGATTGCGAGGGCACTCTTGCACTCACCCAAGATACTCCTGCTCGATGAGCCGTTCTCGTCCCTCGACCAGAAGGGTGTGGACGTGCTCTCGCAGATCCTTCTAGAGGAGAAGGCAAAGGGCAGATCGATACTCGTCGTGACTCACGATGTCCAGAGGATTTCGACTCTGGCCGATAGGGCGGATGTTCTGATTGGAGGGAGAGTGGGGCGCTCCTACGATTCCCGGGCGATTGGAAAGGGCGAACTGGATATGGGGTACCGCACTTCGATTGAGAGAGGGATCTCATGAGGGCGGCGTTGACGATAGCTTCGAAGGATCTGAAGACTGAGCTTCGATCCAAGGAGATGGTCAGCGCCATGTTCCTCTTCTCTCTGCTCATAGTGCTCGCGTTCCGATTCGGGTTCGAGGAGAGCGTGTCGGCAGGATCGGTGGACATGCCAGATCTTGCGGCGGCTTCGTTGTGGATTTGCTTCTCATTCGCTGCGATAGTCGGAATGCACTCTTCATTCGCCAAAGAGAAGGACCGCGAGACTCTCGAAGGTCTGATGCTCTGCCCCGTCGAGAGAAGCGAGCTCTACGTGGGAAAGGTCATATCCAACATGGTGCTGGTCTTCATAGTCGATGTTCTGTCGATATCGTTCTTCGCCTTGTTCTTCGCGTATGATTACGGGGGGAACGGCTTGACAGTTGTCGTCATAGCCTTGCTAGGAACCGTCACCCTGGTTCTGGTGGGCACGTTAGTCGCGGCGATATCGGTCAACACCAAGGCGAGGGAAGTGCTTCTCCCTATACTGTTGATACCGTTGATAGCGTTCAGCGTGATCATGCCGTCGGTCACGCTCACGGGTAACGCGATCTCTGGAACGGCCACCGAATCTGTAAGGGAGATAGTTTCCATAGCCGGATTCGCCGTCATCTTCGGAGCCATGGGTTACCTTACGGCGGATTACGTTTTCGAGGGGTGACGAAGTTGGACCTTAAGCTGGGTAAGTATTGGGCCTGGTTCGCGGGGATCTCGGCGGCGCTGATGCTCATCACCGTTCTGCTGGCCGTCTACTATGCTCCAGTAGCCGCGTCCAGCGTGAGGACCGCCAACGAGTTGCTCCCGTCTATCGAAGGAAGCACGATTACCGTTGCGGGGTTCGTCGCTGACCGGGAGATTATGAATCCCATCAGAACTCCGGAAGATCCCCCTGTGACCGCCATCACCTTGGCTGACTTCTCTGACTATCGCAGGTATCTTGACGCGGTAGTCTCTGGGGGCCTCGAAGGGGAGTGGTGGACGATCGAACCTATCACTGTCCGCGGCCCATACCTACCATTGGGCACCAACGTCTCGGCAACAGGCGAGGTTGTTGCGACGCACGACTCATCTTCCTTCATGCTGTCATGCGATTCGAGCGACGATGTGGTCGAGCTGAGCTCGCCGGGAGAAGCTGGCATCATGACTTCGCCCATCTCCCAGAAGATATTCTACTTCCACATGCCGTCCGCATGGGTCTCCTATGTCGGGTTCTTCCTGACGTTGGTGTTCGGGGTGATGTATCTTCGAACTCGGGACCGAAGATACGATCGGGTCGCAGCCTCATCTGCCGAGCTTGGGGTTCTATTCGCTACCATTGCGATCGCCACTGGTCCGGTATGGGCCAAAGAGGAATGGGGCGTCTACTGGCGTTGGGATGACACGAAGCTCGTAACTACCTTCGTGATGTGGCTGGTTTACATCGGGTATCTCATGCTGAGGGCCGCGGTTGTAGATCACAATGTGAGGGCGAGGATGAGCGCAGTCTACGGCATCCTGGGATTCGTCACGATGCCGATGAGCCTATTGTCGTCACGGATCGCCCCTCTGATACGGTCCAGCCATCCACAGGTCATCGCATCCAGCAGTGGAGGCCTGTCCATGGAAGCTGGCATCACCATCGGAATCGCGGTGGTGGCCTTCACGTTCCTGTTCATAACAATGCTAATAAAGAGAGTGGAGATTGAGGAGTCGGAAGATGAGTTGGAGGACCTGAAGCGGAGAGTCGGAGGTGAGGACTAATGGCCAACGCGTTCACCGCGCTATATGTCGCATACACGATAGTCTGGGCTGGTGTGTTCGTCTATTTGCTCTACCTGTTCATGAGGCAGAGGGCTATCAACAAGAACATCGAGGTGCTGAAGCAGGAGCTGTCCAAACATGGCAAGTGAGAAGGAGCTTCCGGAACAGGAGCAGGCCGTGCAGCCCCAAACTGCTCCGCCCAGACCTATGTCCAGCCGACGCAAGAAGAGGCTCGTGATCGCGGTAGTCGTCATCGTCGTCGCACTCGTTGTCATTCTCTGGGGTTGGAGCACGACCGGAGGCAGTTTCGTCGATGTATCAAGGATCGTTGATTCCTCCACAACTTCGGTCCCGGAGAAATACCTCGGGAAAATCGATATCCGCGGAGTGGTTTCTGATTGGGATGGCGGCACAGATCTCGACTTCGAGCTGGTCGATACCGAGGATGCGACGAAATCGATTGGCATAACAATGACCGGGACCATGCCTGAAGGGTTCGAGACCGGCAAGACCGTGGTGGCTAAGGGGTATCTCGATGAATCGCTCCCGCTACACCTGACCGCTACCGAGATAACCGTAGGGTGCGCTTCGAAGTACTGATCTGTGTTCCGTCCAGAATTCCTTGGAGGGGTTGGAGGGTGAAGGGCCATAAAGGTTCGGCATTCGCTGTCGTGGCTTTGGCGGTGATGCTCTTGGGCATGATGCTGCCAGTTCCCCGCGCGTCAGCCCAGAGTGAATCGCTCCAGCTCGTCAGCACAACTTATTACATAGTTCAAGGCGAGAGCGATTTGATTGCGGGCGATGAATCCGCAAACGAGTTCACCTGCCTCAAGATATTGTCCTATGAGCTTCCGCACAACGTCAGCAGGATTCATGCAACCGTGCCATCAGACGCGCGCAATGTGACCGCGTGGGTGGCTTCGAAAGGGCTCATCAACAGCACCTTCGGCCGGGAGGATTCGGGACCAATGGCTGGAGCCCTGTACGTCGATGTCCCTTCGTGGTTCGAGCGCGATGCCGTACTGACGAATGCGACGAACAGCTCGGCAAGCATCCTCGCATCTGGCAGTATCCAGACGAACGTGAGCTATGATTCGGGAGCGTTGCATCTTGACCTCGGCGCGACCGAGGGCACATACGTATCCGCTCCGATCCCCATTCCAGAGAGCGTCAACATCCTATCGGCGAACATGACACTATATGGGACCGATCTGCAGAACGTAACGTCAGAGATATCCAACGATCATGGCTCGAGTTGGACCACCGCTGTTCCAGGGACAGATACGACCCTATCTACGACTGGCACTTCCTTTCATGTGAGATTGATGCTGCGCGGAAACGAGACGACGCCTCTAGTGACAGGATTCCAGGCAGTGATGCGGTACCTCCTCCCTTCAACCACGTTCACAGTGCACTTGACGTACATCTGGCCTGGCGAGTTCAAGGACGGGAAGGCGGCGCTTGATCTGACGGAGCCGGTGCCCTACGCGTCCGGGGGCTCGTCGTTCGTGTTCCTCTACCTCGTAAAGGGGTATTCCCCTGAGGGGATGGGCATTACCCTCAACTTCGACGAGGACGGCGACCCGACCGCGCCGAACAAGGAGGTCTTCGTCAATATGACCTTCTCCTTATCGGGAAGTGTATCTCGATCTGTCCAAGTACTTGAGCCAGAGGCGAATTGGACCTGGGCCCTTCTGCTGATTGCGGTCGCTGCAGCATTCGGCGGGGGAGCTTACGTGCTGTTGAGAAGAAAAGCATCATCGGAAGAGGCTGTCGAGGAAGTGATTTCAGAAGCGAGCGAGGAGCCAGCGGCATCGCAGGAGGACTTCGCCAAACGCAAGGCCGAGCTGATGGCGCGAAAGGCAGATATTGTCGCGAAGCTGGACGCGCTCGACGTAGCAAAGGCTTCCGGGACCCCCTCTGCTCAGCAGGCTGCGAAAGAGATCGATCTCCTAAGGTCCGAGTTCAAAAAGGTCAGGAATGAACTGAACCGCGTGTCCAAGAGGGTCGCCTCGTCCGCGGACCTCGCCAAACCGGACCCGACTGATGATCCATATGATTCAGTGCTTGCTTCGATTGCGAGGATCGATGAGGATTTCGAGAAGGGCCGCCTTCCTGAGAAGACATACCGTTCCCTGAGGAAGGAATACGCTTCGAAGGCGGCGAGTATGCTGGCCGCGCGCGAGCCCACGGCGATTGCAGAGCATCCGCTGGAAAAGGAAAAGACGAAGCTGATGGAGGCCATCGTGACCCTCGAGGAGGAGCACGAGCGTGGACTATTGGATGCGAAGGTCTACGGGGAGCTTCAGGTGTCTTACCGCAAGGAACTCGCGGATCTATTGAGGCAAATTGAGGAATCGGAGGGGGAATGAGGTCATGAACGGGGGAGAGCTAGTAATTGTAATTGCCGCGTTGTGCTCGCTAGCTGCAGCGTTCCTTAGGTTCCTCGGGATGCATCAGAACGATCGAAGGCTCCGGGAGGTCTCGGTCATATTCTCGATACTGACCTTCTTGCTCGTGACAGGGGCCCTGTTCTTCCTGTTGTTCCTCTTCGTTACATCTGATATGGACTACCGGTATGTGTGGTCATATTCCTCGACAGATACGAGTGGCATCTACAAGGTGTCCGGCGTCTGGGCGGGAGCGTCGGGCTCTTTCCTGCTTTGGATCTGGATGATGGCTCTCGTGCAGACCCTTGAAGTCATCTTGGAGCCGAAGAGGTCTTACCTGAGCCGAAAATTCCACGACATATTGCAGATCTCCCTCGCCGGCGTCGTGTTCGCTTTCCTGCTAATCATGATGGACATGGCGGTCTTCGCGGAAACCGCTAGTTGGGAGAAGGCTGTGTATCCGGAAGGCGTCGGGCTGAGCCTCGCATTGCAGACCCCGGAGATGGTCATTCATCCTCCGGTGGTGTTTGCGGGATATGCTTTCTGCGTGGCGGCTCTCGCAGCCGGGCTCGCGTATTATGTCGTAGGTGATCGCAACTGGTTCATGGTCGCCCTGCCCTGGACGAGGCTTAGTTGGGTCTTCCTCACGCTGGGAATAGGGATAGGGGCCATCTGGGCATACTACGTCCTCGGTTGGGGCGGATACTGGGCATGGGACCCTGTCGAGACATCTTCTCTGCTGCCGTGGCTAATGACTACTGCGTTTCTGCACGCCCTGGTGCGTCACGTCAAGAAAGACGAATACGAAGTGGTCGCACCTGCGCTCGGAATGCTATCGTTTACATCTGTGGTGTTCGCGACCTTTGCGACGAGGGCGGGCGGGATATGGTCATCCTCGGTGCACACATTCGATGCGGGGGGTTCCTCGAGCGTCGGCCTAGACCGGTTGCTCGAGCTGCTGCGGAACGACAACGTGATCCTCGGTCTATTTGCGCTCTTGATGGCGCTCTTTGCGCTCTCCATCACCTTCGCTATCATGAAATCCAGGCACACGCCATTACTCGAGAGCGAGCCGCCTCCGAAGATCAGCGACTACATCAGCGATAAGAACAACATGCTTCTCACGGTCATACTGTTCATAGCGACGAGCGCGGTGATGCTACTTCTACTGTTCAAGAACGTGGACGTGGCGCAGGCCGCGAATTACGACGAGTTCAACCAGAAGATGGCGGTCTTTCTCGTGGCCATTAGCGTCACCATGACAATCTGCCTCATGTGGAAGATGCTTGGCAAGGAGTGGGCATTCCTGCTTGGGATTGGACTCATCGCGGCATCGGCGATACTCGGGATATCTGCAGTTGTCGGCAACTTCGCGAACGGCCTCGTGGCCTTCTCGGCACCTTCGTATGCGGTGGCGATCGGGGTGTCTGCGATCAGGATATCGAGGTCAAAGGTCCCTGAATCAATCAGGAAGACACTCCAGCAAGCGAGTCCCCACATCATACACTTGGGCGTCGCTCTGGTCCTCTTGGGATACGTCGTTTCGTCCACCATGCAGGTCTACCCTGTGGTCGCTGGGGAGACGGCCTCTTCTGGTGTCGTGGTCGGGGTCGGCGAGAGCATGAACGTCGGTGACTACACAGTACGGCTGGTCTCGCTGAGCGTCAGGAACGAGTCCATCAGGGCAGGTGGAAGCATGATCGACGAAGCGCGGGAGGCCACAGTAGACATACTGCGCGATGGCAAAGTGGTCGAGAGCGGGGTGATCCTGACCAACCTATACGGAATTGGTAGCTCCAGGACTCCGCAGGTCATGGGGGTCGAGGTCCACATCCAGAAGACCGTGCTCAGAGACCTCTATATCAATTTCCAGTGGCGCAGCACAGAATCCGCTCTTATCGAGGCGAAGACCCTCCCGTTGATGAACGTACTATGGGGAGGCCTCGGTCTGCTGGCAATTGGTTTGGCAATAAGGTTGATCACATGGCAGTTCGAGCCGAAGGCCCAGCCCCCGAGGCGTTCGAAGATCCCCGGCGGCAAGAGAAGCCCTGAGACGAAGAAACTGGCACAATCGTCTGCGTCAGAGAAAGACTACGATGCGCTCGTCGAAGAGGAGCTGAGGAAGTTCAAGGAGAAGAAGGCCAAGTAGTATCTAGCAGGAATCCTTCTCGGATCGCTTCCTGCGGGCAATATCCTCCTCATTGTCAGGGACCTCGGGGTACAGCTTCGCACCGCACTTGTCGCATCTCGGTTGGTCCGCCCTGTTGAGGGCGTCGCACTCCGGGCATCTGGTCATCCCGGTCATGGCTCGCCTGAGCGCGGCGAGCCTCTCGGGGTCGAGGTGGTACATCGTGGCCAAGGTCCAATCGTGGTACGATGGCGGATCTTCATCAGACATATGAACCATTCCTCAGGATAGCATGTTCTCGCGGGGTAATAAATGGAATACAAGGAACCCCCGCCATGCGGGGGTTCAGAAAGAACCTTGAAAGAGTTTCTTCGCTCAGTCCGCCCTGTTCTTGTTGACGTACTTGATGCAGTCCTCGAGGATTTCGAGGCCGGTGTCGAGCTGATCCTGAGGGATGTTCAGAGGCGGTATGTATCTGATGTTCGACTTGCCGCAGGGCAGAAGCATCAGGCCCTTCTTGAAGGCCATGTCCGAGATCTTGTCCCTGCTCTTGGGCGCGTTCTTCTTCGTCTTCCTGTCCTGAACGAACTCATGAGCTAACATCATGCCGACACCGCGGGTGTCGCCGATGATCTCATACTTCTGCTGCATCTCCTCGAGGCGCTTTTTGGTCTCCTTGCCGACCTTGGCGGCGCGGTCAATGAGCTTCTCTTCCTCCATCACGTCAAGTGTGGCAAGAGCAGTAGCGTGCGCGAGCGAGGCGCCTCCGAATGTGTTGGAGTGCCTGCCGTATCTGTCGAAGTTGAGCTTCGCGTCAACGATGGTTGCCGCGATTGGCAGTCCGCCGCCTAGCGATTTCGCACTGCAGATTATGTCGGGCACGACGTCGAAGTGCTCGCACGCCCACATCTTCCCGGTCCTGCCCATGCCGGACTGGACCTCGTCGTCGATGAACAGGCACTTGTACTTCCTCGTGAGGTCGTAGACCATTTTGACGAATTCCTTCGGGGGCACTACGTATCCGCCCTCTCCCTGAACGACCTCCATGCAGATCGCAGCTAGGTCGTTCGGCGGGATTTGGGTCTCGAAGTAGACGTCTTCGATGACCCTCGCGCACCACATGTCGCACTCTGGGTACTGCAGTTTGTAGATGCACCTGTAGCAGTAGGCGTACGGAACATGGAACACTCCGGGCATCAGCGTCGCAGTGTATCCCTCTCTCTGGACCCACTTGCTCGCCGTGAGCGTCATGGCTCCCGTGGTCCTCCCGTGGAACGCTCCGAGGAAGTCCAGGAGCACCTGCTTCCCAGTGCCTCTCTTCGCGATCTTGATCGCAGCCTCGACGGATTCGGCGCCGGTGTTGGAGAAGAAGACCATTTTCTTGTTCTTACCAGGCGCGGTCTTCGCCAGCCTCTCCGCAAGCCGCGATTGGAGTCCGCAGTAGAAGTCCGTGCCAGCGACGTGGGTGTATTTCTCGACCTGGTCGTGGATCGCCTTCACCACTTTGGGATGCCTAGCACCCACATTCAGGACGCCAACACCCGCGTAGAAGTCGAGATAGGTGTTGCCGTCGACATCCTCTATCACAGCGCCTTCGGCTTTCTTGAAGACGAGAGGAGCCGTCTTCGTCGCCTTCACGATGTACTCATCATCCTTGGCGACGATCTTCTTCGCCTCCGGGCCCGGAGGCTCTACCTTGATGTTCGGAACTTTCGGCATGTGTGTTCCCCTCTTTGTGTACCGTATCGTCACTATTCATAAATGGATTACGGGAATACACGATTCCTCCCGGATTTCTTCTCCGATTTCGAACACCGCGATACGATAACCGTAGTCCGAGCTAGCTGCTTCTCATGCTGAAGGACAAGGGATTCGGACACAACGTGCCGACAGTCCAAGGAAGACTCACCGTGCCATGCGTGATCTCGGAATCCCAAATCAATCGTTAAGTACACTCTGAAGCGATTGCGGTCACATGGCACGAACTCCCCGTCGCTCAGTATCAGATGTCGAGTTCCCAGTCTTTGCTTCATTTCGAGATTCCAAGGACAAGTCGCTTGAGTGGTTCCAGCCGCGGATGCTCCATAGATATCACGAGCTTTCCGGCGGTGGTCAGCTCCTCGCCACTCTCAGGTGGTTGAAGGTCTTTGGCTCGCTCGCAAAGGTTGAATCCCGCGAGGGGAACTTCACATTGAAACGCGGAGGATTTGTCATGCCGTATGTGAGCGTGAGAGACGCTGCCTTCGACACCGACTTCGCGGTGCTAAACATGAATCTCATAAGCGGAGGAAGGCTATCGTTCTCGGACGGCCATGAGTTCACATTCGCGAGCCTGCGGTTCTGGAACTATGATTGGAGCTTCAAAGACGAGAGCGGTGCAGTCGTCTTCTCCATAAGACGGCGGTCCTCGCTCAAGCAGTGCGGGGATGTCGTCATCTCTCCGAAGGCGAAGCGAGACAAGCACCTGTTGGTTGCGATCGCCGCCGCGTGGTATGCCATTGTCATTGCCAGCGAAGAGACTGCCGCTACATCTGCGGGCGCTTCGTAAGATGTCGGTGAGCGCGCTACTTTCTCAGGCTCTTCTTGATGAAAGTCCCCTGACGCAGCTCTTCGAAAGCGCGGTCCAGTTCTTCCTCGGTGTTCATCACGATGGGACCGCCCCAAGCGACTGGTTCTCGGAGGGGCTTCCCGGATACCAACAAGAACCTCGCTCCTGACGCCCCAGACCTGATCTTCACACCATTGCCATTCCCGAAAATCGCGAGCGTTCCCTGGTTTGCGGGATTCTTGTCCTCGGGGTCCAACAGCGCATCGCCCTCGTACAAATAGGCAAGTTGGGTAGAGCCATCGACAGATGCTTGCTCGAAAACCTTGCCAGATCCCATCTTGACATCGAGATACTCGGTTCTAACAACGAGGTCCCGGACAGGTCCCTTCACTCCCGCGACATCTCCTGCGATGACCTTTGCCTCGACTCCTTCCGATATCTTCGCGACAGGAATCTGATCGCTTTTGATGTCTCTGTATCTGGGATCCATCATCTTCTTCGAGGCAGGCAGGTTGACCCAGAGTTGGAATCCCTGGAACATGCCGTCATATCTCTGGGGCATCTCCTGGTGAAGTATGCCGTTCCCCGCTGTCATCCACTGGACGTCCCCGGACTGTATGGACCCTTTGTTGCCTATGCTGTCTCCGTGCTCCACGACTCCTCGGATCATGTATGTGACGGTCTCAATGCCCCGGTGGGGGTGCCAAGGAAAGCCCGCCAGGTAGTCCTTGGGGTTGCCTGAATGAAAATCGTCAAGCAGCAGGAACGGGTCGACCAGCTTCACCTCTCGGGGACCGAAAGCTCGGAAGAGATGCACTCCCGCTCCTTCGATCGTCGGCCGGCTCCCCAAAAGAGTATCAACTTTGCGGTATTCTTTCACGGGGAAATCCAGTGTGAGGCTCATATTTTATGGTTTGACCTCACATCTATGCCTATTGGATGACCCCTAGTCGCTACAACGGTGTCGAGGACATGTTCGATCCGGTCAAGCTCGCCCAGGACACCGAGGAGCTGGTCTGCAAGGACATACGCAGAAGATACTACAGGTTCAGGCCTTCGAGGTTCTACGGGGGCATTTCCACCGGCGACTGCGTCGGATGCTGTCTCAGATGCGCCTTCTGCTGGTCTTGGAGGCAGGTGGAACGGCCCACGAAGTTCGGGGAGCTCCATGCGCCCGAGGATGTCGCGAGCCGGCTGATATCGGTTGCCACAACCAGCAGCTTCAGGCAAGTCAGGATCAGTGGGTGCGAGCCGACAGTCGGAAGGGAGCACCTTCTCAGAGTCCTGGAGTTCGTTCCAGAGAGGTACAACTTCGTCCTTGAGACCAACGGCATCTTGTTGGGTGCGGACAAGAGCTACGCTGAGGATCTGGGGGAGCACTCTAATGTTCATGTGCGCGTGAGCCTCAAAGGAGCCTCAGAGGAAGAGTTTTCAAAACTGACAGGTGCCGTCCCAGAAGCGTTCTCTCTTCAGTTGCAGGCGCTCAGGAACCTTGTGGATGCGGGGGTCAAGGTGCATCCCGCCTGCATGGTCAGCTTCAGCACGCCCGAGAACATCGTCAGTTTGAAGGAGCGGCTCGCGAAAATCGTCCCTTCGTTCGCGGACTTCGAAGTTGAAGAGCTGATACTGTATCCACATGTCAAGGCGCGCCTCAAGCACCTGAAAGTCGAATACAGGACCGGCCACAAGCCAGATTCCATCCCGCCCGAGCAGGTATGAGATGCCAGGTGCACGGTCTCGTGCATGTTGGCTAGGCGAACAGCACTATGACGCCTGCCCAAAACGTATATAAAGGGGTCACATTTTAGGGGATACCTCCACAGCGGTGATGCGAGTTTGAAGTTTACCCGATTCGAGAAAGCCAGAATAATCGGAGCAAGGGCGCTTCAGATCAGCCTTGGAGCGCCGATACTTGTGGATGTTGCATCGGAAATCATCGACCCCATCGAGATCGCCCTCAAAGAGTACGAGAAGGGCGTCATCCCGATGACCGTCAAGAGGGAATAGGGAGAGTTCAGATGGACGAAGTGCAGGAGACTGAGGAACAGACGACGAGCGAGACCTCGCTGCTCATACCAGAAGATGTGTATCTCACCTCTGGAGTCCACATCGGCACTCAGCAGAAGAGCGCCGACATGAAGGAGTTCATCTTCAAGGTCAGGACGGACGGGCTGTATGTCCTAGACGTCAAGAAGACGGACGAGAGGATACGCGTGGCCGCGAACTTCCTCGCGAGGTTCGAGCCGTCACGTGTCCTGATCGTATCCGCTAGGCAGTATGGACAGAAGCCGGCCAAGGTCTTCGCCAAGACCATCAACGCCCATGTCATTGCCGGCCGGTTCGTCCCCGGTTCGCTCACTAATCCGATCCTGCCCAATTTCGTAGAGCCCGATGTCCTTTTCGTGACCGACCCGGCGGCGGACGAGCAGGCGCTCAAAGAGGCCCTGAACGTCGGCATACCAATAGTCGGCATCTGCGATGCCAACAACGAGACGAAGTACGTCGACCTCGTGATACCGTCGAACAACAAGGGGAGGCGGGCCCTCGCAACGATCTACTGGCTAATGACTAGAGAGGTTCTGAAGGCCAGAGGCCAGGTCGCCACCGACGAAGACTTCAAGATGACGGTTGAGGAGTTCGAGGCCACGCTGTAGTCCGGTACGATTTCGAAAGAATTCTGCGAAAGTCTATTGCTGAGCTTGTGCTATTGAGCGGTCGGGTGTGATGAATGAGGACTCCTGCGGTTGCGGGAATGTTCTATGAGGGCGACAAGGCCAGCCTCAGAAGACAGATCGAGCAGTGTTTTCTCGGGCCGCTTGGTCCGGGCAGACTGCCGAAGGTCCAGAAGGGCAAGAGGGCCATCATCGGGGGCGTGGCGCCTCATGCCGGCTATGTCTACTCGGGAATGGTCGCCGCGCATCTGTACGGGAGAATCGCGGAGGACGGCCTTCCAGACGCGTTCATCATAATCGGGCCCAACCACACAGGACGTGGTTCAGGACTGGCTGTCTCTGTGCAGGACTTCGAGACACCCTTGGGAGTGGCGAAGGTCGACAAGGACCTTGCGAAGGCCCTGAGGAAGGATCTCGTGGACCTGGACGACGAGGCGCACAAGCACGAGCACTCGATCGAGGTGCAGCTCCCGTTCCTACAGTACATCTCCCCCGATCTCAAGTTCGTCCCCGTCTGCATGGGGTTCCAGGACTACGAGGCCGCTGTCGCGCTGGGGAAGACGATCAGCAGCGCCGTGAAGGGGAAGGAAGTCGTCGTTATCGCTTCCACAGACATGTCTCACTACATTCCGAAGGACCTCGCGAAGAAGAAGGACTCGATGGCGCTTGATGCAATCAGGGCCATGGACCCGAAGAGGCTCTACGATGTCGTGAGGGATGAGGACATCTCCATGTGCGGCTACGGCCCCGTCATTGCCACCATGACTGCTTGCGCCGGTGGGAAGGCCACTGTACTGAAGTACTCGTCCTCTGGGGACGTCCAGCCGATGCGCGAAGTTGTCGGGTACGCATCCGCTGTAATCGAAAAATGACATTAAGGAGACCGTCGCTAGTGGTGCCGATGAAGCTGCCACACATCACTTCTCGGGCGGTGTTACTCGCGTTCATCGTCTCCACAGTGTGGCTCGTCCTAGTTCTGACGGCTCCCTATCTGGTATCTTCGGGGACTCTCCTTGATATCTCGGGAAGAGTAGGAGGACACGAGAACGAGGACCAGTTCCAGGACCTGAGCCCGGTCGCACATGCGGTCTATTGGCTCGGCGACGCTGAGTGTCATCAGCTATCTGAGCGGAGCTATTACCTCAACGATAATCAGATGCCCTTCTGCGCCCGCGACCTAGGCCTGTTCGCAGGCATTGCAGCCGGATTCGGATTCGCCGCCTTCTATAGATCCAAAGTGAAACCTTGGATATTCCTGATCGCAGTCCTGCCGCTCGGCATCGACGGTGGAGCACAAGCTCTCACCTCGTACGAATCGAACAACCCGCTCAGGCTCGGCACGGGCATCTTGGCGGGTCTGGGGCTCGCACTACTGCTCGCGGAGTTCGTCTTCATTCTCAGCCAGGACATCTCTGAGGCCAAGGCCAAAGGATGAAGGAACGAGCGCATCCGTCAGAATCAGCCTCCTCCCTATCTGGTCACTTGCCAGATCGTCGGGGTTTTCCGACAACACTTTTATAACCTGCTGGCCTATCGGTGAACGATATGTCCGGGAGGTCTTCCCGGCCGAATAGATGGGAGGTCCAGAATGGAAGCTACAGGCGGTCAGCAACAGAGGAATTGTGTGAGTTGCGGAAGGGCCATCGCTTGGGATGCCAACGTGTGTCCGTACTGCGGACGCGACTACAGGCTACAGATGATGGCACCCCAGGCGCAGCCGATGATGAGCGAGGGAGTGAAGGTCGTTATCTACATCATATCCCTCCTCGTTTGGTTCGTTGGGATTGTCATAGGTGCAATCTATTACACGAAGCCAGACGCTGAGAGCAAGGAATTTGGCAAGATGTGCCTCATCCTCGCGGTCCTTGGCATGTTGCTGTGGGCGTTCTGCATCATCATGGGTGCTATCCTTTAGTCAACAAACCCTCGAAACCGTTTCTTCGTATCTAATCCCGGTCTTCAGAGGTCCGCTTGGCCGTCATAGGGTTATTAAATCCCGGTTAGTGCATCGGAGGAGTTGATGGACGCCATCTGGTCGGTCCTGATCTTCCTCGGATCCTCTGTCTGCCACCAGTTGCCTGAACGATCCTACTTCTACGGCGACCTCCAGATGCCGCTGTGCGCAAGATGTATCGGGATCCACTTCGGGTTCCTGGTCTCGGCCCTCTTCCTCATGCTCGGCCCCAAACGATTCTGCTCAATCGTCCTCGGGCCAAAACAGCTGGTAATACTCGGCGTGATCATGTCAGTCTTCGCGATCGACGGTAGCATCTCGTATCTCGGGATCAGTCAATCAGACAACCTCAGGAGGACCCTGAGCGGGCTGGCCCTCGGGATACCGTTACCATTCTTCTTGCTCCCGTTCATCAATTCTTTCGTCTTCCCTGAACGAAATAGAACCAGGTCAATCGAGACAAGTGCAGACTGGCTTGCGCTTCCGGGGCTGTACCTGCTCGGTGCGGGCGCAGTTCTTCTTGCAGACGCGAACGGAGTCCTATTCTACATCGTCTCATCGATGGGCATCATCGGCATGTTCTCTTTCTTCTCTGGGAACGCATCCATGCTCGCTCTCCTGGGATTCGACAAAAGCCGAATCACTGCGAGCCGCAGACTTATCCTCGGAGCTGCCGCCGCAACCGGCGTACTTCTGCTCATCGCCACGATACGCCAGCTTCTTTTCGGGTGAGCCCAGCCAAAGCGCCTGATGGGTTGGACGGAAAGACCTTGCTAGGTCTTTGTCGCATTGAGCCAGCACGAAAGAGCTTGAATATGTGGAAATTAATAGAAAGATTCATTTATAATCCTGGCCTATTCATGGTCGTGGCAGTCCACGTACTGCCAGCTCTATAGGAGGTTTAGGGATGGGATCCCCAAGCGGAACCAGAAAATGCGTCTCCTGTGGTCGCGAGATCGCAATGGACGCGAATGTGTGCCAGTATTGTGGGCATGACTACAGGATGCAGGCGGCGCCTGCAGCGCCCGCGGAGAAGAGTGTATTGTCCCTCATCGGAGGGATCCTGATACTGATCGCGGGCATCATGGGACTCGTGCTGGGTGCAATATTCCTTGTGCTGGCTGACAGCACAGACCAGCTTAGCGACTGGGGAGTCGACGTGGCCGGGGCCGGAGACATACTATCGGACATACTGACAGTCTGCGGCATCATAATAATCGTTCTGGCCCTGATCGTCGTGGTAGGCGGGTTCTTCGGCGTAACGCGCAAGCACTGGGGCCTCGCAATACTCGGCGGAGTCCTCGGCCTGTTCCTTCTCGGACCGTACATGCTCGCAACCATATTCTCCT
>MGWC01000049.1 GCA_001800815.1 Euryarchaeota archaeon RBG_19FT_COMBO_56_21
TGGCTGTTGACGCCTGCAAGAAGGTCTATCAGATCCAGAGGGACGCGCTGAAGAGACGGTACTCCGCTAGAGCAGCCGACGAGGACGTGCCCGCACCAATAGTGGAAGGCGCAATGATGAGGGAGGGACAGTAGATGGGCAAGGACGTTGTAGCGGACCTGAAGAGAGACTACATCTCGAAGTTGCTTGCCAAGGGCGTTCGTGTAGACGGCAGGAAGTTCGAGGAGATGCGCCCTCTCACGATCGAAGTCGACTACATCAAGTCGGCCGAGGGCTCTGCGAGGATACAGCTGGGTGACACGCAAGTCGTTGTCGGCATCAAGATCGACAAGGGAGAGCCTTTCTCGGACACTCCCAACTCTGGAGTGCTCACCACGAACGCCGAGCTCATACCCATGGCCTCTGAGACTTTCGAGAGCGGCCCGCCGGACGAGATCTCTATCGAGGTCGCGAGAGTCGTCGACAGGGGCATCAGAGAGGGCCACGCGGTGGACCTCAGCAAGATGGTCCTTGAGCCTGGCAAGGCGGTCTGGATCATGTTCGTGGACGTGCATGTCATAGACTACGACGGCAATCTGTTCGATGCTGCCAACATCGCGGCGAATGCGGCATTCAAGACGGCCATCATCCGCGGAAGCAAGGCAGGCTTGAGCGAGGATCAGCCGCTGCCCGTGCAGCACCAACCGATCTCCGTTACCGTCGTCAAGATAGATGGCAAGATACTTGTGGACCCGACGCATGACGAGGAGCGCGTCGCGGACGCGAGGCTGACGGTCGCAACACTTGAGAATGGCAACCTGTGCGCCATGCAGAAAGGGCTGAACGGGGCATTCACGATGGAAGAGGTGTTCAAGGTCGTCGACTTGTCAAGAAGGATCGGGGCGGACATCCGCTCGAGGTTCTGAGGGGATGGTGAGGAGATGTCCAAGAGGACCAAGAAGGTCGGCACGTCCGGTAGGCTGGGCCCGAGATACGGCGTCAGGATACGGAAGCGGATAGCAGACGTCGAGGCCGTATCCAAGGGCAGGCACGAGTGCCCCAAGTGCAGGGTAGTCGCTATGCAGAGGATGGCGAACGGCATCTACAATTGCAGGCACTGCGGGGCCAGGATGGCATCAAGCTCATACATGCCCACGCCTCCTGCGGCAATCAGGAGAGAGCTCAAAGAGGTGCTGGCGAAGGCCGAAGGCACGGAGGCCGAGGTCGAAGCCGTGGAGGAGACCGAGGAGCTGCCCAAGGAGCAGCCCGAAGTGAAGGAGAAGCCCAAGAAGCGCGTGAAGAAGGCCAAGAAGGAGTAGATGGCATGTACAAGTGCTCGAAGTGCAAGGAGCCTGTGAGGTCGAACGTCAACACCGTGGGGCTCCAGTGCGAGAAGTGTGGCTCGAAGGTATTCTACAAGGAGCGGCCGAACGTAAGGAAGCTCATCAAGGGTAGATGACTTGCCCAGCAGGGCCGAGCTGATAGTGAGGACCGAGCGACCAGAGGTCGTCGCGGGAGCGCTCTCACCAGAGCTGGCTGAGCACATCCCGAGGACGAAGGTCTCGGTCGAGAGCAGGGCCGGAGAGGTCGCCATAGTGATCGAGGCGGACGACCAGGCCGCTCTGAGGGCGGCCCTGAACTCATATATCAGATGGACTAATGTAGCAGAGGAGACGGCTAAGGAGGCGGGAAGGAGATGATGGACAACATACCACCAAGGGTTCAGAATCAGATAGCTCAGTTCCAGCAGCTGACACAGCAAATCCAGATGGTCACCTCGCAGAAGATACAGCTGGAAGCTCAGGTGAGGGAGCTAGACAGGACCCTCCAGGAGCTCGAGAAGACGGCGGAGGACTCGGAGGTGTTCAGGAATGTTGGTTCGCTGCTGATCCAGGTCAAGGACAAGGCGGCGCTTGTCAACGAGCTCAAGGAACAGAAGGAGAGCTCGGACGTGAGGATCAAGACCCTCGAGAGGCAGGACAAGCACCTGAGGGAGCGCCACAAGAGTCTACAGGACCAGATCACGCATGCCCTCCAGATGCCAGAGGCCGCAGCCGCCAAGCCAGAGGCGGAGTAAGAACTATCCATCGTTTCTCTCAAGAGACAATCAGCTCCGCACTGGGCGGAGCAGATTCATTTTATACATCGTTTGTTCTGACACCTACTCGTGCTCTCCAGCATAGGTAACGAGCTGTCAAAAGAAGGCGGCACCCTCGTGCTGCTCCATGGGAACGCGGATGCGGACGCCCTCGCAAGCGCGTTCGCAGTCCAGCAGGCTTTTCCCGACATCACGATTGGTGTCCCAGGCGGGCTGGACAGAGTCTCGAAGCAGCTGGCCAAAATCCTGAACATCCCGACGAGCGAGGATGTCTCGAAAGTGCACCATGCGAGACTGCTGATTCTCGACACATCTGGCCCCGAGCAGCTCGATTTCGTCCTCGATCTGACCAAGGCTATGATCATCGACCACCACGCGCGGAACGAGAAGTGGGAGAAGGCGGCGATGTATCACTGCGACGACACGAAGAGCTCCTGCTCTGAGATTATCTACGAGCTGCTCAAGAAGGAGAAGCGCAAGGTGACAAGGGAGATGGCCCTCGCGCTCCTGTTCGGGATGCTAACGGATTCGGGATACTTCAGATTCGCGAAGCACGACACACTCACGACCTTCTCCGAAATCATGTCCACGCAAGGCATTCAGATGGACGAGGCGATGAACCTAGTCGACCTCGATGTGGACATTTCGGAACGGATCTCGCAGCTCAAGGGCGCTCAGAGGCTGAAGTACTGGAAGGTCGGGAACTACATCGTCGCGACCTCCCAGGGGAGCGCGTTCGAGGCGTCCGTGTGCAAGGCGCTGCTGGGACTCGGCGCCGACGTCGTTTTCGTGGGCTCTCAGAGAGGCGACCAGTTTAGGGTGAGCGCCCGCGCCACGCAGGCGATGGTGAGGAAGGGCGTGCACCTGGGGAAGCTGCTCGGAGGTGTCGGCTCCGAGACCGCGAACGGCGGCGGGGGACATCCCGGCGCGGCGGGCCTCACGGGGACCGGAGATGTGGAGGCGATCCTGAACATCGCTGCCGAAAACGCCATGAAGCTGCTCCAGAAGACGAAATCATCTGGTGACTGATAGTTTCTTGACCTTCTCCAGATTCTCTGGATGATTCTTGAAATACTCGCGGATTGGCTCGAGCACTCTAGTCATGCCGTCGGCTGCGCCCTTCTTCAAGTCCTGAGCGTGCAACTTCCCCGAGGTGTATGCCAGCAACACCTCGTTGAAGCTAGCGTAATCGATGGGCCCTCCGTACTTCGCAGGGCGGTCGATGTGAAGCGATCCGAGCTTCGGGAACACGATCAAACGGAGTACGTCTATCACTGGGTTGCCCTCCGCCTCTGTAGGACAGAACGCGTTCTTCATCTTGCGTGTGATATCCTCTGGGGAATCGTGCAAGAAGATGGCGCTGTTGGGGCTGCTCTTGGACATCTTCGCTTCCACGGGGTCCATCCTGCCACCTCCTAGTAGGCTGACGAGCAGCGGCGTGTGAATGGCTATCGGTTTCTTCCAAGCCAGCTTGTCAGCTGCATCACGGGCCAACATGTGAGCCCTGCGCTGGTCCATGCCAGCCAAGGCGATGTCCACACCAAGCTCGAAGATGTCCGCAGCCTGCATCGGCGGGTACATCATCTTCGAAGAGTCCATCTCGGCCTCGTCCTCCGCCCTTCCCATGATGGTCATCGCACGCCTGATCCGTGACATGGAACTGGACTTGGCGATTCTGATGAACCTCTCCCAGTAGCGAGAGCTGTCGCACAGATCGCTGGCCCAGACGAACTTGACGTTGTCTTTGACGCCCACGGCGAGGAAGCACTCCTTGAGGTACTCCCCGCACACCCGGATGCTCTCCAACTTGCCCCCGAGCTTGTCGTTGATGAGCGCGTGCCAATCGGCAAGAAAGATCGTTACCTCAACACCAGCTTCCTGCAGATCAATTATCTTGCTAGCGGTGATGGCCTGTCCTGCATGAACGAATCCGCTCGGCTCGTACCCGATGTATGCTGTTGGTTTCTCCTTCGTCTCGAACAGGGTTTTGAGCTCCTCGGGTGTGACCACCTCAAGCGCGTTCCTCGAGGCCAGTTCGAGCTTCTTCTGAACATCCATATTTGCGCCGAGGCCCGATAATCGAGTGTGCGGAAAAAAGCTTTGCCTACATTCGCATCGATGATGGAACCACCCTGAAGTCACATCGTAGACGTGAGAGATCCGCCCATTCTTGATTTACTGGTCATCTCCAGTCATGCGAATTCGACGGAAAGCGTTAATAACCGCCCTCGCATTAGCACTAGTCCCACTCGGGGACTGAATTCAAAGGGGGAGTGCATGAAGGTCTCAGCCATTCGCAATGGCAAGATGATAATCAAGGTGTCCGAGGTCAAAGAGGCTGCGGGAGAGGGCTTCAGGATCTCCGAAGAGTTCTACTACGAGCTCGACCGACAGGTCAACGAGATAATCGAAGAGGCCAAGAGGAGAGCCAAGAAGAACGGCCGCAGGACGATCAAGCCTTACGACCTGTGAGCGTTTTCGGAGGGCCGCGTTCGGACATGGCCAGACCCAGGAAGAGAAAGGACTGCAGCTCGGCGGCCGCCGCGTGGAGGGAGCGAGAGCTGCTGGACAAGAAGCTCGTTGACGCTGGTGTCGTCATTCTCCGAACAACTGGATGCAGCCACTTCCACCAAGGCGCGTGCTCGATGTGCGGATACAATATCGAGTCGAGTGATGACATCAAACCCGAGGACATCAAGAAGCAGTTTGACACCGCAGTCGCTACACTGGGCGATCTCCAGTTTCTGAAGGTGTACACATCCGGCTCTTTCTTGGATCAGCGTGAAGTCCCAAGAGATGTGGCAAATCACATCCTGCAACACTGCAAGAAGATGAGATGGAAGCTGCTGTTCGAATCGCGGCCAGAGTTCGTCACTGACGCGAGACTCGATGAGGTCAAGGAAATCCACGAAGACCTTGAGATAGCTCTTGGGCTAGAGAGCGCCAATGACAGGGTGCTCGCATACTCGATCAACAAAGGATTCACCGCGGCCGACTATGTCCGTGCCGCAGAAACAATCGAGAGGCACGGAGCTGCGATCAGAACCTACGTTCTGCTGAAACCACCTTTCTTGACGGAAGCGGAAGCGGTGAAGGACGCGGTGGCGACGATACGCTTCGCGGCGAAGCGGAGCGCCGCCGTCTCCCTGAATCCCGTCAACGTCCAGCGAGGCACCCTCGTCGAGAAGCTCTGGCGCAACTGGGCGTACAGGCCTCCGTGGCTATGGAGCGTGCTCGATGTGCTGAAGTCGACGAAGGGTGACTGCGTGAGACTGATCTGTGATCCTACTGGAGGGGGCAGCGAAAGAGGAGCACACAACTGTGGTGAATGCGATGGAGTCATCTTGGATTCCATCCGCGCTTTCAGCATCTCTCAGGACGTGGGCAAGCTCGGGAGCCCCGACTGCAAGTGCAAGGAGACCTGGAAAACCATCATGGACGTCGAGGGGTTCGTGTCAGGCGGTACTGTCGACTTGCAAAGATTTTTCAGGCCGCAACGAACTTAGACCCCAGGGATAGAGGATGCAGCAGTACGACATCAAGCGAGGCCTCCAGGAGAACCTGGAGAAAGAGAAGTTGAAAGCGACCGCTCAGAACGTTTTCGGGAAAGCCGATGAGAAGGACGGGAAGCTGGTGATATCTTTCGGCGCACTCAAGGAATTGAAGGTGTGGAGCGAGGGGAAGAAGCTCTGCGTCGACACCACGATGGACACCAGCGTGGGCAATGACATCGCCGCACAGACGATCAAGGCGTACAACACCTTCCTCGAGCGCGTGACAGGGCTGACCTCGAAGGAGCGCGGGAAGAAGGCGCAGAAAGCCGCGAAAGAGGGCAAGCTCTGAACACCTGTATGGCCCTTCAGAGCCCGCGTTTGTCATTCCAGTCGACCGACATCGATTTCAAGGGCCAGGTGGTGGGGGCGGTGGTGGAGCGCCAGTCTCCGGCGGTGGCATCATCGGCATCTGTGCTCCGCCGCGCTTCCGCATCATCAGTACGACCGATAGAACGACTACGACGACCACGACAATCACGATCATGATTATCAGCAGGTTGGTACCCGAGAACAACGATGAAGCCCCTGTTCCCTTGCCGGCATAGGAGTACGATTTCAACTCAGAATCTCCGAAGCCAGTAGTGAAATCCCCCGAACCGGCAGCCTTGACGTAGTTGCCTACGTCACTCGAGTAGTGGTACGTCATCAACGCAATATCTCCGTCAAGGTCCAGAGTGAGAGTATACTTGTAGCAGTCGAATTCCCCTGCGGGGACAGACACCGTCTCGTTCGAGGCTGCGATTTGGATCGTCTGGGTTGCGTTGTACGTGGATGTGTCAGAGTCACTGATTTGCTGGCCCAGCATGTCCATCTCAATGGTCGTTGTGGTTGTCACATTGCTGTGGGAGACGATTGTTGCGCCATGTACTGGGAGGGTGTCCCCGATGTAGTCATCCAAAGCGGGACTATAGGTCTGCAGGATTCCCATGATCATATCTACTGTCTCTCCCTGCATGGTCATGCTCATCTTGATCTCCAGATCGGACGAAACAAGGCTGAAGTTCGACACAAGCCGTTTCAGTACACCCGAGTAGGTCACGCTACCAGACACGCTGTAGCTGCTGTAGCTGCCCGATAGATCACCGGATCCGCTGAGTCCTATGACGTATGCCTCAGCAGCACCGCTGCCTTCCGTCCCAGTCACCTTCATCTTGATCGAGCCTGACAGAGACATCCCTTCGATGTCGGTGTCAGATTCATAGGTCCAGTAATCTCCCTCCTCTGCGGCGGTCGCAGCCTGCCCGTGATTCGCGACAGGCAGGAGCGAAGCTACCAGCAGAAACAGGCCCACCAACAATGCGAGTTCGAATCTCTTCATTCACGTTTCCTCCTTCGATCGCAACCGTTTCCAGGAACGACCTCTCGATATATAGTAGCTGTCAGCCAGATGCACTGGCATCGGGGTCTCTCGCACAACTCCAACTCAAGCCGAAACGCCATTCCATCATGGCCCGAACGCGAACCCAACTGTGCTGGTACGTTTATATATCAGTATCCCATTCAGCGGCTTGCGATACCAGAGGCGGTATCGGCCAGACGCTATCTGGGCAATGCCTCCGAGCAACCCACCACTCACGCTGGAACAAGTTTTCAGGCGCGAACGAAGCGTCACGGCCGAGAATGAATGCCTCGTGGGCGCTGTGCTCGACATAGCGAGTACTCACAGCGAGGTCTATCGACCCAAGACGAGGGATTGCGATGCCAACCACAAGACGACCGAGAAAGGGCTCAATGGGCTACTCACCAAGGAAGAGAGCCAGGAGCATAACCGCCAGAATATCCAGCTGGCCTGAGGGAGGCGACGGGGCAAGGCTCCAAGGCTTCGCAGGCTACAAAGCGGGGATGACGCACGCGTTCATCGTGGACTACCGACCGCGCAGCACGACATCCGGACAGGAGGTCCAGATGCCGGTCACGGTTATCGAGGTCCCCCCGATGAGGGTGTGCGCGATCAGAATGTACCAGGATACTGCCTACGGCCGGAAGGCCGTCGGTGAGGTCTGGGCAAAGAACCTCGAAAAGGAGCTCTCAAGGAGACTCCCGGTGCCGAAGGAATACGACGAGAAGGCCGGATGGGAGACCGCGGGGAAGCTCGAGTACGACGATGTCCGCGCTCTACTCTACACGCAGCCAATCCTCGTGACAGGCGTTCCGAAGAAGAGGCCGGAGCTCATGGAGATCCGGATCGGCGGCGGGAAGATGGACGAAAGGCTGGCCTATGCCAAGAGCATCCTGGGCAAGCAGGTCACTATCAAGGATTTTACCAAGGAAGGCGAGATGGTCGACGTTGTCTCCATCACCAAGGGAAAGGGATGGACCGGAACGACCAAGCGTTGGGGGACGAAGCTGCTGATGCACAAGAACAGCAAGCACAGAAGGCTTATCGGTACGCTAGGTACCAAGAGGCCGAACTATGTCCGGCCGACCGTTCCCCAGGGCGGTCAGAAAGGATTCCACCAGAGGACTGAGCTCAACAAGCGCGTTCTGAAGATCGGCGACAAGGGCGAGGAGATCACCCCCAAGGGAGGATTCCTCCACTACGGGCAGGTGAGGAATGGATACCTCATGCTCCACGGGTCCGTCCCCGGACCGTCGAAGCGGCTTGTGAGGCTGCGAGAGCCCGTCCGATTGAGCTTCATCAAGCTCGACGAGGCTCCCCAGGTGTCGTTCATCTCTCTTGAATCAAAACAGGGGGTGTGAGTGAATGGCCGAAAAGAAAATCAAGAAAATAAAGGCAGAGGAGAAGACCGAGGAGACAAAGGCCAAGCCCGCCCCTGGAACGCTGAACATCTACGACCTGGAGGGCAATGTCACAGGGCAGGCGAACCTGCCCGCGTCGTTCAAGATCGAGTACAGGCCCGATGTGATCCGCCGGGCAGTGACCTCGATAGAGGCGAACGCTCGGCAGGCATTCGCGCCCGGCCCCAACTCAGGCATGAGGCACTCCGTCCAGACCTGGGGAAAAGGAAGGGGCGTATCCAGAGTACAGAGGCTGATGGGCAGTTCGCGCGCGGCCCAATCGCCCAACAACGTCGGCGGCAGGCGCGCGCACCCGCCAAAGGCGGAGAAGGACCTCGGCAAGAAGCTCAACAAGAAGGAGCAGGCGCTGGGGAAGCTCTCGGCGCTGCACGCGACCAGCAGCCCTGAGATAGTCAAGGCCAGAGGCCACAAGTTCAACGACAAGCTCACCGTCCCCGTCGTCGTCAAGGACGACTTCGAGTCGATCAAGACGACGAAGGAAGCGGTCAAGGCCCTGTCCTCGATCGGCGTCTACGAGGATGTCGAGCGGGCCCTGAACGGGAAGAAGATCAGGGCGGGCAGAGGCAAGATGAGAGGCCGGAGGTACAGGATGCCGAAGGCCTTGCTCGTCGTCGTCTCCAAGGACTGCGACGCATGGAACAGCATCAGGAACCTCCCCGGCATCGACATCGCCACACCGAACGGGCTCAACGCGTCCATTCTGGCTCCTGGCGGCGCGCCTGGAAGGCTGATGCTCGTGACTGAGTCCGCTCTTCAGACGATCGGAGGCTGGCACAGATGAGGCGCACGATCATTCTGCATCCGTATGTGACAGAGAAGACCATGAACGCCATGTCTGGCACTCCCCAGCAGGACCTCAAGGACGGCAACCGGCTCGAGTTCGTCGTCCGCAAGGACGCCACGAAGACCGAGATCAAGAAGGCCTTCGAGCAGAATTTCGAGGCGAAGGTGTCCAAGGTAAACGTCAAGTTCATGAAGGACGGCAAACACGCGATCATCAAGCTCAAGGAGGGCTACAGCGCCGAGGAGATCGGCATGAGGATAGGCATATTCTGAGGTGATTCGAAATGGGAAAGAGATTGATAACTCAGAGAAGGGGACGCGGCTTCGGCAGATACAAGTCCCCCAGGCATCTCAGGTTCACGGACGCCAGCCACCCGAGGATAAGGGAGGGCGTCGGCACCATAGTCGACTTCGTGCACGAGGCCGGCAGGATCGCTCCTCTCGCGAAGGTCTCGTACGACGGCCATGAGGAGTACATGATCGCACCCGACGGAGCCTTCGTCGGCCAGCAGGTCACATTCGGCGTCCGAGGAGCTGTCGAGGCGGGCAACACGATGCCCGTTGGCAACATACCCGAGGGCACGATCGTATACAACATAGAGTCACAGCCCGGGGACGGCGGCAAGTTCGCCAGGACCGCGGGCAACGCGGCCACGATAGTCTCGCACGGGACGAAGACGGTCCTCCTGATGCCATCGGGCAAGTTCAAGGAAGTCGACCGCAAGTGCCTCGCGACGATCGGTCTCGTGGCTGGCGGCGGGCACAAGGAGAAGCCGTTCGCCAAGAGCGGCAAGAAGTTCTGGGCGTACCATGGAAAGGCCAAGGCGTACTTCAAGGTCAAGGGAGTCGCGATGAACCCAGTCAACCACCCGCACGGTGGTGGCGGCCACCCGCATGTCGGTACCCAATCCAGCGTGGGCAGGAACACCCCGCCCGGCAGGAAGGTAGGCAGGTTGGCTCCTCAGCGGAAGAAGAGGAAGGTGTGATGAATGGCCGATGAGAAGAAGAAGGACGCTCCAAAGCAAGACGCGAAGTCATCAACGGCACCGGCAGGGAAGACCATTGTCGGCGGGAAAGCCCCAGCAGGCGGCAAGGCACCGGCGGCGGGCGCGAAGCCAGGCGCAGCTGCTCCAGCAGCCGCACCTGCGGCGGCTCCGGGCGCAGCCCCAGCCGCTCCAGTGCCCGAGAAGAAGGCGAAACCCTCCGCGCGGTTCACAGGCACTGCCAAGGCCGCGAGAAGGAAGATGAGGAAGAAGAAGAGCCAGATCCAGGCACGCAGGAAGAAGGAGTTCACCTACAGAGGCTACACGATGGAGGAGCTGTTGAAGCTGCCGTTCGCAGAGATCATCGAGCTGCTTCCGGCGAGGGCCCGGAGGACATACATCCGCGGCCTCAACTCCGAGCAGGAGTCGTTCGTCAGGAGGCTCAGGGCATCGGAGAAGCCAGTGCGGACGCACAGGCGTGAGATACCCATCCTGCCCGAGTTCGTCGGCAAGAAAGTACAAGTCTACAATGGTCATGAGTTTTCACCTGTGGACATAAAGCCCGAGATGATAGGACACTACCTCGGGGAGTTCGCGCTCACAAGGAAATCCGTGAGACACTCGGGTCTGGGAGTCGGCGCTACCAGGTCTTCGAAGTTCATGCCGCTCAAGTGAGGTGAAACAATGGGATACACTCTTCAAACGGATCCGGAGACGACATCTCGCGCGGTGGGCGTGGAACTGAGCGTTTCTCCCAAGAAGTGCCGGGAGGTCTGCAAGATGCTCGTGGGCAAGAAGGTGGAGGACGCGAAGACCTACCTCAAGGGAGTCGCGGCACTCGAGATACCGGTCCCGTACACTCGGTTCAAGATGATGCTCAGCCCGAAGCCGAAGGTCGGCCCGGGGAGATACCCGAAGAAGCCCGCGCTGGCCATACTGCGTGTGCTCGAGAGCGCACAGTCGAACGCGGAGTACAAGGGGCTCGACGCGGACAACATGCGGGTGAAAGTGGCGGCCGCTCACAGGGGAAGGATAGAGAAGGCCATGATGCCGAGGGCGCAGGGCCGGAGCACCCCATGGAACGAGCAGACCACGAACATCGAGATCATATTGGAGGAGATCAAGGCGTCCTAAAGACGACCGGAGGGAAATGAATGGCTAGCGAGAGGAAGTTTGTCACTGAGAACATCCGGAGACACCTGCTCAGGGAGTACATGATGGCCAAGGTCGGCAGGGCGGGCTTCGGAGGGCTGGACGTTCAGAGGACGCCTATGGGCACGCGGGTCACCCTCATGACCGAGAGGCCGGGACTGGTCATCGGCCGCAGGGGAGAGGCGATCAAGCTGCTGACCAAGGCGATCGAGGAGGAGTTCAAGTTCAACAACCCGCAGATCGAGGTCCAGGAGGTACCCAACCCAAACCTGAACGCTCAGATCATGGCGGAGAAGCTCGCCAACGCGCTCGAGCGGGGCTGGCACTTCAGAAGGGCCGGGCACTCGACCGTGAGGAGGATCATGGACTCCGGCGCGAGAGGGTGCCAGGTCGTCATCGCCGGCAAGCTCACGGGCGCGAGGCACAGGACGGAGAAATTCAAGGAGGGCCACATAAAGTATTGCGGCCAGGCGAAGCTCGACTTCATGGAGAAGGGATTCGCCGTCGCGAAGCTGAAACCCGGAGTCATGGGCATCACGGTCAACATAATGAACCCGAACGCGAGGCTTCCGGACGAAATCGAGATTATACCTCCGCCAGCGGAGGCTGCGCCCGCAGTCGAGGCCCCGAAGCCAGCGGCAGATATGGTCGCTGAGGAGAAGAAGGCTGCCGAGGCGGTCGCGACCCTGAAGAAGGAGGCGACCGCTGCCACAGGAGCCATCGCGGCGGCACAGAAACCAAAGAGGGCACGGAAGAAGAAAGTCGTGGGAGCGCCCGAAGGGGCAGCAACCGCGGCAGCGCCCGAGGGAACGCCTGGAGCCGACGACAAGAAGTCAGTTCGAAAGCGCAAGAAGAAGGATGGCTCGGAAGAGGCGGCAGCGCCACCGGCGACCGAGGCGATCACCGAAGTGAAGCCTGGGGCGATCATGACCGTCGAGCCCAAGCCATTGGCCGAGGTGCCCGAGAAGAAGCCGGAAGAGAAGAAACCAGAGGCGCCGCCGGTCGAAGAGAAGAAGGAGGCCTGAGTTGGATGGCGTTGCTGAAGCCGAAGGAGCTCAGGGCGATGAGGCCCGAGGACATCAAGGCCAAGTTCAAGGAGCTGAACGACGAGCTCATGCACGAGAGGGGCATTGCCGCGATGGGCGGGGCGCCCTCGAGCCCCGGCAAGTTGCGCGCTTTGAGGACGAGCGTCGCTCGGATACACACTGTCATGCGGGAGACGGAGCTGGCTGAGGCCAAGCAGAAGCTCGCGATTCAGAAGAAAGAACAACCCAAGGAGAAGAAGAAGGAGAAGGCTTTGAAGCCGACGAAGGAGGAGAAGAAGTAATGGCAGGAATTTGCTCGGTCTGTGGACTTCCAGAAGAGCTGTGCATGTGTGAGCAGATTGCGAAGGAACAACAGAAGATAAGGATACTCACGGACACCAGACGCTACGGCAAGATCGTCACCGTTGTCGAGGGCATCGACAGCACGGACATCGACCTAGATGACCTAGCGAGGAAACTCAAGACCAGGTGCGCTGCGGGCGGGACGGCCAAGGAGGGCAGGATCGAGCTGCAGGGCGAGCACAAGAGGAAGGTCAAAGAGGTCCTCGAAGAGCTGGGTTTCTCCGTGGAGTGAGGAAACCGAGCATATGAATTCACAAGATTTCCGGAGACGGGAGCTCATAGGGCTTGAGGTGGAGGTCATCGAGTCCACGTGCCAGGAGCACCTTGGTATCAAGGGCCGAGTCGTGGACGAGACGAAGAACACATTCACCATAGAGCAGGGAGGGCGCGAGAAGATGGTGCCCAAGGACTGCTGCAAGTTCAGGTTCGCGGAAGGCGAGAGCTCGTTCGTGGTCTCCGGGAAGGACATCAAGTTCAGACCTGAGGACAGGATCAAGAAAGTACGGTAGGGTGAGATGCGATGGCGAACAAGGTCAAGAAGACAGCCGCAGCCGGCGTGAAGGACATAGGTCTCGATGTCGAGGCTCCCAAGAGCCCGTGCAAGGACCAGCACTGCCCATTCCACGGCAAGCTGTCGGTCAGAGGGACGACCCTGGACGGGACCGTCGTCTCAGCGAAGATGCAGGGCACGGTCACCGTGCAGAGGGAGTACATGAGGTACATCCCCAAGTACGAGAGGTACGAGAAGCGCACGAACAGCTACCTCGCGCACGCTCCGGACTGCATGCAGATGAAGCTCGGGGACAGCGTGAGCATCATGGAGTGCCGCCCCCTGAGCAAGAGAGTAAGCTACGTTGTCATTGAGAACAAGAAGAAGGAGTGAGCGCGATGAAGGGCATTCCAGGAAGACAGACCAGAGGCATACCGACCGGGGCGAGGCTAGACTGCATCGACAATACTGGAGCGAAGATCGTCCAGGTCGTAAGCGTTCCCAACTACCACGGCACCAAGAGAAGGCTGCCGAACGCCGCATTGGGCGAGATGATGGTCATCACCGTGAAGAAGGGCACCCCAGAGGTGCGAAAGCAGCTCTTCAGGGCGGTCATCGTGCGCCAGAGGAGGCCGTTCAGAAGGCCTGAGGGCACGATGGTCCAGTTCGAGGACAACGCGGTGGTCCTGGTCACGGACACTGGCGAGACGAAGGGCACTGACATCAAAGGCCCGGTCGCACGAGAGGCCGCCGAGAGGTGGCCGAGGATCGCGGCGACGGCCTCCATGATAGTGTAGGTGAATGCGATGATGACCACGAGCACGAAGGCGAGGAAGCAGAGGAAGGCGAGATACAACGCCCCGCTGCACAAGAAGAGACGCATGGTCTCCGCGCACCTGGACTCGGCCCTGATGAGCGAGTACAATGTCCGTTCGCTCCCGGTAAGGAAGGGCGACACTGTCAAGGTCGTCCGCGGGAACGAGGACTTCAGGAAGATCGAGTCGAAGGTCGCGCGCGTGGATGTCAAGAACCTCAAGATCATAGTCGAGAACGTCACGGTGGCGAAGGCAGATGGCACTCAGAAGCCGAAGCCTATCGACCCGTCCGATGTTGTGATCACAAAGTTGGATCTCTCCGACCCGTGGAGGAAGGAGAAGCTCGACAGCCTGAAGGGGGCGTGAGGGCAGATGAAGAAACACGTCAAGAGGATGGCCGCGCCGAACAGCTGGGCGATTCCGAGGAAGACGAGCCACTGGGTGACGAAGCCCAGGCCCGGTCCGCACGGGACACAGGGTTCGATGCCGCTCCTAGCGGTCGTCAGGGACATGCTGAAGCTGTGCGACAACTCGCGAGAGGCGAGGTTCATCATCGGAGGCCGTGGCATAGCGGTCGACGGGCGCGTGGTGACCGACTACAAGTTCCCGGTAGGGCTGATGGACGTCATCACTGTACTGAAGACGAAGCTGAGCTACAGGATGCTCGTTGACTACAAGGCGAAGCTGCAACTCGTCGCCATAGACGACACGGAGAAGAGCTGGAAGCTCGCGCGGGTCGACAACAAGGCCGTCCAGAGGAAGGGCAAAGTGCAGCTGAACCTGCACGACGGCAGGTGCATCGTACTCCCGAAGGACCAATACAAGTCGGGCGATGTGCTGAAGATCGAGGTCCCTTCCCAGAAGATCATGAAGGCGTTCAAGCTCGAGAAGGGCAACATGGCGATGCTAGTCGGTGGAGCGCACCCCGGAGCGGTCCGAGTCATCGAGACATACCAGATCAGGAGAGGCTCTGCGCCGAACCTGGTCACTTTCAGGGAAGGCGGGAGCACGGTCAAGGAGAACGTGTTCGTCGTCGGGGACAAGGCCCCTGAGATCAGGCTGTTGGAGGCGAAGGTCGCATGACCGACATGAGGGAGATACGGCTGCACAAGGCAGTCGTGAACATCGGGGTCGGAGACGCAGGCGAGCGCCTGCTCAAGGCCGAGAAGGTCCTGAAGATGGTCACGGGGAAGAAGCCCGTGAGGACCAAGTCGAAGACGACCAACAGGGACTTCGGGATCAGGCAGGGCATGCAGATAGGCTGCAAGGTGACGCTCAGAGGCAAGGAGGCCGAGGAGTTCGTGAAGAAGGCCTTCTGGGTACGCGAGAACCGGATTGCCACCTACTCGTTCGACCCGGAGGGCAATTTCTCGTTCGGCGTCCAGGACTACACTGACTTTCCAGGGATGAAATACGACCCCGAGATCGGCATATTCGGGCTGGACGTGTGCTCTGTCATCGGGAGACCTGGACGCAGGATCTCACAGAGGCGCGCCCTGCGGAGGAAGGTGCCGACAATTCAGAGGGTCACTAAGAAGGAAGGCATGGAATTCGTCAAGAAGAAGTTCGGCGTGGAGGTGGTCGATTGAAGCCCAAGAAGAAGTTCGGCAGATCAGAAGGCTGCAAGAGATGCGGCCGCAAGCGGGGCATCATCAGACGCTACGGGATGCACCTTTGCAGACAGTGCTTCAGA
>MGWC01000050.1 GCA_001800815.1 Euryarchaeota archaeon RBG_19FT_COMBO_56_21
GAGAAGCTGGCCGGGGAGGTCCTCCACATGATCGACAAGGAGGACTGGGATGCCATGGGAGAGATGTTCGACGCGAGGGCGCTCCCGAGGCAGCTCTTCGACAAGATTGAGGCCATCGCCGATATGAAGGGAGAGCTGGAGCTGCTCAACAACCTCGACCAGTCTGAAGCGACCGAGTACCTTCAGGATCTGTTTGGCGTCCTGAGGCTCTACGGGATCGAGGACTGCCAGATTGACATGGGCATAGTCCGCGGACTCGATTACTACACAGGCATGGTCTTCGAGATAGATGCCCCCAGACTTGGCGCGGAGAAGCAGATCATGGGCGGAGGTTCCTACTCATTGTCCGAGCTGTTCGGCGGAGAGCCCGTTTTCAGCACGGGGTTTGCGATAGGCATAGATCGTGTCGTGCTCGCACTGGAGGCCGAAAGGGAGATCGCAGTGCCTGCCCAGCTTGATGCGTATGTGGTCCCTGCCAAGGACGACATGAGGAAGTACGCTTTTGGGATTGTCGCGAGGCTCAGGTCTCAGGGTCTCCGGGCGGATGTAGACCTGATGCGCAGGTCGATGAGCAAGAATCTGAAGTACGCGTCGTCGGTCAACGCTCGATACGCCGTCATCGTCGGCAAGGAAGAGATGGCCAAACGCATGGTCACTCTGCGCGACATGAAGAGCGGCGAGCAGAGACAGGTGATGGCCGACGATGTGGCATCCGAGATCCGGAAAGGTATGCCCTCGAAGTGATGCTTCTAGAGGTAGAATCAGAAAAGAAATGAATCGACCACCCGGAGCGTCCCTGCCCCGGATGGGTTGTTGTTTCAGAGATGTCTAAGGGTAGAAGCCCCTCGTCGTGGTCGCATCCGCAACTCTCTTCACTGCGACCATGTACGCAGCCTCCCTCATGTTGCACTTGTGCTTCTCGTGCATGTCCCAGACTTCTTGGAAGGCCTTCGTGATGACCCTGTCGAGCCTATCGTTGACCTCGTCCTCAGTCCAGAAGTAGTTCGCCAGGTCCTGGACCCACTCGAAGTAGGAGACGGTAACGCCGCCGGCGTTTGCCATGATGTCGGGAAGTACCAACACTTTGTTCTTCCACATGATGGCGTCCGCATCGACCGTCGTCGGGCCGTTCGCGCCCTCTCCGACGATCTTGGCCTTGATCTTGTCGGCGTTCTCCTTCGTTATGACGTTCTCGAGAGCGCACGGGAGCAACACATCGACCTTGAGCTCGAGGATGGCCTCGTTCGAAATCGGCTTCGAGCCGGGGAACCCGACCACGCTTCCGGTCTTCTGCTTGTGTGCCCAGACCTCGTCGTACTTCAGGCCCTTCTCGTTGATGATGCCGCCCTTGGAGTCAGTGACAGCGATCACCTTGGAGCCGAAGTCGCGCTCGATGAGCTTGTGGGCGAATGCACCGACGTTGCCGTATCCCTGGATGGCGCATGTCGCGCCCTTCAGGTTCATGCCAGTCCTCTTCGCCGCTTCACGGACAGAAAACACGAGTCCCCTTGATGTGGCCTCGGGCCTGCCCAGTGAGCCGCCGATGTTCAGTGGCTTCCCGGTTATGACGCCAGGAATCGAGTAACCCTTCTGCATGGAGTATGTGTCCATGATCCAGGCCATCTCGCGGCCGCTAGTGTTCACATCAGGGGCTGGAATGTCCTTATGCGGGCCGATGATGATCGAGATCTCTGACGCGTACCTGCGGGTCATTCTCTCGATCTCGCCCACGGACATCGTCTTCGGGTTGGCGATGATGCCTCCCTTAGCGCCGCCGTAGGGGATACCCACGACTGCGGTCTTCCAGGTCATCCAGGCTGCGAGGGCTCTCACCTCATCGATGTCCACATTCTGGTGGTATCTGATGCCGCCCTTGTACGGGCCGCGCGCCTCGTTGTGCTGGACCCTGTATCCTGTGAAGACCTTTATCGATCCATCATCCATCCTGACCGGGAAGTTCACGGTGAGCTCTCTCTTGGGGTGCTTCAATACTTCAAGCACACCAGCGTCAAGCCCCAGCCTCTTGCCGGCCATATCGACCATCTTCTTCATTTCCTCGAACGGGTTGACTTTCTTGTCCGCCATCTTATCTGGCCTCAACATCCCCATGCGACAATACGCTTGGCACGGGATGATTGTAAAAGCGGATGCCTAGATTGAATTTAAAGGTTAGCACTTAACTTGACAAGAGAGATGGAAGAACTGCAATTCCAGGGGATGTGTTTAAAAGGATATTCGAACCGTAAGTGCGATTCTCGGAACAGATGTCCAAATTCCAACAAGGCATTGAAACGAGAGGTCTTAGGCAAACGACTGCAATGAATCCGCTCTTGGCGGGCACACCGAACTCGCAGATAACGGCGCTAATGCTAGCACAGGTCGAAGCCTACGAGGATGGAGGCGAGTTTGGGATCGTCCCTGAGACCTGCCTGTTTTCGGAGGAAGACGTCTCCTAGAGAAGACGGGCTCGACGACACAACGCATGAGGTCCCGTCAATCCTCTCGACCTCCCTAAACTTGACAGGCGGGAGCACGAATCGCGCGTCCTTCCCAGATGTCTCTCCGATGAATATCACGAAGTCCTTGCCGAGGAACAGGTTCTTCCTTCCAGGCTTCTCGGGGACCTTCTCGCCTGGCAGCAACTCTCTCCCGATGACCTCCTCGTCTCCGTTCACGAGCAGGACCGTGGGATGCGGGGGTGCCCTGAAACCCTTGTCCTTGACGATGCATGCGACATGCTCTCTCTTGAGGCATTCTAGGACACCGTCGTTCCGTATCGTGAGCGGTCCTATCGGAGGATACTCCTTCTCGATCTTCCCCAGTCCAGTCCTCATGGCCTTGGTCAGAAAGAAGGCGTGCTTGACCCCCTTGATTCGGGAGAGCACTCCGAGCACCTCTTCGAGTTTGTCTGATCTCCCAACCTTCTTCGCCAACTCACACACCTCTACGATCTGGCACTAGCGCGGCTGAACCGGTTCCGGGTGAGACAGCGCGTGCAACACGTGCGCTACCAACAGGTCCTCAGGAATCGCGCCGTGCATCTCGAACTTCTCGTTGATTACGACCTTAGGGACCCCGGTGACTGAGTACTTCTGCGCGAGGGGAACGAACTCAGTGGACTCGACCATGTCGGCCCATATCATGTCCGATTCTATTGCCATCCTGTGCGCCAGTCTGACCACTGCTGGACAGTACGGGCATGTGGGCGTCACGAACACCTGTATGTGGACCGAGCTGTCGACCTTCTTCAGCAGGTCCTTGCTTTTCTGGGATAGGCCGCTGTCTCCCTTCGACACATCGATGATCGCCCCCGCGAACGAAGTGAACTCGTATCCCGAGGGTATCCCGTAGAACCTGACCCCGTAGTCCTTCGCCCCGATCACGGCGGTCGCTGGGATCTTGTCGATCCTCAGCTCCTTCGCCTTCATCTGGTCCTTCACGAAGTCGTAGATCTCTACCTTGATCCTCGGGGACAGCTCGGCCAGCTCCTGGCAGACGGCGACTGTCTCCCTGCAGAACATGCATGGCATCTCCTGAGTGAACACCACGAGCTTGACGTCGTTCACTAGCTTCGCGCCGAACTCCTTGGCTAGGACATCTCTCTCCTTCTGTGGAATCAAAGGCAGTCACATCACCTCTCAGGTCAGCTTACATCTCCAATTCGACATCGACCTTGACGCCCTCTCTTATGCTCGCGGTGACGATGCAGAAATCCTCGAAAAGACCCCTGCATCGTTCGAGCTTTTCTCTGTCAACAGCATCAACAGTCGGCTTTAACCTTACCTTTATTTCTGTAACTCTCCATCTCCCTCGCTCGTTCCTCGCGAGGCTGGTGTCCACATCGGCTTCGATCTCCTTGATCGCCCCTCGGGATTTCTGCATGCAGAACAGAAGGCTCGAGGTGAGGCAATGCCCGACAGCTGATGAGAGCATCATCGCAGCGCTCGGCCCCTCGGATCTTCCGACAGGTGTCGGCTCGTCCATGAGCACCCTGTCCCCTGGCAGCTCGTCGAATGTGATCTCGAACTTGTAACCGTCCTTGTGTCTCAAGTGTGCGTGGATTTTCTCGTTCAAATGGCTCCCCTCTTCGGTTCCGACATAATGCTACTTATGTGCTATAACCTTTCGACGTGTGAGGCTCCTCTAGGTGGGCCCGTTGAGCATTACCTGGCATGGCGGGGCAATATACTAATATTCGCATCAGGAATCTTGACGCAGTACCATCAGGTAGATGTTGCGATGAAAACAAGGATCGAACGCGACTCCCTCGGACAGCGCAAGGTCCCTTACAGCGCATACTACGGCATTCAGACTCTGAGAGCTACTGAGAACTTCCCTGTGAGCGGCATAATGGCGAGGCCAGAGTTCGTGAACGCTTACGCCATGGTCAAGAAGGCAGCTGCGCTGGCCAACTATGATGTCGGCTGGCTCGAGCCGAAGGTCGCCAAGGCCATCGTCGCAGCGTGCGACGAGATTCTCTCGGGTAGTCTTCACGACCAGTTCGTCGTGGACGATTTCCAGGCGGGCGCAGGCACTTCCTTCAACATGAACTTGAACGAGGTCATCGCGAACCGCGCCCTCGAGATCATGGGTCACAAGAAGGGAGAGTACCATATCATCAGTCCGAACGACCACGTCAACATGGCCCAATCGACCAACGACACTTATCCGACCGCGATGAGGCTCTGCATTCTCATAATCGCTCAAGAGCTGCTCGACAACCTAGACGATCTCCGCAAGGCTTTCGTGCAGAAAGGCATGGAGTTCAGGGGGGTGCTGAAGTCCGGTAGAACCCATCTGATGGACGCCTTGCCAGTTACGCTCGGCCAGGAGTTCATGGCGTACTCCGTTGCGATCAAGAAATCCCGTAACATGTTGAAGGAGAAGCTGAAGCTGCTCGAGGAGGTCCCGCTGGGCGCGACCGCGGTCGGCACTGGAGCTAACACTCACCCGGATTATCACACGCAGGTCGTCAAGCACCTTCGGAAGATCACGGGCCTTAACCTCATCGAAGCGGAGGACCCGCGCGAGTCTCTTCAGAGCAGGCTCGACTTCGCAAGCGTGTCGGGAGGCTTGAAGGCCCTCTCCCTCGAGCTTATCAGGATCTCGAACGACCTCAGGTTGATGAACTCAGGACCTACGACGGGTTGGGCGGAGATACGTCTACCGGCGACGCAGCCTGGTTCTTCTATCATGCCGGGGAAGGTGAACCCTGTCATGGCCGAGTGCATGGACATGATCTGCTTCCAGATAATGGGAAACGACCTCTCCGTGTCGATGGCCGTCCAGGCAGGACAGATGGAGTTGAATGTTATGAATCCGGTCATGATCCACAACATACTCGAGTCCATGGTCCTGCTCAACAACTACATACCTGTCTTCATCGAGAAGTGCGTCTCGGGCATTGAGGCAGACGAATCGAAGTGCAGAAGTTATCTCGAGAAGAATCCGTCGATCGCGACATTCCTGGATCCGCACATCGGTTATCTCCAGGCAGCGGAGGTCGCGAAAGAAGCCTTGAGAAGGAACATGAGCGTGAAGGCGCTCGTGATCGAGAAGGGCATTCTGACGAAGAAGCAGGCTGACAAGATTTTCGACATCGAGTTCCTCATCGGAATGAGGAAGTCGGACAAGAAGTGATTCTTGCGCGATGCCGATTGGGAACATGAATCTGCAGTCACCCTCGCTCAGAACCTATAAATATCGTACGGCGTCTTTCAAGCGAATCACTTCGAGCAACATCGAGGTGAAAGAGGCTTGATAAGATGGATTGGGGTTTGAAAAACCGGCTTGCTCGCATCATAATGCCAGACACGGGTCGCTCGGTAATGCTCGCAGTCGACCACGGATACTTCCTTGGCCCGACATCTAGGCTCGAGGTGCCGAGGAAGACGATCATGCCATTGGCTCCGTACGCGGACGCGCTCATGCTCACGCGCGGCATCCTTCGATCATCTATCGACTCCTCGGTGCACAACTCGATCGTGCTGAGGGTCTCGGGAGGAACGAGCATCGTCGGCGAGGACCTCTCGAATGAAGGAATCATCACCGCAATGGACGACGCCGTGAGGTGCAACGCATCTGGTGTGGCACTATCGATATTCGTGGGGAGCAAGCACGAGAGACAGACCCTGCTCGCATTGTCGCAACTGGTCGACGAGGGCCATAAGGTTGGCATGCCAGTTCTCGCTGTGACTGCAGTTGGAAAGGAGCTGGGCAAGAGAGATGCGCGCTACCTCTCGCTCGCGTCAAGGATAGCTGCAGAGATCGGCGCTCATGTCGTGAAGACATACTTCTGTGACGGTTTCGAGAAAGTTGTTGAGAGCTGTCCCGTTCCGATCGTCGTCGCGGGCGGACCGAAGTTAACGGAGAAGGACGCTCTCGAGCTCACATACAACTCGATCAAAGCTGGAGCTGTCGGAGTAGACATGGGCAGGAACATCTGGCAGTCGGACAATCCGATCCCGATGATCAAGGCGGTTCGCAAGATCGTTCATGAGGATGCGACTGCGAAGCAGGGGTACGACCTCTACAAGAAACTCATCAAGGAGAAGTAACTGCTTTGTCCGGTGACCAGGACCAGATGCGCGTCGCGATGTACTATCGGAACAGCGATGTCCGACTTGAGCGCTTGCCCAAGCCGAAGATAGGACCGCGCGAGCTGCTTGTGAAAGTGGTTGCAAGCGGTATCTGCGGCAGCGACGTCATGGAATGGTACAGGATCAAGAAAGCCCCGCTTGTCCTGGGACATGAGATCGCAGGCGACATAGTAGAGGTCGGCAAGCAGATCCGAGAGTACAAGCCTCGCCAGCGCGTTTTCGTTTCTCACCACGTCCCTTGCATGAAGTGCCGGTACTGTCTCGCTGGACACACCTCAACATGCGACACACTCCGGACGACCAACTTCATCCCTGGCGGGTTCGCCGAGTATGTCAGAGTGCCCGAGATCAACGTCGAGCTGGGCACATATGTGCTCCCGAGCGAGTTGACCTATGACGACGGGGCATTCATCGAGCCGCTCGCGTGCGTTGTCCGCGGTTTCAGGCTGGGCGGATTCAAGGTCGGCACGACAGTACTCGTCCTTGGGAGTGGTATCGCTGGACTTCTCAATATCAAGCTCGCCAAGGCGGCAGGGGCGGAGCGGATCATAGCGACCGATATGTCACAGTACAGACTAGATGCCGCGAAACGGTTCGGTGCGGATGCGGTGATCGACGCGCGCAAGGATGTCCCGAGACTCGTCCGGGAGGCGAACGACGGCAGGGCAGCTGATTTCGTTGTTGTCTCCGCGGGCGCATCGCAGGCGATCGAGCAGGGACTCAAGAGTGTTGACAGAGGCGGAACGGTGCTCCTCTTCGCACCTCCGATGCCAGGCACGATGATCCCTGTCCCGTTCGCCGAACTCTGGAAAGAAGAGGTAACGATCACATCCACATACGCGGGGAGCCAGCAGGACATCATGGAGGCGATTGAGTGGCTGCGTACGAAGAAGGTGGTCGTCAGTGACATGATCACTCACAGGTTCGGGCTCGCCGACACCCAGAAGGGATTCGAGCTGGTCGCCAAGGCAGGGGAATCCATCAAGGTCATCATCGAACCGCAGAAGTGATTTCTGCATTGGGTCTCAAAGCACGGCTCCAGCGGCGAGCACGACCAGAATCCCGAGAGTATTGAGCGCGAAGGACATCACGGCGAAAGTCCTGTCTCTGACGGTCGCGATGCCTGCGAGCATGGCCACCCCTATCTCGTCGGGCAATGGAGACGCAATCACAAACCCCGCGACTCCAAGGATGATGTAGAACGACAGCCTTGGAGGGAGCTTCCGAATGAGGGCGCCGTCAACGAATGAGAAGGCCCGGGAACTCTTGAACCGCAGTATCTCGTCGTTGAACGTTACCCGGATGAACTTGAACAGAATGTAGTCGGAAAGGAGAGCACCTAGACCTCCGACGAGTCCTGCAACCAGTATGTTGACATCATCGGCAATCGTGGCAAGGATGGCGACTCCGAACGGTGCTCCGAACCCGAACGCAAAAAGCATCCCACCGAGGAAAGCCGAGACATATCCGAGCTGGCCCAGACTGTGGAAGAATGATTGGACGTCCCCGAGCCGGAACGTGAGGTAGGCGAAGATGACAACCAATGCGAGCATCCCGATCTTGGGATACTTCACCATCACCATCAGGTCCCAGAACGCGTCAATTGCCCTCTTGCTCAGCTTGTATCTGGGGTTGGGAAGGCCCGAGGATCGGGGATTCATGCGAATATGAATCGCAGATAGAGTACAACATGCTTTCTTGTCCGGCAAACATCAATATGCATCGGGGCCATCTCATCCCATTGTTATGACGGGATCAGGCAAGCCCGATTCGTCTGGCGAGGCCCTCATAGACGCGAGGACACTGCTCACGGTAGATGAGAGGGCCATGTTACTATCTCGGGT
>MGWC01000051.1 GCA_001800815.1 Euryarchaeota archaeon RBG_19FT_COMBO_56_21
GAAGCTGACACCTATGTGGGAGACCACTGGCAAGAGCGTTTTCAAGGACCAGCGGACACTGTCATTCGACTTTGTGCCCCCGAGGCTGGTCCACAGGGAGGGGCAGATGAAGAGGCTCATCATGCTCTACCGGCCGGTGATCGAATCCAACTTCGCGCAGAACGCAGTCCTCACTGGCAGCGTCGGAACAGGAAAGACTGCGACTGCGAAACGGTTCTGCATGGACCTCAAGGACTTCGCGGAGAAGCAGCAGAAGGCCGTCGACTGGGTCCTCGTGAACTGCAGACAGAGGAACAGCGAGTCCAGCGCTGTCCTACATATCGTCAACCACTTCCAACCGAACTTCCCCGACAGGGGGTTCTCGATCACGGAGATGCTTCGGATACTCCGTAAGGACCTCGAGAAGAGGAAGGTACATCTCATAGTCGTGCTCGACGAAGCCGACATGCTCCTCAAGAAGGCCGGCTCGGATATAATCTACAAGCTCACGAGGTTCGGAGAGGAGAAAGTTGACAGCAAAGAACTCGTGTCGCTGATACTGATCTCGCAAAAGAACGTGTTCGACATGCTCGATGCGAGCTCTGCGAGCACCTTCAAGCGCACGAATGTGATCGAGTTTGGCAAATATTCCACGGAGGAGCTGCGTGACATAGTCACGCAGAGATCTGAGCTTGCCCTGCACGATGGTGCTATCGACAAGGATGCGACCGATATCATCGCGGAAGTCTCCTCGGAATGGGGCGACGCGCGTTTCGCCATAGAGATCCTCGAGAAAGCAGGAATGCTCGCGGATGAGGAGAGCGCGGGCAAGGTCAATGTCGAGCATGTGCGCGCCGCAAAGGCGGAGGCTTACAGCTCGATCACCGAATCCAAGCTTATCGGACTTGATAATCACCAGAAGCTCGCTCTCCTAGGCATAGCCCGCGCTTCCAGAGGCAGGGCGTATATAACGACGGGCGATGCGGAGGGCGCCTACAAGGTGGCGTGCGAGGAGTACGAGGAGAAGCCCAGGGCGCACACTGCATTCTGGACGCTTATGAAGGATTTGGACATGCTGGGTGTGGTCAGTGCGAAGAAGAGCGGGCCCGGAATCTCTGGGAAGACTACTGTGATAACCCTGCTCGATATACCTGCAAAAGTGCTCGAGGCCCGCGTTCGGGAAATGCTCAAAAAGCGACTGCCTTGAACCTGTTGCCAGGGTATCGTTAATCAAGTCAGAATGTATAAATACCGCGGGCTCCGTGATGCCTTCGTCAGGGAGGGTTGGCTGATTTCAAACAGTGACAGACCAGCCATTGAGCTAGTCCGAATCGAGGAAGGATTGTGCTATGTTGTTCGTGAGCGCAAGCCTTTCCTCGCATACAAGCTGTTCGAATCGAACATATCGGATCAGATCCCCGGATTGTGCGTGACTAGGCAGTTCCCCGACAAGGTCAAGGAGATCTTCGATTTCAGAGATTCTCGCATCCTTTGGCTGAGCCACACCCCGGGCAAGGACCATCACAATCCCACGAGCATAGGGACACTTGCAACGGTCATATCATCTTTCATCGAGAGGTACAAGCGCTGCATTGTGCTGATTGATGGGCTCGAGTACCTCGTGATCAACAACGGGTTCCAGCAAGTCCTTCGGTTCGTGGAGCACATCAACGAGCAGGTGATGCAGAGCCGGTCGACAGTGCTGATACCCATCAGCCCCAACGCATTTAGCGAGAAGGAGCTGGCGCTGCTCGAGAGAAATGTCGAGGTCATAGAGCAGCCCACGATGAGTGTCAACCTCGAGAAGGACTTCTCTCAGCTGATCGATGAATACAGATGAACTCGGGACCGGCAGATTTTCTGCGTTTTTCAGCCTTTCGGAAAGCGGTTACGTCGCCAAAGCTTTTGCAGAGATTAGCTCATGCAGCCCCCATGCAAAGGACGCCGATTCACGATGAGCACATCAGGCTCGGCGCGAAGATGGTCTGGTTCGCAGGCTGGGACATGCCCATCCAGTACACCAGCATAATCGACGAGCATATGGCCGTCCGGGCGAAGGCGGGCGCGTTCGATGTCTCCCATATGGGCGATTTCCTGATTCGAGGAAAGGGAGCAGGAGATCTCGTCAACACCCTATGCACGAACGACGTGCAATCGCAGCCAGTCGGCAAATGCGTTTACGCGCACATATGTGACGACCAAGGCAGGATATTGGACGACACGATTGTCACAGTCCTCGGGGATGACGAATTCTTCATGGTCCCCAACGCGGCCACGACCCAGAAGATGGAGAAGTGGATCCGGGGGCACTTGCATGGCCCTGAATTGCTCGACATGTCCACTAGACTTGCGTGCATTGCAGTCCAGGGACCTGTCGCGAAGGATGTCATGGCTGCTATCACATCAGCGGACCTCTCCACGTTGAAGTACTTCTGGGGAGGGTTCTATCAGCTGGACAGGATCGACAACCAGAACACAAAGCTCGTCACCGACTTGCTGCATGGTCGTGGGCATAAGCATGGCGCAGGGGTCATGGCCTTCGTCTCAAGGACAGGATACACAGGAGAGGACGGGTTCGAAATCGTCTGCGAGAATGCGGACGCAGTTGCTGTCTGGAAGGCTGTGCTCGATAAAGGGACTCCTTTGGGGCTGAAGCCGGCCGGACTGGGGGCAAGAGACACCCTCAGGCTGGAGAAGGGATTACTTCTTTCAGGCACGGATTTTGACGGTTCACAGACCTCGGTCCAGACCGGTCCTGGATGGGTCATTGACTGGATGCATGACTTCATTGGGAAGCAGGCGATGATCCAACAGAAATCTGAAGGCAAGTACGACAAGCTCGTCTGCATGCTCGTCGAGGACAGGGGGATCCCGCGCCACGGATATGAGATACTTCACGATGGCGACAAGGTGGGTACGGCCACTAGCGGCACCTTGTCTCCTGTTCTTAAGAAGGGCATTGCGATGGGGTACGTCCCGGTTGAGCTGGCGGCGGTCGGGACAGAGGTCAGAATCAGAATTAGAGAGGCGGACGCAGCGGCGCGGATTGTGAAACCACCATTTGTGAAGAGGGGTTAGCATGGAACTGAAACAGGCAATGGAAGAGATGATCAGGATTCCCGGGGTCTCCGGGTTCGAAGACGACATCAGGGAATACATCCGGAAGAAGGTCGAAGGGCTCGGCCTCAAGACGAAAGAGGACAACATCGGGGACCTGATAACCACGATAGGAGATTCGGGTCCGCACGTGCTTTTCATAGCGCACATGGACGAGCTGGGACTCATCGTCTCGAAGATAAACGATGATGGCTCCATCAGGATCCGCAAAGTCGGAGGGATCGACGACCGAACGCTCGTGGGAAGGGTCGTCGAGATCAAGACCCAGAAGGGCATCGTGACCGGTGTCCTCGGACTCAAGCCGCCTCACCTGATGACCGATGCAGATGACCGGAAGAAGGTCGTTATCTGGCAGGATGTGCGGGTCGATGTTGGGACGAGAAGCAAGAAGGAGACGGAGCGCCTAGGCGTGCGGGTGCTAGACCCGATGGTGTTCAAGAAGGACATCTCGTACATCACACCGGACATCATCTGCGCACGGGGCGTCGACGACCGGGCGGGGTGCGCGGTCATCCTGGACGCGCTCGAGAAGTTGAAAGACCGAAAGCTTCCTCTCAAGATCACATTCGTCTGGAGCGTTCAAGAGGAGATAGGCTTGAAGGGGGCGAAGGTTGTCGGGTTCAGCCTGCGGCCGGACTATGTAATCGCAGTCGACACGATGACCACGACTGACGCCCCGCAGATGGGAGATGTCTTTGAGAGGGTCATGATAGGGAGCGGTCCGGCTCTGCGGATGTTCGACGACAGGGCGATAGCGTCTCCCAAGCTCCGGAAGATGTTCGAGGAGATCGCGAAAGCAGCGAAGATACCACTTCAATACGGTACTGGAGGAGGCGCGACGGATGGCGCCGTGATACAGGATTTCGGGTCCCTCATGATGCCCCTGGGAATCCCGATGAGGTACACGCACTCTCCGACCGAGTGCGCCAGCGTCAGGGACATGGAGAACACCTCGAAGCTAATGGTCAAGATTGCCGAGCGGATAGCGAAGGACTCGAAGCGCAGGTGAGAGAGTGAAGGAGAAGGCGAAGGAGGTTCTGACCGACCTCGTGCTGCTGAAGAGCACCTCCGAGGACGACTCAAGACCCATCGTCGATTATGTTACCGCACGGCTGAAGAAGCTCGGCCTAAAGCCGAAGTACTACGGGAGCAAGGAGCACCCCGCCATTATCGCCCCGTTCAGGAAGGGCGGTGTCGCATTGTCTGGACATCTGGACACAGTCCCTCACGGCACTGGCTGGATGCATGAAGATGGCGAGTTCGAGGACTGGCGGCTTTATGGAAGGGGGGCCTGCGACATGAAGGGTGGATGCACCGCGATGCTCCTCGCGGCAGAAGAAATGGTGGCCGCCAACGTTCCTTTCGTACTCTGTTTCACGACGGACGAGGAGACGACCATGATAGGAGCAGGGGCAGCTGCAAAAGACCTAGGGCTGAGGAAGGCCCCCGCGATTGTCGTCACTGAGCCGACCGGTTTCGAAATTGTGATCAAGGAAAAAGGACTACTCCACTTCGCCATCAGGACCAACGGGGTTTCTGCCCATGCTAGTATGCCCCATCTGGGCGACAACGCGATCACCAAAATGACAGATCTCCTGGCGAAGACGAAGGACCTGCAGCGCATCCCGAAGAACCCGACTGACGTCATGACGATGAGCGTTGACACGATCAAAGGCGGGACGAGAATCAATGTCATTCCTGACGAGTGCGAGGTCGAAGTGGACGTGCGCTACCCGCCCAACATGAACACGAAATCGGTGCTCAAGCTTCTGCGGGACCGGATGGGGCGTGACGGTTACGAGATCAAGATACTGCACGAGCTCGACCCGGTTGGGACCGATGCCAGGTCGCCTGCCGTGAAAGCCCTCAGGAATGTGATAGGGCCCAAGGCCAAGGTCACGGCGGTTCCATACGCCACTGAGATGGTGATGTTCAAGGACGCTAACAAGGTCCTGATGGTATGTGGCCCTGGCGAGTCTGAGATTTGCCACTGCAACGATGAATGGGTCGATATCAGAGAGATAGCAAAAGCAGTCGACATATACTCAGAGTACTGCGCGAGAATGGCGTGAAAGAGATTCAAGGGTACACGCGCGCAACAGTGCGCGGATACGGAATCGCGTCGCGTATGTGCTCGAGCTTGCAGACCCAGGTGACAATCCGCTCTATGCCTAGACCGAACCCCGAATGAGGGACTGAACCATACTTCCTGAGATCGAGGTACCACTGGTAGCTGTCAAGGCTCTCGCCCTTGTCCCTCAGTCGCTCGATGATGAGGGCGTTGTCAGTCTCCCTCTCGCTGCCCCCAATGATCTCGCCGAAGCCCTCCGGCGCCAGCATATCGCTGTTCTTGTATGTTCTCGAATCCTCGGGATTCTCCTTCATGTAGAATGGCTTGAGCTCTTTCGGATAATTGATCACGAACACTGGGACTTCTCTATCGACCGTCAAAGTGCGTTCCTCGACCGCTCCGAGATCGCTTCCCCAGGAAACGTCATGTCCCTTCTTCTGAAGGAACTCCATAGCCTCCTCGTACTTCATGCGGTCGAAGGGCGGCTCTATCTTCTTCAGTGTGGCAGGGTCTCTCTTGAGAAGCTTCAGCTCATCGGAACACTCACTGACAGCGTTTCTAACCATCGCCGACACGAGCTCCTCCTGAACTTTCATGTTGCCATCGTTGTCCACCCACGCGGCCTCCATCTCCATGTGCCAGTATTCAGCGAGGTGTCTGGGCGTCCTCGATTTCTCCGCCCTGAAGGAGGGCGTGATGGCGTAGACCTTTTCGAGAGAGTAGATCAGGGATTCGAGGTAGAACTGGGCACTCTGAGACAGGTAGGCGATCCTGTCGAAGTATTTCAGCTGAAAGAGCGTGGTGCTGTCCTCGGGACATACGCCTGTGACAATCGGGGGGTTCACCTCAGTATAGCCGTTGTCGTGGAACCATTCTCGTCCCCCGCGCACGAGCGACGCCTTGATCTTCGTGACGGCCGTCTGTTCCCTGGACCGTATCCACAGGTGTCTGAGGTCGAGCAGAAGTTCGGTGCTCTGATACTCGGTGATTGGGAAGGCTTCGGACGCGCCGACCAGTTTGAACCTGCTGGCCCGAACTTCGTATCCGCCAGGCGCGCGCTTATCCTCGGCGACCTCTCCCTCTATCTCGACAGACGATTCGATGCCTGCCTTGGTCGAGCTCTCGAAATCCGCGTCAGGGACGGCGCCCTTCTTGACGGTCACTTGGACCAGACCAGTCGAATCGCGGAGGACTGCGAATACGATCCCTCCGCTGCTCCTGGTCCGATAAATCCAGCCTCTCACACCGACCTTCTTGCCGACCTGATCCTTGGAGAGGACTTCTTTGATGGACTGCATCTGGATGCAGAAGAGAACCACCGCATATAAGCCCTTCGCAACCGCCGCAATCGACTTATCCAGCTCCATCGGTAGGGCTGACTGTGATCATCCGACAGGCCAACGAATCCGACATGCCCTCCCTCATGAAACTTGAAGAGGAGTGCTTCGGAGCGGAGAGGTTCAGCGCCGAGATAGTCCGAGCGTTCGTTGAGAGGGACGATACCTTCGTGCTTGCAGCGGTCGAAGGTGATGATATCATTGGCTCGGCGATGTGCATCGTCTCAGATCTGAGGAGAGAGGGTAGAATCGCGAGCATAGCAGTAGTCATAGCTGCCAGAAGGAAGGGCATTGGCTCCAAGTTGCTGAAGGAGTGCGAGAATGCCTTCCAGATTCAAGCCGCCCTCAAATTCTCCCTCGAGGTCGAGGCGACGAACGAGCCGGCGATAAAGCTCTATTCAGGCAATGGTTACGAAGTAAAGGCCACGCTCCAGGATTTCTACGGGCCGGGGAGGAACGCCTACTACATGGAGAAGAACGTGGACCCAACCAAACGGGAGATCAAGGTGCACTCCGCCTGACCGACAGTTCCAGCGGCAACTTGTTGATCATCCATTTCTGGGCGCCCTCCGGGGATTCCTTCCTCATCAGCGCCTTTGCGTGCGTTTCGCGCATGATGTGCTCTTTATGGGATGATATCGCCGATTCCAGGTCCGGATGACCGTCGTACTCGACGGCGACAGGATCCTCGAACTCGAGCCTCTGCTCCTTCCGCATGTGTTGTATACGCCTTATGACCTCCCGGGAGAGTCCCTCGAGTTTCAGGTTCTGCGTGACCTCGAGACGCACGTATACATGGACATCATCGATGCTGGCGTGCGAGTATCCAGGCTTCTCCTTCTCGCTCACGATGACATCCTCCTCTGCCAGAGTGAACCCGCCCAGTCTTATCTTGCCCTTGGATCTCAGGTGCTTCACGAGTTCGTTCTCATTGACCTTCGACAGCAGTTGCGCGACTTCATCAGAGCCGCCCTTCAGCTTCGGGCCCAGGACCTTCAGGTTCGGATGGACCGCGTATTGTATCATCTTCTCCCTGCTCTCGAGGACCTCCACACGCTTGACGTTCAGCTCCTCCGCGATCATCTTCTCGAACCTGCGCAGGGTCCAAGCCTTATCCGTATCAACAGCTATGACCACCTCAGGGAGCGGCTGTCTCAGCTTCACGTTGACCTTCTGCCTGGCAAGCCGTCCCGCCATCACAGCTGTGGTAACTAGCGAGATCTGCCTCTCGAGAGTGCCATTGATCAGATCCTCGTTGGGCTCCGGGTATTTCTCCAGATGGACGCTTTCAAGGGGACCCTTGAGGTTCCTGTACATCCAGTCCGAGTAGAACGGAGTGATTGGCGCCATCAGCTTCGACAGCTCGACCAGACAATCATAGAGAGTGCAATGGGCGGAGAACCTATCCTGAGGATCGTTTTCTTCCCAAAACCGTCTCCTGGACCGCCTGACATACCAATTGCTCAAGTCCACTATGAAAGACTCCAGCGCTCTCACAGCCCTGTGAACCTCAAGGCTCTCGAAGCCTTCCCTGCACTCCTTCGTGGAGGAGTGCAGTCGCGACACAATCCATCTGTCCAGGTCATGTGTCCTTCCATACTCGTTCCCAGGCCTGAACCCGTACGCGTTAGCGTTCGAAGCGAAGAACGCATAGACGTTGAGGAGAGTGGTGAGTGTACCGACCATCTCATCGCGCACCCGGTCCACTGAGAACTGAAGATCGTGCCAGACTGGGGTTCCCAAGAAGAGCAAACGGGTAGAGTCCGCCCCGACGCTCGAGAACACCTCGTCCGGGTAAACAACCCTGTCAGTTCCTCTCTTCATCTTCATCCCGTGCTCGTCAAGCACCTGGCCGAGCACAAGGACAGACATGTAGGCTGGCTTGTCGAACAGCAGCGTGCCCAATGCTAGCTGCGTGTAGAACCATCCCCGGGTTTGGTCTACTCCCTCGGCGATGAAGTCAACTGACTGATGAGTGTCGAACTCCTCAATGTTCTCGAATGGGTAATGATACTGTGCGAATGGGGCGCAGCCCGAGTCATACCAGCAATCAACGACGAAGTCCTCCCTTCGCATCGGATCTCCGCATTCAGGGCAGTGTGTCTCCAACGAGTCCACCGAAGGCCTATGCGGGTCGAAGGATTCGCTCAACCGAGACCCTGAGAGCTTGGCGAGTTCGTCGTAGCTACCGACGCACACCTCGTGATTCCGAGCGCACCTCCAAACAGGCAACGGGACTCCCCAGTACCTGCTCCTGCTGATCGCCCAATCCTTAGCATCCGCCAGGAAGTTGCCGAACCTGCCGTGCTTGAAGGCCTCAGGAACCCACTTGACCTCTTCGTTCAGTTCGATTATCCTCTGCTTCGAATCCTGAACAGTGACGAACCACGAGTCGATCGCCTTGTAGATAAGGGCGGTATCGCACCTCCAGCAGAACGGATATGAATGCTTGATGAGCCCCCACTTGAAGAGCAACCCCTTGGATTCCAACATGCGCATGATCTCCGAGTCGGCGTCCTTCGCGAACATCCCCTTCAGCTCGGGAACGGCATTCGTGAAACGCCCCTCGGCGTCGATAGGGTCGAAGACCTCAAGCCCCTCTGTCTCACCGAGGTCGAAATCCACGGATCCGTAAGCTGGTGAGACGCTCATCACACCAGTACCTTCTTCGTGGGCGACATCGGGGGAGTGGACGACCTTCCAGCCGTTCGCGGAGAAGTCGTAGAACTTGAATGGCGGTTCGTAGCCTTTGCCCACCAGTTCAGAACCTTTGATACTCCCGACGAGGTTGCCTTCCAGAGATACCAAGCCAACTCGATCCTCAGCTACCGCTAGCCTCTCACCCGAATGCTCGATGACAGAGTATGTCGTTTCTCGATCGACAGCGAGCAGTGCGTTCCCCAGGAGCGCCCATGGGGTGGCGGTCCATGCCAACAAGGTCAAGTCCAATCCTTTGAGCCTGAACTTGACTATGATCGAGCGGCCTTCTGTCTCCCTGAAGCCCAAGGCGACCTCGTGCGTGCTCAGAGTGGTCCCGCAGCGGGGACAGTAGGGGACCACCTTGTGCCCTTTCGAAAGCAGCCCTTTCTCATGGAGCTGCTTCAGAGACCACCATACACTCTCGACGTACTCCTTGGACATCGTCAAGTAGGCGTTGTCGTAGTCGATCATGTACCCTATCCGGCGGCTCATCGCCTCCCAATCAGCCTTGTAAGTGAGAACGCTCTCGCGACAGAGTCGGTTGAACTTGTCGACTCCCAGCTTCTCGATGTCCTTTTTGCTCTGGATGCCCAGAGCCCGCTCTACCTCAATTTCAACAGGCAGACCGTGGCAATCCCACCCCCCGATGTACGGCACAATCTTCCTGCCGTTCATCACATGATATCTAAGGAACGCATCCTTGACCGCGCGCGTGAGCGCGTGCCCTATGTGAGGCTTTGCGTTCGCGGTTGGAGGGCCCTCACAGAACACGAGCGGCCGCCCTCCCTCCATCCGGCCCTTGACCTTCGAGAGCAAGTGCTCTCGCTCCCACTGCAGGAGCACCTCCTGCTCCATCTGCGGGAAGGATTTCCCGTCGGGTTCCGGATAGTATTTCGTCATCGCAACAGATTCCTCCAAAAGGAGTCTATCACAAGCTCGGCAATGGTATCGAGAATCAGCTAATTATGATGATTGCGCGCTGGTGTGCCGAGCTCATCAAAAGAACGCAGTGTGGGAACGATATTTAATCCTTGTCTAAGAATAGCACGGCCTGAGGACAGCTCCCGGAAAGGCTTCGCAACCCGCAGTATCTGGACACATCTGGCTTGGCCTCGGTAACCGCACACCGATTAAGAAAGCTCTATATATCAGGGCATATATAGCGCGGCTCGTGCAACCCATGGCCTGGGGTGGTGCCCAAGGCCTCGACAGGTGAACGCAGATGGAAGAGCCCTTGTGCAACGTAGAGTTTCTGAAGAGCAACTCGACCTATGTAGCTAGAGTTCAGAGCGATCTTGGCGGATTGCGCGAATACCGTGGCGGCACCCTTGAAGAGATCCTCGAGCAAGTCGTGATAGATCTTCAAGAGGAGTTCGAGGGCGCCAGGCTCTGACCATCTGGGCGGGCAACGAAGAAACCCTTTGCGCAGACAGCGCATCCGACGCCCTCCGGTTCATCCGCAGGCTTCTGACACCACTTATGGGACTACAGACGCGGAACGGACGCCTTGAAGGAGGGCGCTGACATGGAAGAGAAGGACAAGAAGGAGTACGAGGAAGTCATCTCATCGTACTATGGGGACGAGCAGGTTGCGGCGCTGGTAACATTCAAGATCGACACCAAGGGTTCCGACTCGGTCGCGAAGAAGATCGCTTCTTTCGACCACATCGAGGACGTTTTCCTGGTCACGGGGGACACAGACATTATCGCGAAGGCGCGTTTCCCCAGCTATGCCGCCTTGAAGAAGTTCATCGTCGACGACGTCGCCGACATCGACGGCGTCAAAGAGACGAAGACCTTCATGGTCGTGACGACCTTCAAGGAGAGGGGCAAGATCCGCGAGGAAGAGGAAGAGCCGAAGAAGTAGGAGGCGTGGAAGCATAGGCTTCTCAGTACAACCTAGAGGTGGCAAGTATGGCAGACATGGAAACAAGGTTGAGGCAGATTATGGAGGTGCTGGACCAGCTTGCTGAGGACACCTCTGTCCCCAGGAACATCAGGCGTGGGGCGACCGATGCAAAGGAGCGATTGATGCAGAAGAGCGAGGCCCTGGACATAAGGAGCGCCAGCGCGGTCATGATTCTCGACGAGCTCGCGAACGACCCGAACATACCGCTCCACGGAAGAACTCTCATCTGGAACATAATCAGCCAGCTCGAAACGGTCAAGTAGCGTCTCGCGACCTGCATGATCCGAAAATCAAACACTGTAAGGGGACGGTTATTTCTGCAGTGCGGAGCATTAGCTTCAGGCTGCTGACGACGGAGGGGACCAGAATATGAAGAGGCTAGTTGCTGTAGCAATCTGCGCGATCGCAATCGGTGCCATCGTTCTCGGGGCGTATCTGGCAGGACTGTTCAGTTCCGAGGATACACCGTATGAACCCGTGATAGACCCTGTGGATTTCTCAGGGCCGATTGACAATCCTTATTACCCACTGATACCGGGCACGACCTTCGTCTACGAGGGTGTCTCTGAGGACGGGGCCGAGAGGAACGAGATGCAAGTGACCAACAACACCAAGGTGATCGTGGGAGTCACATGCGTCGTGGTTTGGGATCGCGTCTGGCTCAACGATGACCTAGTAGAGGAAACCTATGACTGGTACGCCCAAGACACTGATGGCAACGTCTGGTACTTCGGGGAGGATTCCAGGGAGATCGCCAATGGTGTCGTCGTCAGCGCAGAAGGCTCATGGGAGGCGGGAGTAGACGGGGCCCAACCTGGAATAGTCATGCTGGCCGACCCTGATGTCGGACATGAGTATCGTCAAGAGTACTACAAAGGTGAGGCCGAAGACATGGCTAAGGTGCTCGCACTGAACGCATCCGTGAGCGTGCCCTACGGAGCCTATGACAACTGCCTTCAGACAGAAGATTGGACGCCTCTAGAGAAGGGGGTCGCCGAGCACAAATTCTATGTTCCGGGAATCGGTCTTGTCAAGGAGCTGCAGATCGAAGGCGGTTCAGGACACATGGACCTCGTGAGCATCTCAACAAGCTAGGCTATCTCCATCTCGTCCCGGGTCTGGCATCTGGTTCAATTGCGGATATCTTTAAATGGAAACCTGTTCTATCCGCTTCCTGCGCGGCTGTAGTCTAGCGGTTAGGACTGAAGCTTCCCAAGCTTCAAACCCGGGTTCAAATCCCGGCAGCCGCACTTCTATCGATAGCTAGCAGGATCGTCTTTTCGGTCAATCAAGGGGGAAAAGGAAATTAGAGAACTCCCCCGGAAAAGACCCGGAGAATGAAGACGAAAGGGTTTGGTCATCTCTCGATTCTAATCTAGGGGCTTCTTGTAGTCCGCATACTTCTTAGCGACCCTGTAGTCCATGCTCTCATAGAGCTGTATTTCGCCCGAAGTGTTCTGCGTCTCAACATCCAGAGTTGCTTCCTCCAATCCTCTCTCTCGCATCATTACGAGGCTCTTTACGAGCAAAGCTTTCGCCAATCCTCGCCTTCGCCATCTGGGCAGCACAAAGAGGACCTGAGTATGACCTCTCTTGCGATCGAAGGCTTGGTTTTCCAGTGGTATATGATTTTCGGCCATGCCCGCTACGCGGTCGCCGTCCCATGCGACCTGCCAGAGATCAGGCATGAAAGTGGACCAGTTCAACCAGAGTTCGTAGTGTTCTCTGTCGTATCTGCGTTCAACGAAGAAGGGCTTCTCTCGTAAGGCTTCTTTCCGCGCATTCCATATTTCGGAATAGTGTTCAGGTTTGGCCGCTCGTAGCTCAAGCCCTTCGGGAAGGGGGTTGTCCGGTATGTCCTCGAGATTCTGCCGAATCATCTCGTAGAAATGCATGACGGGTGTATACCCTTCTGCGAGAACCATCTCCCTCCAATCATTCGGTTCGTCCAAGGCCCATGCTCCAAAAGAGGTCTTCCCAGGCCAGGGTTGATTCTTCGCTATGAACCGGATCTGCATCTCGTTGAAGCGGAATATCGCCAGACGCAACGCCGTCGTGCGCCATTCAGGGACGACATGAGCGATGTGCCAGAACACCCGCTCTCCGCTGCTGTCTGGTTCGGGCCAAATCCGTCCGTACGCCACGGGTTCTTCCATGACTTCGGCGATTACTACCTCTGAGGACGGATCCCGATTGGAGAGATTGTCGTATTCATTGGCGAGCTCCTCCTCGATCTCAATGTTCTCGACACCGTCAGCTTCCCAACTCCTTCTTCCCACTGACGACATCACCGTATAGTCCGATTTGTCTTTGAATCGCCTGAATACAAGGCCATCAATCTCTGGTGCTCCACTGACTTCAATCATCCTAGGATTCGCCTCGCAATGCCGGCTTCGTCGAGCAAATACGGGGATTTAAGATTTTGGACGAGGTCCGGTCAATCCCCCGCTGATTGAAATCAGAAGAAGGATGTCTGGCCTCTGCCGAGTGCGAATCCCGGCAGCCGTACGCTTAGGCATAGCCGCACTGAAGTCCTTGGCTCAGAATCTCCGACCGCTCAGCAACAACTTCCGACGAGAAGCCGTATACGGCGCTCTGTCGCGGATAGCGCACGTGCTGGTAGGCTAGCGGTGTTCAGGCGGTCTCGAATATGGGTCTGATGCGTTCAATCGCCCAATCTATCTCCTGCTTCGTGATCACGAGCGGAGGGGCGAACCTGATAGTCTTCTCATGTGTGTCCTTTGCGAGCACGCCGCTTGCCATCAGCTTCTCGCAAATTGGCCGTACGGTATCGTTCGGACCAAGGTGAAATTCGACTCCAATGAGCAAGCCCTTGTAGCGTATCTGCTTGATCTTCTCCGTCTTGATCTCCTTGATGCGGCTGACGAAGTACTCCCCCATCTCCTTCGATCGGTCTGCGAGCTTCTCGTCGAGAAGCACGTTCAGGGACTCCTCAGCTATCGCGCATGCAAGCGGATTCCCGCCGAATGTGCTGCCGTGACTGCCCGGAGTGAACACGCTCATGATCTCCTTGCTAGAAAGGCATGCCGAGACAGGATACAGCCCTCCACCGAGCGCCTTGCCCACGCATAGGATATCCGGCTTAATGCCCTCGTGCTCGAAGGCGAACATCTTGCCGGTCCGGCAGAACCCGGTCTGAATCTCGTCCAGGATGAGCAGCACGCCCTTCTCGTCGCAGACCTTCCTCAAGGCCTTGAGGTAGCCGGGCGAGGGCACATTGATGCCTGCCTCGCCTTGGATCGGCTCGACCATGATGCCGATCGTGTTCCTGTTGATGGCCTTTTGGAATGCTCCGACATCGTTGTATGGGATGGTCCTGAAGCCTGGCGTGAATGGTCCGAAGCCCTTCTTCGAATCCGGGTCGCTGGAGAAGCTGATGATCGTGGTAGTCCGGCCATGGAAGTTGTTCTCGCAGACGACAATCTCACCTTGGTCCTCCGGGACGCCCCTCTTAGTATGCGCATACCTGCGCGCGAGCTTGATGGAAGTCTCGACTGCCTCGGCACCCGTGTTCATGGGCAGGGCCATCTCCATGCCGCTGACCTCGCACAGTTTCTTCAGGAAGGGACCCATCCTGTCGTTCGAGAACGCTCTGGACGTCAATGAAACCCGATCCAGCTGCTTCTTCGCGGCATTCACGATGCGCTTGTTCAGGTGGCCCTGGTTGATCGCCGAGTAGGAGCTCAGCATGTCGATGTACTTCTTGCCGTCGACATCCCATACCCAGACTCCCTTCGCCTTGGATATGACCACTGGCAACGGGTGGTAGTTGTGCGCCCCCCAGGTTTCCTCGAGCTCTCTGTAATCTTCGGCTTTCATCGTAGTCATCCTCGCATCGCCCCAGAATGGGGCGGTTCTCGACTGCTCGGAATGACCTCTTCTCTTAAAACTGTTCTCTGCCGCCCACTACGGTATGTTGAAGCCGCTCATTTTCAAGAGCAGGGCAACTGAGATAATCAGGCCCCAGGACAAGATGCCGAGGACCGCGATGGTTTCTGAAAGCGGGTCGCCGCCCATTGGCAGCAATGAAATCCCCAGCAGAAAGACCACCAACGTTACCGCATACCCCAGCCTGCCCAAGGATCGCGACCTGTACATGCACTCCGTTGTCAGCCCCAGGGCAGCTAGCATCGAGAGAAAGAACCCGTACGACACGAAACCGTGGAGGTCGCCCGCATCCTCAGTGAATATCCCAACCAGTATCAGGAACGCTGTTCCAATCACCAACATCGCGACAGCAGCCCTGTCCAACAAGCGCTTCCCGATAATCATCCTGATGCTGAGAATATCGAAGGCCAGGAAGAGAACACCAGCGATTATCAGCCCCGAGTTGAACGCCCAGGCACCTTCCCTGACCCCGAGGTCACTCAGGTAGTTCTTGCCGAACACGTATTCCGAGTCGAGGGACATAGCCACTGCGTAAAGTACGATGAAACACACGCCTGCGGCGAGGCCGCTGACTGCTCCGAGTCTCCGACTTCTAGCATCCATAGGCGGGCGGAACATCGCCTTTGACGTCCATAATAGTTGATGAGATGAAAATGGCCAATAATCATTAACATGCATGGAGATTACGTGAGACAGGGGGAAGTATCGGCATGGACAGGAGTGATTCTACGGCAGTCGTCATCAGGAGACTGGAGAAGGCGGATAGCAACGAAGCCGGGAAGTTCTCAGCGAAGCTGTTGAAGTGGATGTGGAGCAAGTACGAGAAGGGTAGCTATCCGAAGGAGGCCAGCGATTTCGATGTGTGGCATTGGTCTCCCGCTAAGCTGAGAGCGAGATTCGATGATCCTGACTTCTTCGGTTTTTTGGCGGAGGCGGATGGAAAGCTGTGCGGACTCGTGCTCGCAAACATCTACGGCAAGAGTGGGTACGCATTCATCAACTGGATCGCCGTCGATCCGGAACACCAGCACGAGGGAATCGGCATCAAGCTCATGGTCGCAACTCAAGAGCATCTGAAGAAGGCCAAATGCCACAAGATCGGCCTCTACACTCTCCCGACGCTAGTGCCCGCAGTGAGGCTCTACATGAAATTCGGGCTCCTGCCCGAGGCGTTTCTGAGGCAGCAGTGGTGGGGCTCGGATTTCTTGCTGATGAGCAAGTGGATCGGCAAGTACAAGAAGCACTGACGCTCAAAGCTGAGAGTTCTTCGGGGAGGCTCTGATCCCGCCGTAGACTGGCTTGGGCAGCGCAGGGATGGGTTCAGGAGGCTCAGCTGTCGCCCTCGGAATGTGAGACACTTTGCTCGGTCCCTCCTTCCCTGGCACGTACAGACTCCTGTATGCCCAGACCATGATCGCGATGATGAACACGAAGTACCCTGCCGCCACAATCAGGGAGAACTGCCACATGTAAATCCATGTGGAGACGATCAGCAGTACGGAGGCAATCGAACCCACAGCGACTCCTGATACCAGGTTCACGATGACCCGCTTGTCGCTCGCGTAGACGCCGATATTGGAGTAATTGACATGCCTCGCGATCTCGTTGATCTCCGAGCGGACGAAGTAGTAGATTGCGCCGACGAATAGCAATCCGACCGCGGCAGCGATAATGTGAATCGCCTCGCTTGTCATCAGCACGGCAGCTGCCACCCCAACAAAGCAGAGCATGAGCGTCCCCGTCACCTTGGCGCCCTTGACCAACGGAAAACTGGACGGCAGCACAGCCTTTCCAATGGTTCTCGAGACAATGGCTCCTGAGAACTTCAACGAACGGGGGACCATCTTCGAAAGCAGGTTTGCGAATCCAGAGGAGTGCTTAACGAGAGGCGGAGTTATTGCGCTCATCGCGAAGCAGAAGGCTCCCGCGAACGGGTTGAGTTGCGCTCCCATCGTAGTCCCCTCGACTCTGGACCCTACGCTCGCATACAGGATCGATTCGACGCCACGCCCACTCATGCTGGTTCCTATTGTTGTCGAGGCTTTTGCGGAGAAGCCAAGGAAGTATGAAATCGAAGACATCACGAAGGCCTCGTAGATGAGCACCAATGGGATGGCGAGCAGGACCATCCATAAGACATCGTCGAAGTACGCTGGGTCAATCATCATGCCGAAAGACGTGAAGAAGATAGCTACAAAAGCGTCCTTGAAGGATTCGAGCTTGGCCTGTATCCTCGTCGTCACGTTTGTCTCTGCTAGGATCATGCCGATGAAGAACGCTCCGATGATTGGCGGAACGTTCATCAGAGCTGCGACTCCGGATGTCAGGAACACGATGCCGAGTGCGAATAGTATGAACAGTTCGTCGTTCTCAATGCTGTTGAAGAACTTGACTACCCTCGGCACGGCCCACATCGCCATCCAGACGAAGAACCCGTAGAACGCGGCGATTCCGACTATGAGCTGCCCGTAACCTGCCGGGTTCGCGGTCGGCTGCAGTACCATACCACTCGCTACAGCGAGTATGATCATCGCTATGAATGTCTCGACCACGACAAGACCGATCAGGAACTCGACCTCGGGGCTGGACATCCTCTTGAGATCGAACAGAACCTTCATTGCGATGCTAGTGCTGCTCATCGCGATTACGCCCGCCAGGAATATCGAGTCGACCAGCGGCCATCCGAGGAACGACGCGAACAGGAATCCGACGAACAGCCCAACACTCGTATCGATAATCGCCAGGATAACCGCTGGCGTACGTGTACGTTTCAATTTACTGAATGAGAACTCCAGCCCGACGAAGAACATCAGCATCACGAGGCCTATCTGCGACATGACCTCGATGAAGGTCGTGTCCCTGACGAGCCCCGTGTATTCGATTCCAAAGACCTCGAAGCTGATCTTCGGCCCGATGAAAGCCCCGATGATTATGTAACCGATCATGACGGATTGATTGAGCTTGCCCGCCATCGTCGCAGCTATGAAGGCAAGGAGCATGATCGCCCCTAGTTGGAACATCAGCTCTGCTTCGGAGACCATCTAGCCAGCTCGTCGTTATTGGTGAAGATGATGCCCTCTGGTCATAGAGGAATCATCCGCATCCCATCCAAAACCGCACATTGGCATCTAGCGTACTTATACCTTTTCAAAACGACGCGCGAGCCAGACGTCCGCAACTGCTAGTAGCGAAGCTACTAGTCCTCTACGGGCTCGGCGCCATGAAGATCAGGAGCACAATGTAGATGGCATACAGCGACCCTGATGCTAGCATCGTGCGGTACGAGATCCCGCCCTTGCTCTTCACGCAGTAGAACATCCATCCCGACGCACCGAGCGCGATGATGATGCTCGCGATGTTGATCATCTCGAGATGCCAATCCGTGAACAGCAGACCGATGCTCACCGGGAAGCTGCTCTGGAACACCATAGCCCCGGTTATGTTGCCGAACCCGAGCGTATCCTTGGAGCGCAAGTACCAGATCACGCTGTTGAACTTCTCGGGCAGCTCCGTCGCGACGGGGGCGATCAGGAACGCGAGGATGATAGGCGACACACCCACCGCCATCGAGACCTCCTCGACCTCGGTCACGAAAAACTTGGCACCTATGATTATCCCCAGCAATGCGGCAATGACCTGGAGAACTATCAGGGCCATCCCGATCCTTCCCTTTTCAGGGTTCACACGGCATAGCTTGCAGGCGTAAAGAGCGGGGCAGGAGTTCTCCTTCTCCTCGGTCTCGTCCTTGAGCGTCCGATGCACGTACAGTACGTAAGCAAGGAGCAGCACTCCGGCGAGAATGTAGTTGATGGGGCCTTTGTCGAAGTACGTCTGAATGCCCAGAAGACCGGCGAGGAGAGCGACCGTATACATCGCCATGAAGAACTTCATGTCCCGTTCCGCATGGTCCTTCCTGAGCGACAAGTGATCTGAGCGAAGCCCCTTTTTGTGGCCATACCAGACCGCGAGGCCGCCGATGAACATTGCGAGAGTGCCGAGCATGAATGGTGCGCCCAGGATCGCCCCTTCCCCAATCTCCTCTCCCTGCTCCTCAGTGCCAAGGAAGATGGCAATCAACGGGATGATAGTCTCCGGCATGGCGGTGCCAACAGCAGCGAGTATGCTGCCGGTGGCAGTCTCCGCGAGGCCTAGTCTGAGGCCCAGCCATTCAATGCCGTTAGTAAATATCTCACAGCTGATGAGAATTATGGCTAGTGAGGCTATGAGAATGCCGATGACGGCCACTTCTACCATGGCAAGCGTCCCAGCCCGCCTTATCCCAACATCCTACTTAAAGGATTCCGAGGTTAGCCATGTTCATGTCGTCATGACCGGTGAGCACATTCCCCGAAAGTATTAGTACGCACAATCGCTGATTCCGACCGGATGGTCAGCATATTCAAGAGAAGGGGCGTCAAGACTCCTTGGCACCTCCGAGTTCTGTACATCTCCACTTTCCTTCTCCGAACAGCTTTCGGCGCCCTTCTGCTGCTCATTGCGTTGTATGTTCCGATCACGCCGGCCGTCGACGTCGGACTAGACCCAGATATGGACGAAGACAAGCTCGAGGCTTTTGCCACCCTTCTGAATGTCGCGATCATCGCCGTCCCGTACCCACTTGCCGAGATGGTCACGGCGAACTACTTCGGCACCCTGAGCGACAGGGTGGGGAGGAAGATGGTGATCGTCGGAGGGACAACTCTGGCGGCCATCATCGTCGGCCTTTACACGCTCTCGAACGACGTCTGGTATCTGGCCTTCATGCACGGCGTTCATGGTATCGGCGCCGCAGCAACGGTTGCTCCCGCAATAGCGATGATTGCGGATCACGCCGATAGCTGCGACCGAGGGAGGCAGATGGGATGGTTCGACTACTCGACCTTCCTGGGATACATCATAGGCGCGGTCGTTGGCGGCTTCATGATAGACCTGACGGGCGCGAAGGTCGGATTTATCATAATCGCTGCTTTGCTGGTTGGGTCTGCGGTCATGCTCTACACGATGGTGAAATCGGAGAAGATCGTCAGGAAGAGCCAACACTATGGCGGGTTCGCGGAACTGAAGCGCGTGTTCAAAGTGCGCGAGGTCCGTCTGATGTTCCCGATATGGCTCATCATCGCGATCCTTCTAGGGCTTGCGATAACCTACCTACCAAGGATCATGCTCAGCGAGGACATCAGCGGGTCGATGATCGGAATCATGTTCGCTGCCGCTGGGGTCGCTCTCGGATTGCTGCAGCCGTTCTGGGGGAGGGTCTCCGATATAGTCGGCAGAATCCCGGTTATGGCATACGGGGTCTTCAGCATCTTCGGGATAGTGGTCATGCTCGTCTTCTTCCCAGGTGCGGCCTTCGATATCACCGACGACGGCGTCGAGTTCAAACTGCTTGGTTTGATACCACTGGCGATTATGGGTCTAGGCGCGGGAGCGTTCGTTCCTGCCGCCCTCGCGCTCATGGCTGACTCATCCGACGCGGAATGCTACGGAGCAACCATGGGATTGTACTCGTTTGCGCTTGGATTCGGGGCGTTCATCGCGGAGGGAATGGGCCTGAGCATAATCATAGCCAGCAGAGGAGAGAGCGCTCCGACCTGGCTGCTGTATTTCGCTGCGGCACTGATTGGCCTTGCAGTCGTGATGATGGTGTTCTTCTTCATGACAACAATCATCAAGAAGCGATTGGCGAAGGCCTGATGAGTGGACCCATGATCGAGATTGATGGTTCCTACGGAGAGGGCGGGGGACAGATACTCAGGACATCCATCGCCCTGTCCGCCGTAACTGGGCAAGATGTCCATATCGCCAACATCCGGGCGAATAGGCCAAAACCCGGGCTCGCGCCGTCCCACATCACCAGCATCGAGGCCGTCGCCAGGATATGCGATGCGGAGGGCGACAATCTTTTCGCGGGTTCGAAGGACGTCGTGTTCAGACCTCGCCAGCTCACGGGAGGGGATTTCGAGTTCGATGTAGGGACCGCCGGGAGCATTTCCATGATCATCCAATCCTGCCTCTTGCCTGCCGTGCTTTCGAAAGCGAGAATCATGCTAACAGTGAAGGGGGGAACAGATGTGAGGTGGTCCCCTCCGATCGACTTCATGAGACTGATCCACCTCCAGATGTTGGCGAAGTTCGGTCCTGTCTGCCACCTGGATATCGAATCCAGAGGGTTCTATCCAGAGGGCGGAGGGGCTGTCGAACTAGAGGTGTCGCCCGTCTCGAGGCTCGCGCCTATCTCGCTCGATGATCGTGGGAAGGTCGAAGGTATCACAGGAATCGCGTTCGCACAGAATCTGCCGGAGCACGTTGTCACTCGGATGAAGCATTCAGCATTGAAGAGACTCATCGGCCAACCCGACGTCAGGATCGACTCCCAGCTCTCGAAGGGGCCGAGCACGGGCGCAGGAATCGTACTTGCTGCCGAATGCAGCGGGACTGTACTGGCTGCCTCTGCGCTTGGCGAGAGAGGTGTGAAGGCCGAAACCCTCGGGGAGGGGTGCGCCGACGACCTGCTCGAGACGATGAGATCCGGAGCAACCGTTGACGAGAACATGCTCGACCAGATCATACCTTACATGGCGCTTGCAGGACCAGGCTGTGTCGTCCTGGCAGAGGAAATGACTGGCCACGCTGAGACCAACTTGTGGGTTACCGAGAGGTTTCTAGGGAAGAGATTCTCGGTTTCGAAGATCGGGGCTCTCGTCGAGCTACGGACCATCTAGCCGTACATGCTCGGCCTAGGTGCGCCTTTGTTGTCCTTCTTCGTGACCGCCTGTTTCTGAATTTCCCTGATGTGCTCTTCGATCCTCTGGGCCTCTTCGAACAGCGGCTTGGCATCGAAATAAATCCCGAGGAGGAGATCATCGATCGCCTCGAGCACCAACGCAGCAGCGCGCGCGTCCGGGAAATCAGGATGGGCCTCAGCCAGGAGAGTGATAACGTCGAAGTCTCTCTTCCTCCCCTCGTTCAGGAGCACACCCGCGACCCCCGAGATGACCCCCTCCTCGAAAGACTGTATGCCGTGCTGCTTCAGGAGCTCTCGGGACCGCTGGGTGCTCGCAATCCCGAAGACGACATCGGATATCTCGGCGCTGTCCCTCAGCTCAGGATCGACCACGAGCCCCTCGGGAGAGACGATCATCTTGCATCGCTGTTCCAGCGCCCAGTCAACCATCGTGTATGAAATCGGCCTAATGAGGTTGGGTGGTGCTTGGAACTCGGATATGAATGCGACTATTTGGTCTCCGGTCCGCTCCTTCTTGCCTGCATATATCCTGACTGGACTCAGAGGCCTTGCCTCCCTAATCAGGGAGACCGTCGGGAAGTGAACGGAGTCCATTATCCCGATGTGTTCCATATCGAGCACCTTGATCAGGTAGTTCGCCGCGATCGAGCTTACGAGTCCCACGCTCGGGAAGCCATCGATGATCGTGGCCCCCCGCAGGTCAATCCGCTTGAACTCGTGTATTCTGATATCGTTGCGGTCCATCAGTGCCCAAATGAGACAGACCACTTATAAGATTTGGCAGATGGCAGTACTGGCTTTCCCTGCCGTCTCCAACTTTTTTTGGTCTGGCGGAATAGATGCGAAAGTTTGATACTGGTACCAGCCATCCCAGTCACGGTAGAATTGAAGGTAATTGTCAACTGCGCGATGTCGGCCGATGGTAAAATCGCCCTGAGAACGAGGAAACAGACTCGCATCTCCAATGAGGCGGACAGGAGGAGAGTTCACAGGCTCAGGAACTCGGCCGACGCCATTCTGGTCGGCATCGAGACCGTGCTATCGGACGACCCGAAACTGACTGTCAACACGAAATATGTCTCCAGACCCAGACATCCGCTCAGAATCGTGCTCGACTCGAATGGCAGAACACCGAAGAACGCCCAGGTCCTCAATGGCGCTTCCAGGACTCTGATTGTCACCAACGACAAATGCAAGAAGAAGTTCCCCAACGCGGAGGTCATCAGGTGCGGCACGAGAGAAATTGACCTGAAACGACTCATGAAGGTACTCGACAAGATGGGTGTGAAATCCCTGCTGGTCGAAGGCGGGTCGAAGGTCATCTGGTCATTCCTGGATTCGCGCACCGCGGACGAGGTCAACATATTCATCGGCAGCATGGTCATCGGCGGCGAGGTCTCTCCTACACCTGCTGGCGGATTGGGGGCCCCTGACGAGAAATCCGTCGTGGCGCTTCAGTTGAAGAGCGTCAAGGCGCTCGGCAACGGCGTGCTCGTAAGCTACAAGGTGGTCAAATGATCACGACTTTCGCGACGCCGAAGTTCATCGCCGACCATATGCTGGGCTCGCTCGCGAGATGGCTACGCATGATTGGCTATGATACTGTCTATGACAAGACTCTGGACGATGGCGCCATTGCCAACCTCGCCAGGTCAGAAGGAAGGTTCGTGCTCACGAGGGATAAGGAACTCGCGAAGGAACCTGGGGCGTTCTTCGTGGAGGCGGATGACATCGACTCGCAGCTGAAGGCGGTCGCAACGAAATTCGGTCTGAAATACAACGACGAGCGCATAAGGTGCTCGACCTGCAACGGTGATCTTCACGATCTTCCGAAAGAGCAGGCCCAAAGCTCGGTCCCGGAGGGAGCATTCGCAGCGAACGACAAGTTCTGGAAATGCGACAAGTGCGGCAAGATGTATTGGAAAGGTACGCACTGGCTCGGGATAATGGAACGGCTGAAGCGGCTCAGCCTAACCTAGTCTCGGCCGACTGGCCACCCGCATGAATGTGCTCGCTGATCACCTTGCCGCTCGAGGAGTTGATGATCATTGCGCCCAGTGTGCCTTCCACGCACCATACTGGAAGGTACACCAGGCCTTTCGGTTCCATGACCATCGGCTCTGCGTGCGTCTTCTTCCTCTCTATGATCTCGGAGTGCCCGAAATCCTTCACCGTCTCCGAGTGTGACTTGTATTCCTTGGATATCATCTCAAGAGCGAGCTGCTTGGCCTTCTCAAAGTCAATCTTGGGCTCCCTTTTGGAGTGTGTCAACTCGATCGAGTCCACCAACTCGAACCCCCAACGCCAAGTCTCCACATGGCTGGTCAGCGCGTTGACGGCAGCAATCCCGGCTTTCTGCTTGCCCTCGCCGATATTGAGAACGTAGTGAAACAGATAGTGGGGCACCAGCTCCAGCTCGTACTTGTATCCTTGGATCTCGTGCCTTGCGAGGTACTTGACTTCGTCTAGGGTGAAGTTGGGTTTCACGATGCGTTCATTCTGCTCATTCGCACTCTCGACGATGAAAGGTACCGCCTGTTCGTGAGGCTCGGTCGGCCTCTGAGGAAGCTCGTCTGATATTATTTCGTCGATCAGGCTCATGCCTCTGTGGTTACTGACTGTCTCGAGTTGCATGTTGCCTAGCTCGTGCTCTATCTCTTCTCGTCCCCAGTAATGAATGCCTTTCCTCTGAAGGAACGTCTGTATGTTCTCGTCGACCGGCCCAAGGGAGGCGACTACTTTCCTTCCTGGAAAACTGGACACATTCTTCACGAAGTCCTCCGCGTCGTCGGCTATCATGTTGCTCGCCGCCATGATGACCACAGCTATGTCCTCGCGATTACCGTAGATGTAACCTTCTCTTTCCTCTACGGAGAAGTCGCGCGACCGAAGAATCTGCATCATGTAGTCTTTGAGAGTAGCCAAACGCGCCCCCCATCCCAAAATGCAGGAGCTGGATAAAAGGCTTCCCAGCTGGCTCTTATGCTCGGAAACCTAATTAGGGGGCCTGGAACGTATTGTGAATTGCGCACGCGCGAGCGCGGGTGACGGGCCTTGAGGGTTAGTATGCTGATACCGATCGGGGTGTTCCTCGGTGGCATCGCACTGGTGGCGGCAACGGTGGCCACCGGAGAGACCGATGTCTCCGTAGTCCTGGTCTTCCCTGTCTTCTCGGGATCGAGTCTCCTATTCCTTCTCGGGGTCCTCCTGATAGTCGCGAGCTTCATCACGGGGTTCGCAATGGTCGGAGTGGGTCAAATCGAGTCGGGACCCGGTCAGATAGCACAGAATCAAGCGCCCCCGGAGAGTGCCAGCTCTCGAAGGACAGAATATGGGGGCGTTGTTCTCATCGGTCCGGTTCCGATCGCTTTCGGTTCGAACAAGAGAATTGCATTGGTCATGCTCGTGATCGGCGTAGTGACCGTCGTTCTGATCCTAGGCCTCCTTCTCGCTCTCTGACACTATGGTTCGGGCAGCGCTCTCCATGTCCTGGCGCCTCGAACAAGCGAAGTCGCGTATCTCAGAAGCCATCCGTACGTAGACTGAGAACTCCTTGTCATGGCTCCTGACAGTCCGGCCCAAAGCGCTCTCGAAGGACTCCTTGCGTCGCTGGGTCTTCAGCGCATCCTTGAGCAGCTCGAGCAGCTCCTGCTCCATCTTTAGGCCTTCTTGTAAGCCTCACAAATATCGATGAAAGCCTGAAACATCTCGTAGCCGTTGTCCGTGTGCTCGACCTCTGGGTGGAACTGAAGCCCGTAGAGCGGTTTTGAGGTGTGCTTCATCGCCTGGATCTTGCAATTGTCAGAGTGGGCGAGCGAAACGAAGTCCGGGGGCATCTCAAGCACCTCGTCGTTGTGCGACTCCCAGGCAACGAGCGTCTCCGGAAGACCCTTGAAGAGGTCGTCCTCGCTGTCGATTGTGACCATCATCTTGCCGAACTCGGGGATCTTCGACGGACCCGCTTTCCCTCCCAGGTGGGTCGCCATGAACTGATGGCCTGCGCATATCCCGAGGATGGGCACCCCGGCCTTGTCGATGTAATCGCCGCACTTGCCCATCTTCTCCTGGTCGAGTCCTACCCTGGGCGAGCCTCCTGAGAGCACAAGCCCGTCGGCCTTGATGTTCTCCAGAGGAGTCGTATTGGCGATTATCTCTGATTCGACCCCGAGGTCCCTCAGTACCCTCCACTCTCTGTGAGTCCACTGACCGCCGTTGTCAACGACCAAGATGCGCATGATGAGGGGAACAGCCGGGAGATATAAATCCTCTGCTAAGTGCAAGGACTGCCTGTTTGAAAGCCAGTCGTATAGAGGTCGTCCAGATGTCCCATCTAGGACCAGCTCGATATATAAATCGACCTGGTCGGCCATGGTCCAAAGGTTGAACAGTATACTTATTCCCACTCGATGGTCGACGGTGGCTTGTTCGTCACATCATACACCACCCGGTTGACCTTGTCCTTCATCTTGTTGGTTATCCTGATGGAGATCTGCTCCAGAACATCGTGTGGTATCTTCGAGTAATTCGCGGTCATCGCGTCCACCGAGTCGACCGCCCTGACAGCTATTGTGTAGCCATAGGCCCGTATGTCCCCTTGGACTCCAACGCTCCGGACAGGCAGGAGGACCGCGAAGTACTGCCACGGGAGCTTCATCTTACCCGCCGCGGCGGCCTTCTCGATCTCCTCCTCTGCTATCGCACAAGCCTCGCGGACAATCTCGACCGATTCCCGAGTCGGTTCGCCCATTATCCTGATTGCCAGGGCCGGTCCTGGGAACGGTTGCTTCTCTGCGACCTCTATCTTCAGAGCTCTCGCGACCTTCCTCACCTCATCCTTGTAGAGATCTCTGAGCGGCTCGACAAGTATGAGGTTCAAGTCCTTGGGCAGGCCGCCCACGTTGTGGTGAGACTTGATGGTGTCCCTGATCCCGCCACCGCTCTCTATCCAGTCAGGGGCAATCGTACCTTGGACGAGGTACTCCGCACCGAACTTCTTCGCCTCGCGCTCGAAAACTCTGATGAACTTCTCCCCGATGATCTTCCTCTTCGTCTCCGGCTCGATGACGCCCTTCAGCGCCGTGAAGTACTCGTCGCTCGCATCCACCACGATGTGGTTCACCCCGAGACGCCTGAGCATCTTGTCCACGTTCGCCGTCTCGCCTTTCCTCATGAACCCGGTGTCAACATAAACCGCGAGCAGCCTCTCCCCCAACGCCTTGCCGACGATGGCCGCACACACGGTGCTGTCCACTCCGCCAGAAGCCCCGATTATTGCCTTGCCCTTGACCTCGCGCTCGAGTCTGGCGGTCTCCTCCTCGATGAACTTGTCCGCGTTGAACATCAGACCTCAACTTCCTTGGAGTCACGAAGGATGTTCTCTTTCATCTTCTGCCTGTACTTCTCGATGGCCTTCCTGACTTTCTCATCCTTGAGCGCGATGATCTGCGCAGCAAGAAGGGCCGCGTTGTCTCCCCTGTCGAGTCCAACTCCAGCGACTGGGATGCCTGGTGGCATCTGGACAATGGACAGGATCGCGTCGAGATTGACCGGGCCGCTGACAGGAACGCCGATCACGGGCTTCGTGGTTCTCGCAGCTATCGCACCTGGAAGCGCAGCAGACAGTCCCGCAATGGCGATGAATACATCAGCGTCAGTCTCTGAAGCCAATTTGTCCACCAGCTCGGGGGTCCTGTGGGCGCTCGCAACGCTGAGCTTGTACTTCACGCCGAGCTCCTTCAGGACGGCGATGGCCTTCTCGGCGACCTTCATGTCGCTCTTGCTACCCAGAACTATCTGGACACTCATGTGAAAAGGCAAAGGAGTGGTTTGTAATAAAAGGTTGTGTGCTCATGATTTCATTATCGCGACCAGGAAAACGCCAATCGCGGCCAATGCCCCGAACACCCCTGCGAGTATGTATAGGAACGCGTTCCATATGACATCGGACAAGTCGACGTCGATGATGTCGACACTGTCGAGAGCCATGACGGCCCATAGAATCCCTACGACCAGACCAATCACCAGGAGTGCGACACCGATCATCCTGCTCTTGCCGCTCCCGAAGTAGGCCGTGAAAATACCCGCGAGAAGCATGAACAATCCGAATACTAGTATCAGCACTGTCAGGAATGCCCACAGATCCATTCTTTCACCACTCAGTACCGATTGATCAGAACTTGATTCCTGTCAGAGTCTTCGTATCGATGACACCAGGTATCGAGCGGACCTTGTCCACAACGACTTGACCCAGGAGGTTGAAGTCCTCTGCCTCGATCTTAGCGATCAGGTCGTACTCCCCGAACAACGGGTGCAGCTCCACGACTTCCTTCACTTTAAGGAGCTCGTTGTAGACTTCATGCTCTTTCGCTGGTGCGGTGCTTATTAGTATGAATCCCACGGCCATCTGGTCCTCACCGTTTTAGCAGAATGTGGTGTTCTTTCATAAAGCTTTCTACTTAACGAATCGAACGCCACAATGCTGGCATTATCTCGCCAGCGAGGCCGAACAGCGAGAGATCCGCATATGAAGTGATATCCGTCGGCTCGAGGTTGATTTCTATGACTGAACCGCCTGAGTTCCTCGTTAGGATCGGAAGTGCTGCGGCAGGGTAAACGACTGCTGAGGTGCCTACCACAAGGATGACCTCGCTCTCACGCGCAGCTCTTGAAGCCTCTTCGGTCTCTCTCAAGGGCATCTGCTCGCCGAACCAGACCACATCCGGCCGCATGATGCTCCCGCACTGGCAGAGAGGTGGGATGTCCTTTACGGGTGCGTCGAGATCGATGACTGTGTGATCACGGTCGCACCTCATCCGCCAGATGTTCCCATGGAGCTCGACGACATTCCTGCTACCCGCCCTCCTGTGCATGCCGTCGATGTTCTGTGTCAGAACCGAAAAAGAGGGATAGTGCCTCTCCATTTCTGCGATGACCTCGTGTGCGCGATTTGGTCTGGCCTTCCCGATCTCGATCTGCCTGAGCCTATACCACTCCCAAACGAGGCGCGGGTCGTCCTCGAAACCCTGAGGAGTGGCTAGCTTCCTGTAATCGTACTTCTCCCAGATGCCGTCGGCGCCTCTGAAAGTCGGTATGCCGCTCTCTGCAGAAACGCCAGCACCTGTCAGAACTGAGACTTGCTTGGCTGAGCGCAACCGCCTGAGGATCCGTTCGGGGATTTCGAGCCGTTGCATCTTCAGACGCACTTCCTGCGCGCAGCCCTCCGCTGCACCATGTCCCACGAGGGCAGAGAGCTCTGGGCGCCGATCCCCTCGACCACAAAGGATGCCGTGGAGGCTCCCACCCAAGCGCACTCCTCAAGGGAAAGCGACCTCTCAAGCCCTGCGTAGAATCCCGCCCTGAACCCGTCGCCTGCGCCCGTTGTGTCGATGACCTTGTCAGGCTGTATCGTCCCCACGATGATCTCGTCGTCCTCTGTGAGTATCCTGCTCCCTTCGCCACCTCGCGTATTCACCAGCATGTTGACATAGGAAAGGAGCTCGACATCCTCCTTCAGGTTGAGGTACGTTTTCGCCAGCTCGAGCTCGGTCGTGTTTGCGAACAGGATGTCGCAGTTCTCGATCACGGCCTTGAAAGAATCCGGAGTATAGACATACGAGAGCTCCTGGGCGGGGTCAAAGCATACAGTGCGTTTCTTCTTCTTGGCGTGCTTCGCGACCTTAAGCGCATAGGACGGGCGCCCCGTCCCAATGTGCACGAACTTGGCGGTCTCGATCGTGTGCGTCCTGATTGGAAGCCGCTCCTGCTCCAACACCGCTCCCTGGTCCACAAAACCGATTTGATTGTGTTCCTTGTCTGAGATCATGATAATGAACGGGGTCCTCTTTCCCCTGACCTTCACAACGTCAGTCGTGTCAACGCCACTCTTCCTGAGCGCGTCCATGAACGCCTTTGGAAAGTCGGCGCCCACGTAGCTGGCGAGCGCGGTCTTCACCCCGAGGGTCGCAGCGATTCGCGCAACATTCGCGCCAGTGCCGCCGAAGTGCTCCTCGCGGTCCTTCATCTCTAC
>MGWC01000052.1:0-5294 GCA_001800815.1 Euryarchaeota archaeon RBG_19FT_COMBO_56_21
GAGATGTGACCGTCAGCTTCGGTCCAGTGATGGCTCTTGATGGATTCACTGCGGATATTCCCCGAGGCATCGTAGGCCTTCTTGGACCGAACGGGGCCGGCAAGAGCACTTTCATCAAGGCTTCTCTGGGACTCCTCACCCTTGACAAAGGATCGATTTCGGTAGGCGGGTTGGACTCCCAAACACAAAGCCTCCGAATTCGAGACGGTATCGGCTACATGCCCGAGCATGATTGTCTGATACCGTCCATCAACGCGGTGGAACTCGTGTCCTATATGGGCAAGTTATCGGGCATGATCTCGCTCGACGCAATCCAGCGCAGCCATGAGATGCTGGATTTTGTGGGGATCGGTGAAGAGAGATACAGGCCGATCAAATCTTATTCCACCGGCATGAAGCAGAAAGTGAAGCTCGCGCAGGCGATAGCGCATGATCCCAAGCTGCTCTTCCTTGACGAGCCTACTAGTGGCATGGACCCTCAGGGACGAGAGGAACTGCTCGGCCTCGTGAAGAAGATGGCATCGTCAGAGAAGACGATCATAGTTTCGTCTCATATCCTCCAAGACGTTGAGCGGATCTGCGACTATGCTCTCATTGTCAGCAACGGGAAGTTGGTACGTTCCGGGCAGATGAAGACTCTACTGGCTGGCGAGGAGGGAGTGCGAAGCTTGACCGTTCGGGGCTCCGCGGCGGCTTTGTCGGGATATGTCCGAGCTCTGGAGCGAATCTGCCAGATAGTTGATAAGAGAGACGAAGCTGGAGAGCAAATCACCTTTCTGATCAGAGGATGTGAGGATGGGAAGAAGGTTTTCAGACTCGCCTCCGAGAATGGCGTTCAAGTGAGGAGTCTCCATCCAGAGAGTCTCGATCTCGAAGAAGTATTCCTGCGGGCTTTCAGAGGAGGCGGAAGAGATGGGCATTAACCCTATCGAGTATCACCCCTGGAAGGGTAATAGGACCGCCCAGAATCTCAGGCTCTACGTTATAGCCCGAAGCGTGTTCAGACACAAGACTAGGTCGATTGGAGTCATCATACTTCTCATCCTCGGATTCCTTTTTGTCCATACGCTGAACTTGATTCTGATCATCATCGTCCCTCACGAGGGGCTAGAGGGCTCGGACATGAGCTCCTACCTGGGAAATGGCACGTTCGTGGTTTTCGCTATGCTACTGGCCGCTGTCGTAACGTCCGACCTCATATCGGAGGACCTGGCTAACAGCTCATTTGTGCTCTACTTCTCAAGAGCGCTCAAGATCAGGGATTACCTGGCCGGCAAGGCCGCTGGCGCGCTGCTCGTGATGGGCATCTTCTGCGCACTACCTCCTGTCATCGTAGCCTTCGTTTCGCTATTGACCCAGACCGGTGACGACTATTGGCACAGTCTCGGGGTGTTGGGAGAGACCGCCCTGGTCGGAGGCCTCGTCACGTTGTTCTTCGTCCCGTTCGGCTTGATGATCTCATCGTTCACCAGAAGGAAGAGCTACGCAGCAGTTGGCACCTTCATGTCCTTCTTCGTCTTGTTCATAGTCTCGAACGTGTTCTACGAGTACGACAAGGGATGGCGAATCATCAGCCCGATCGATTCGCTGTCGATACTCTTCACTTGGCTGTTTGAAGGGGATGTTCCAACCTATATCAATGAGGGTGCCCTGCTGGCGATTGTGGCATCTCTGATCATCGTACCGGCCGCAGTTGTGTATTTCAGATTGACGAGGCAGGTGGTCGGCAAGTGACAGTCCAGGATAGTGGCCCTAAACCCATCATCCATGCGGAAGCCCTCAGCAAATGGTATGGAGAGGTGATCGGCCTCAATAACTTCGCGCTGAGAGTCACACCAGGAATAACGGGCATAGTCGGCCCGAACGGTTCTGGCAAGAGCACCTTCTTCAAGCTTGTCCTGGGCCTGATCAAACCCAATGCGGGCAGCATAACCGTTCTGGGCCAGCGCCCGTGGAAGAACCCCGACCTCCACTCGTCGATCGGATTCTGCCCTGACTACGAGTCGCTTCCTGCGGATTCGACAGGGCGAGAGTATCTGACCCTCATCGGAAAACTCCATATGATGCACGGAACCGCTCTGTCGAAGCGCATCCAGGAGACCGTCAGGCTGGTCGATATGGGGAAAGCCCTTGACAGAAAGACGGAGGGCTACAGCAAGGGTATGAAGCAGAGGATGAAGATTGCCGGAGCGCTCCTGCACGATCCGGAGCTGCTCATACTCGATGAGCCCCTCAGCGGGACGGACCCGCTGGTGCGGAAGGACTTAATGGATCTCATCAAGAGGCTCCACAAGGAACATGGACACGACATCATCGTGAGCTCTCACGTTCTGTTCGAGATCGAAAGGATGACCCACAACGTGGCGCTTGTCTACATGGGGAGAGCGGTGGCATCTGGTGATATATCAGAGATAAGGAACCTCATGGACAGGCATCCTCACAACATAGTCATAGAGGGAGAGAGGATAACCGCGCTAGCCAAGCTCCTACTCGACCAGGACTATGCCGTGTCCGTATCGTTCAATGATAACAAGAATAGCGTGACCGTCCAGGTATCGAGACCTGACGATTTCTTCAACGGTCTTCCGTCGCTCATCGACAGGGGCCAGTGCTCAGTGAGCAAGATGTACAGTCTGGACGACAATCTGGAAGCCGTCTTCAAGTATCTCGTGGGGAGGTAGAAGGATGGATCTGAAGAGAGTCCTCGATGGTATATTCGCCCTGACGCTCCACTCGACGAAGAAACTGCTCTTCGGGAAGAAGGCGATCATCACGATCCTTGTCGCTGTGTTCGTTGCCGCGGTAATGGGATATGCGGGGTCACAAAGCCATGATGCACTTGATGACGGGACGAACCTCATGGACACGCTCATACTCTTCTTCTTCATGCCGGTGATGGCGATGATCTTTGGCTCCGCCCTGATACGTGATGAGATCGACGACAAGAGCATTACGCATGTCGCGACCGCGCCTCTCGACCGTGCATTCTCATATCTGGGATACTACCTGCCTTTGGTAATCGCGGTCGCTGTATCAATGGTGGCGATCAGCTCTGTGGGCGTATTCGCCTTCTTCGGACAACATGGGTTTGGCTCTGAAGCGCTCCAGATCTATGTGGAATTCCTCGCCCTGGTAATCATAGGTTCCTTCGTGTATTCGTCTCTGTTCCTTGCCATCGGCGTGATGTTCAACAAACCAGTCATGGTCGGTCTCTTCTATGCGTTCATTTGGGAGGGATATATCGGGTCGTTGCCAGGTGCGATCCAGAACGCATCTGTCAAACACTATCTGAGGAGCCTGGGATCCGAATGGGTGGATTTCGGGGACATCAGCAGGTGGGATCAGGCGTCTAGCGTGTGGGGTTCCACCGCGCTGTTGCTCGGGCTGACGGTTTTCCTCCTAGTCCTAGGAGCGTATCTCTTCAGGGAGAAGGAACTCGCCTAGCGGATGTGATGATATGGAAAAAATGAGAGCAATCATATGCACTAGATACGGACCACCAGAAGTCCTTCAATTAAGAGAAGTAGAAAAACCAACTCCAAAGGATGATGAAGTTCTCGTAAAGATACATGCAACAGCTGTAACTGCAAGTGACATCTTCATCCGAGGCTCCCAGATACCCATCCAATTTCTCATTCCGATGCGCCTTTACATAGGTTTGACAAGACCAAGAAAGTCGATAATAGGATTGGTATTGGCAGGAGAGATCGAGTCTATAGGCAAAGACGTAAAGAGATTCAGAATAGGTGACCAAGTCTATGGGCTTACAGGATTTGGACTTGGTGCCTATGCTGAGTATAAATGTATGAAAGAGACGGATTCAACGCACGGTTGTTTGGCAATAAAGCCAGTCAACACTTCCTATGAAGAAGCGACCGTGGCTGCCTATGGTGGACTCTTGGCATTTCAATATGTCGAAAAAGGGAATATCCAACATGGACAAAAAGTTCTAATCTATGGAGCTTCAGGAACGTCCGGAACAATGGCAGTTCAGTTGGCTAATTACTTGGGAGCTAGAGTTACTGGAGTATGCAGCTCAACGAATCTGGAGTTGGTGAAATCTCTGGGAGCTGAAGCTGTAATTGACTACACCAAAGTGAATACTTTAGACCCAGGTGTTCAATATGATTTCATCCTTGATGCCGTTGGAAAAGCAAAAACTTCAAAATTGAAAGTTGCATGCAAGAAAGCTCTTGCTCCAAAAGGAAAATACGTATCAATTGATGATGGAAGCCTAATGTTAGACTCGAAGCGTCTTGCTTCAATCAAAGAGCTGGTTGAAGCTGGACACATTAAACCAATCATTGATAAATGCTTTCGGTTTGAAGAGATCGTCGAGGCTCACAGGTATGTTGGCAAGGGACACAAAAGGGGAGGAGTTGCAGTAAGCATAGCGCGGTCGTCCTAGGGCTCTTCATGGCCAGAGCAAGAGGAACACTAGGCGAGGAAATGGACAGAGGAAGATCATCCCATCAGCCTCATGAAGCGGCTTGCTGGGACGTCATAAGAAGACGAGGGCGACAAGAGGTCGGTGAGTCCTTCTCTGTCGAGCAATCCCTTGCCGTTTGCACACAAGGAAGAAGAAAAAGAGGTTTGCGGACGCCTTGGTGCAATTCCGCATTGATTGAACCGATGATTCTTGTGTCTGGCTTGGACGAGTTCAAGGCTCGCCCGGTCCACTGGCTTTGTTTTTCGACCCGAATATTGCTCTGCGTGATATCAAATCCTCGCGTGCAAGCGAATCCCTTTCATTTCTTTCGTTGAGTTGCGAAGATGACTTCTCAGAAGAAGACTCGGTTGTTGTGTTGTCCCGGAATCGACTTTAAGAACGTAATCTAGCATACAGTAACTCCCATGCGCATAATTCCGAAGAAAGTATTTTTCACAAAGGGCGTGGGCAAGCACAGATATCAACTACAGTCTTTCGAACTCGCGCTTCGTGACGCGGGAATTGAAAAGTTCAACTTGGTGTTGGTCTCTAGCATTTTGCCAGCTGGTTGTCAGATCGTCTCGCGTGAGGAGGGCCTGAAGGAACTCAAGCCCGGCCAGATCGTATTCGTTGTGATGGCGAGGAACGCGACGAACGAGCCAAACAGGATGGTCGCCTCGTCCATCGGATGCGCCGTCCCCGCCGACGGAAGCCATTATGGATACCTGTCCGAGCATCATGCCTTCGGTGAGAACGCTGAGACTGCGAGCCATTACTCCGAAGACCTTGCAGCTACGATGCTCGCGACCACGCTTGGGATCGAGTTCGACTCCGAGAAGGACTGGGACGAGCGTGAGGACATCTA
>MGWC01000052.1:5350-6197 GCA_001800815.1 Euryarchaeota archaeon RBG_19FT_COMBO_56_21
ACAAGAATAGTTTGTGGACAACCGTGATCGCCGCTGCGGTGTTTGTAATAGACCTTGGCTCGGACGAATCCCCACCCAACTCCTCGAAGCAGTGATATCCTCGCATCGCGATTGTGCTCCCGTGCGTCAGGAGAGGGATCCGAACATGTCTCGAACAGGTAAGGGAATGAGGAAACTGGGCGAATACCACGACGGCGCCAGAGACGGTCTCGAGCCTCTTGAGCCGCTCGACCTGGGGAAGTGCAAGACAGTCTCCGACCTCGTCAGGGGTATGAGCAAGTGCAGCTTCGGCGCGAGGGGCGTCGGAGAGGCCGCGGACGTAATCGAGGCGATGGTGAAGGACAAGGAGTGCTTCAAGGTCCTCACATTGTCCGGCGCGATGACCCCGGCGAAGATGGGCCTCGTTGTCTGTGACATGATTGACCTTGGAATGACAGACGCGATTGTGTCCACTGGAGCGATCATGGCTCACGGCATGGTCGAGTCCACGGGCAGGGCGCACTTCAAACATAACGAGTTCATGAACGACGAGCGGCTCTACAAGATGGGGTACAATAGGATATTCGACACTATCGAGCTGGAGCGCAGCCTGGATGACATGGAGTTGATCTTCAGGAAGGTTATTGAGGGAGTAAGATGCCAGGGGTCGCTTGGAAGCTTCGAGCTAAACTGGCTCATCGGTAAGTATCTGGCGAAGAACACCAAGGCGAATCAGCGAGGGATACTGAAGTCCGCGTTTCTGAGGAAGGTGCCCGTCTATGTCCCGGCGTTCACTGATTCCGAACTTGGCCTTGACTTCGGGCTATACATGAGACGGATGAGACTCGCAAAGAAAGACGCCATCTGC
>MGWC01000052.1:6235-6736 GCA_001800815.1 Euryarchaeota archaeon RBG_19FT_COMBO_56_21
TGTGTTGGCTTCCAAGAAACTCGGAATCCTCACCATCGGAGGCGGAGTTCCGCGCAACTGGGCCCAACAGGTGGGTCCTTATCTAGACATAATAGACAAACGCATTGGGGTAGGAGGGGGGTTCAAGAGGTTCGACTACGCGGTCAGAATCTGCCCAGAACCCGTGCACTGGGGAGGTTTGTCCGGGTGTACCTACTCAGAAGGGGTCTCGTGGGGGAAGATTAGACCGAAGTCTGAGGGAGGAAGATACGTGGAGGTCATGGCAGACGCAACAATTGCCTGGCCCATCATAATCAAGGCCGTGATGGAGAGAATACAGAAGAAGGCTCACGGACGAATCCGAGGATAGAAGTCCGAGACATTCTGTCGGCCTTTGATGAACATTCGCACTGGAATCGTGAACGACTTCCGCCGGCCAGCAAAGCGGAGGGCTTGTCGTTCGAGGGGGTCTGTTCCAGAGCGCTACACACTTCCTCATTACCAAGCGGGACATTGAGATCT
>MGWC01000052.1:6748-9753 GCA_001800815.1 Euryarchaeota archaeon RBG_19FT_COMBO_56_21
AGGGAGGCATTATTCTAGAAGCAACTCATTTGGAGGACTAGGGGATCTAATCCTGCAGCTAGAGGCAGATGAGACGGTAGGAACGGGAAGTTGAAGGAAGAGAAATGAAGAAGTCTGGCTCAGCGCAGAAACCCTCTCTGATCAAAGGAATAGCTACAGGTTGAACACCAATCTATCCACTAGAACTGAAATGTGCGAGGATCCGGACCTGCACGGACACTAACGTGACATTCGATTTCACCCACGGCTCCCTGCAACCACCCGCTTTCGCGAAGAGAGAAGAAAAGGCGCAATAGGTTTGGGATGCGCCTGTGCAATTCCGCTTTGACTGAACCGAAACAATGAATGTCTGGCTCGTGCGAATCTAGCTCTCGCCCGGTCCACACTCACACATAGCCAGACAAATGTCTAAGAATCTGGAACAGGGCGCTCACGACTCAGTTGATCCATCAGAACGAGGTTCTGGCGTAAGCATGTTCAAATCCAGCCGGTTCCACGCTTCTCCTGTGCAGATGTCAGTGGAATCTGCATCAGGCTATGCAGAGTCCGCCGAAATCAGCTTCTGAGCTTCTTCACTCTCTTCGCTATGAGCTTCCTGATCTTCTCATAGGATGGCGGAGGACCAGTCCGGATCTGATTCTCATCTATGAAAAGACCATCGAGGATTCCGTACTCCTTCAGCACGTCCCTGTCGAACGTCGAGATTTCTCTGAAGACAACTTTGTCTCCGAATTCCCCTGCGGCTCTCTTCGCTCTCTCACAAACTATGTTCTGCGCAGAACACCATCCATTTGTGAAGGTTGTGACAGTGACTTTGCCTGCGGTCTTGGTGGGCTTCTTCAGAGCCCTTATCCATCTCGGTTGTTCCGCATCATCGGTGAACGGCTTCCACATGAGCACCATGCCGCCGTTCTTGTCGACCTCCACGAAACCTTGCTTCTTGAACCATTTCGCCCGCATCCAGAAAGGCAATGATATGCCCCAGGCCACAATCCCCTTTTGACCAAGGTCCTTGACGTCATCCTCTGCAGCTTTCAGCAGAGCCTTTCCCATGCCCTGCTTCTGGAAGTTACCCCTGCCCTCCTTGTGTCCGTGAACCCAGATACAGTTCACGAAATACAGATCCCTGCCATCAGCGGGAGAATACTCAATTGGGACATACTGGATCATCCCTCCGACGACATCTTTGTCATCTAGGGCGAGTTTGACTCTTATTCCCTTGTCTTTCATCCTTCGGTACCAGAGTTCTCTGCGGTTTAGTCCTTCTAAGATCTCTTCCGACCAATCCTCAAGACAGGTGAAGTACAACTGTTCGTGTTCCTTGGTCAAATCGACAATCCTCAGCTCCAATCCCCAAATCGATGAATGGAGACCATGGCTCAAATCTCTTGCGGAGGGAACCGTCGACTCTGCCATGGATCTGCCTCCAATAGCATGCAACGTCCCGTCAACCGAGGGGAAATCCGCCTAGCACAATGGCAGGAGAAACGGAAAGGGTCAAAGACGCCTTGGTGCAATTTCCGTTTAATTGAACCGAAATGATGAATGTCTGGCTCGAGCGAGTTCAAGGCTCGCCCGGTCCACACTCGCTCCCAAGAACCAATGTAGAAGAAAATAGGAAGAAAGGGTTTACGTCGGAGTCCAATACCATCTTACCTCACAGAGGACCCACGACCGTAGGCAGTATGAAGCCCACTAAGAAGGCGATGACCCACACGATGATCGCTACTCCGAGTGCCTTCCACCAGCCCACGCTGTAGAGGCTCCCGAGGGCCAGCAGCCAAAAGAACCCGGCCACCAATGCCGCCAATAGCCCATTGCCCAGGAAGTAGTATGCCAGGGCGTAGATGACAGCCCCAACTAGGGCGGCCAGCAGGGCCGTCCCTATCCCTTCTTTCTCCCCGAACAGCTTCGTGACCACATAGATGACGATGGTCGAGACAATCAGCCCGATGAGGAAGAGAATCAAGGCTTCCGCAAGCGTTTCGTCCATGTCTCAATCACCTCTCAGGTCCTCATGATTCTCTTGCCGGTCACACGTCCCTTTACAGGGCCGCGTCCACCGGTGGATTTCGCCGCGCGACTCTTTGCTGCTGTCATTCTTCCGCCTCTGCTCTTCTTTGCCATTTCATGTCACCTCCTATTCCTTCCCGATTCTATCTAATCTTAATGACTCCCATTAGCACCAGGACTATGATGGCGATTATTGTCGCACCAAGAAGGCCAAATACGTACCAGCCAACCAAGAATGCGATCACTGCGCCCAACCCAATGTGAGACCATTGCACGGTTATTGGCATTCAAAATCACTCCTACTCCCTAACAGTACTAGCGTCCATTGTAACCGCCGACTGCGCCAACGCCCTGCCGTCCAGCGTTGCACCAGTATTCAGCACAATCGTCGTTTGACTCAATACTATTCCCTTCATGACAGCCGTCGTTCCAATGGTAGCTTGACCTGCGACCTGCCAGAAGATGTTGGAAGCCTGTGCGCCGCCACTAAGAGTGATATGGGCACCGTCGGCCAAGTCTAGGTCCTGCGCTATCTGGAAGATCCAGACATCGTTTGCGCCGCCCGAAAGAGTGACACCAGCAGCAGATATCAGTACCCCGGTACCCCACTTGTAAAGCCCAGGAGCGAGTGTCATCGATGTAATGTCTCCGGCGCCCAGTTCGGTATGATCAGGGTTTGTCCGTCCAGCTGCGTCGGTGTACGCGGTCTCCATGTCGCTTACAGCTGTGGTCATTTTAGATGGAGTCGGAGGTGAGTAGTCGGCCGCATACACATTTCCAGTCACTAGAGATGACGTCGAGAACTCATTCGAGGCATCCATTGTTAATCCAAATCCAGTTATGAACGATGCAGCGGCTGGACTAATCCCAACATCTCCAACAATCGAGCTGGTCCCCGTGGTTGAGATTCCTGTTTTTGCGAGTATCGCAAAATCACCAGCCGATCGAAGTTTCACAGTTGCTGGCCCAGCTCCTGATCCGCCTCCGATTCC
>MGWC01000052.1:9768-14231 GCA_001800815.1 Euryarchaeota archaeon RBG_19FT_COMBO_56_21
TATGTACCCCCCAAGTCCTACCACTACGAGAGCAATGACAACAGCTATTGCTATCAACACTGTTCTTTTCATTACCGGCTTCGATTTGCTAGCTTCCATAGTCTCATCCCCGGATATGCCAGCAGCAATTATACCGTTATTTCAATATCACTGGCAATTTGTTGCAGGATTTGATGCAAATCCAATTGGCGGTTCCAAGAGTATGGCTGTCTTATTAGCAAATGGTCATCCCGCCAAATCGCCGCAATGAAGAGGAAATCGATCTCAGAATACGTTATTGAAAGGAAAAGCGAAAACAAAAAGGGTTTAGGGATCAGAGGACTTACTTCTTCTGATTCCTGACTCTGCCTGCAATCGCGACGACGAACAGCAACCCGGCTAGGGGGACCAAGACTTGCGAGAATTCCGGTATCATGGTGCCCGACTCATCAACCATATTGGAGTCTAGTGTAATCGCACTCTGCGCCAACGCCCTACCTACGAGCGTTGCACCGGTGTTGATCACAATCGCCGTTTGACACAATATTACTCCCTTCATGGCAGCCGTCGTTCCAATGGTAGTTTGGCCTGCAACCTGCCAGAAGATGTTGGAAGCCAGAGCACCACCGGTCAGATAGACATTGGCACCGTCGGCCAAGTTGAAATTCTGTGCTATCTGGAAAATCCAGACATCGCTTGAAGAGCCTGAGATTGTGAAACCAGCTGCAGATATCAGGACATCAGTTCCCCATTTGTAAAGACCAGGAGTGGCGGTCTGCCCAGTAAGATCTCCGGCCCATCTTTCTGTCCAATCGGGAGATGTCCGTCCAGCTGCGTCGGTGTATGCGGTCTGCATGTCGTTGACAGCCGTCGTCATCATTGTTGGTGTTGGTACACTATAGTCGGAAGCATACACACTTCCAGTGATTAGAGATGATGTTGAGAATTGGCCTGACGCATCCATCACCAATGCAAATCCAGTTATGGCAGTCGAATCGATTGGACTGACTCCAATGTCGCCCCAAATCAGGGTGCTTCCCGTGTTTGATATCCCTGTTTTTGCCAGAAGCACGAAATTGCCAGATGTTCCAAGGTTGACTGGCGACGGACCAGCTGCCTCGCTAGAAACCATCGCAATGAAGCCCACAGCAACAATCATTGGAACAGCCATCAATGAAATGAGAATCGCAGTCAAGTGTCGACCACGATATGCTCTCTTCCCAGGCCTTGATCCAACGATAGATGCCGACCTTCCATGATAGGCAACCGAGCTATTCCTAACCATACCATTTTCCTCAACTAGTGCCAACTTCACACTCTCCTGATTGTTTTGCCTACTTCGAGATGTGCGCTGGTCATTATGCCGCTATTTCAACATCATTGACAATTCAATGCAAGATTAGATACAAATCCAGTCAGCTGTTTGCGGCTCCTATATTTTGCGCTTGCGCCTTGTTGAGAGCTTTGCGCAGCTCGCTCTCTAGCGCTTTCCTTTTTGTAATATCGCTTACGACCGCTAGGATGCGGGATGGTTCTTTGTCTTGGTCCAGCAAAATATCTCCGGCTTCGCGTATCCAATGAATAGAATCATCTGGCCATACTATGCGATATTCGATGTCAAATTCCTTCTTGCCCTTCAAACATGCATCTATTGAATCGGCGACTTTGCGACGATCTTCGATGTGAACACGATCGAGAAGTATATCGTGGGTAAATCTTATCTCACCCTGGCCAAAGCCGAAGATTCGCTCCAAACCTTCAGACCATGACAGCTCACCCGTTTTGAGATCCCAATCCCAGGCGCCGCTCCTTGCTGCGAAGAGAGCCGACGAAAATCGACCTTCGCTCTCAGCCAATAGACCCTCCGTCAACATTCGAATCCCAGCTAGCGTGAGATCCCTCGAGACTTCCTCAAGAAGACTGATCTCCTCCCGATAGATTCCATGGCCAGGAGAGAAACAAACGCGGAAGACTCCTATGGGGCTGCCTAGATATTCCATCGGGATTATCAAGCTCGAGTGCCCTTCATGATTACAGTTGCGATTACATCCCACACATTCTTCTTCGGTTCCATTGACGATTGTTGTCTTCATTGATTTTGCAGTTGATTTCACGCAATTGGGTCCTTCCCCACTCCCTTCAAGTGTAATTCTCCAAGGTTCGGCTCCATGCACACCGCTATGCCCGACAAGAACGATACTGTTGCTGTCCAAATCACGTTTCAGACCAATGGAAACGTCGGCAAACAGCTGCGTACTGTTGATCCGGTCAGCTGCCTTCTGCATGAGGATGTCGACTTCTGACTCTCGATTTATCAGCTGATTTACGTCATTTATGGCAGTAAGGAGCACGTGCAAGTATCTCAGCCGTTCATCGTTCCGTTTCCTTAATCCAATATCTCTCGCCAGAATAGAATATGCGAGTATGTTCCCCTCGTCATCGGTTATACCATCGATACTGATCTCAAGATCAATCGGATTCCCCGATTTGTCCTTTCCAATTATCTCTTGCACCCTTGCCTCATTCTTTTCAGCTATGTCTTTGATAACTAGCTTGAGGGATTCAGGATCATTGAAAATCGGTATTTTCTTCCCAAGGACCTCATTGTCAGAGTATCCTAGCAGTCTTTCAGCACTCCTATTCCAGAACACGACCTGTTCTTCTTCGTCAACTATCATTACTGCATCGTGCGTCTGTTCGATGAAGTCTCGAAGGAATGTACGGGAGGTCGTTTGGCTCTTGAGTTTGCTGGCGATATCTCTTAAGATATCATAATTCTGCTGCAACTCGGATGATAAGAAATAGACTTCGCCGTAACCCGCAGAAGACGACGGGGTCAGCAAGCCGTGATCACGGAGGACGTCTATGTGGTGCTTGACCGTTCGATAATTCAGTCGCAAGCACACCGCCAACTGATTCGTGTTGTACGGACGTTCCCTCAACAGCTCTATTATCAGGACTCTGTTCTCTCCACCTTTCTGCCCCAGTACCAGATGAGAGAGAGTCTGTTCTAGAGTCGACACAATAAACAAATTTGCTTATGGGTATTTGAATCTTTTTCGTCCATTCATTTTGTTCTTGCACCTTTCTGAGATGACATCCGCTTCGGAAGATACACAGCTACAACCAGGTTTGTGACAGAAGTCACGCTCCCCGCTGACTGCAGCTCGCCGGACTTCCAAGCCAGCACACGACGTTCTGCGATCTTGGTGAACGAAAGAGATCGGAAAAGGAAGAAGTTTGCAGACACCTTGGCGCAATTCCGCTTTGATTGAACCGAAGAAGCTGACACCTGGCTTGTGTGAGTTCCGGTCTCTCCCAGTCCACTGGCTTTTTCTCCCCTCGATCCGACCCACCGCAGATTTGGGATACCCCGTCGTTGGATCTCATGCGCAACTCAAGCTGGTAAGAGAACAGGCGCAAGGTACCGGACTCATACGTCTGGGCTAGACCACGCGCTTCAGAGTGTCTCTCGCGAAGGCTCGGGCTCTCTCAAGCCGCGCCTCGTCGGGTTGACCCTTGCTGTTGTCCTTCTTGGCATCGGATCTCAACTTCTTGTTTGGAGATATCTTCATGAAGAATTTCGGACCCTTTGCGAGCTGGCCTTGGCAATCGAAAACCCCTACCAGCTCCGCACCTGCTGCGGCCTGCTTGAACTTCACAACCCACTCTGGGACCTCTGGTTCGTCTTCCGGGGCAGCGTGTGTCACGAACAGCGCGACCTTCCTGCCATCCCTGCAGAGTCTCTCCAACAATGCCTTGGTCTTCTTGTCTGGGCCATATCCGTGCGTCGGGAAGCCCAGGAAGGAAAGGTCATACGTTCCGATGTCCTGTACCTCGCTAACCGGCTTGATTTCCTTCTCCGCAGCAATCTCCCCGTAGATCGCCTCGGCAATCTTCTTTGTGTTGCCTGTCGACGACATGTACGCAACGAGCACCTTCATGCAATCGCCTCTGTCGCGGAATGACCGAATACGATATAATTTGTTCGGCGCATCACCTTACAGAAGTTAGGGGGAAGCAATCATGAAAGGAGTGGTCGTCTACGACACCTACTACGGAAACACCAAATCTGTTGCTGAAGCAATCGTCGAGCAACTCAAGGTGGAAGGACATGAGGCGGAACTCAGAAGCGTGAAGGAGAAGTATCCAGAGCCTCCTCATGGCGACATCATGTTCCTGGGGTCACCGATCAGGATGGGCTCAGTCACACGAAAGGTGAAGAAGTACGTCAATAAGCTCGACAAAGAGGGCTGGAAGGACAAACCAATCGTCGTGTTCACCACGATCTTGTTGCAGCCAGAGGACGCAACGGACAAGCAGAAGGAGAGCCGAGAGAAGTATGACATCGCCGCGGGCCGCAGGCTCAGGGATTTTGCTAGGTCGGAAGGTTTGAATCCGGTCGAGAACCACCTATGGGTCGACGTGAAGGGGATGAAAGGCCCGTTAGTCGATACAGCGGTCGAGACGACCAAGCAGTTTAC
>MGWC01000053.1:0-220 GCA_001800815.1 Euryarchaeota archaeon RBG_19FT_COMBO_56_21
CTTCCGTAGACGCCGAGGTTACCCAGGTCCATCCATCCGGGGTCGAAGAAGCTCTTGACGGCGATGCCCTCCTCGAGGATTCCGTACGCGGCCCCCAGGAGTATGATGCTCGGCCATCCCTTGTCCCAAATGACGGCCAGCTCCCTCATGATTAGAACTCCCGCACCGTAGAGCCCTAGAAGGAAGGCGAAATTGAGCGGGAAGAAGAACTCCATCGGCG
>MGWC01000053.1:232-1736 GCA_001800815.1 Euryarchaeota archaeon RBG_19FT_COMBO_56_21
ACGGGTGAGAACAGTGCGAGAGTCCACAGGGCCCGTCCTTTCTCAGTCAGATGAAATCGCTTCCGGGGCGTCTGCTGAGCTGAAATCGCATCCGCCATGGTGCGGGTTAAGCGGTCGGACATAATAATCCCCTTGGGATAGTTATCAATAACGATAATCTCTCATCCAGGCAGGCGGCATGTACGTCAGCAACGGCATATATCCGCCGGCGAATCCCAACGCCGGTGAGGAGAGACAGAGACATGGCAGAACTCAAAGTGGGCGACATCGCCCCCGATTTCGAACTCGAAGATCAGAATGGTAAGAAGATCCGAATGAGCCAGTACAAGGACAAGAGGAATGTCATCCTGGCGTTCTTCCCGTTCGCCTTCAGCCCCGTATGCACCAACGAATTGGGGGAATTGAAGGAGAAGGAGGATAGCATCAAGAAGCTGGACGCTCAGATTCTCGCTGCGAGCATAGACAGCACTTGGACACAGAAAGCTTTCGCGAAGGAACTGGGCGTGAAGTTCCCTCTCTTGAGCGACTTCGGCAAGAAGGCCGCTCCACCGTACGGCGCACTCTACGAGGACAAGGGCTTCGCGAAGAGAGCCATATTCGTCGTGGACAAGAAGGGCAAGATTGCGTACAGGAGACTGTACGAGCCAACGACCCAGCCAGACATCAACGAGGCCATCGAGGTCCTGAAGAAGCTCAAGTGAAGCCGAGGCAATGTTTAATAGAAGTCATCGGCTAGTACCCACTCTCACGATTTTGGCTTCATGACGGCTACGAGGTGAACGGAAATGGCCTGGATAGAATCACCAACACCAAAGAACGCGAAAGGCAAGATCAAGAAGGTCTACGAGAAGATCCTGAAAGAGCGAGGGCATGTGGCCAATATATTCCAGGCGCAGGGGCTTGGGCCAGACACCCTCGAAGACCATGTCAGCATGTATGTGCATCTGATGATAGACCCCGGCCCGCTGTCCAGAGAAGAGCGCGAGATGATTGCCGTAGTGGTTTCGGCAGCGAACAGATGTGCCTATGGTGCGATTCATCACTCCGAAGCCCTGGAGGAGGTCGAGAAGGACCCGAAGGCGTTATACAAACTCCTGAAGGAGTTCGCATCAAAGAAGGAGAGCCAGAGGGAGAAGGCGCTTCTCGCCTATGCCGCCAAGCTCACCCTCGATCCGAAGGACATCACGGAAGACGACATCACCGACCTGAGGGACTCGGGTCTCAGCGACGGGGAGATCCTGCACGCTAACCTCATCGCCAGCTACTTCAATTTCTCCAACAGGGTCGCACTGGGGCTGGGCGTCGAAATTGAAGAGGGCGCTGCCAGGACCTACAAGTACTGAGACAGGAGAGAGGCCTAACATGACCTCGATCGTTGAGCGCGCCAAATCCTTCCCAAGTGGTACGGTCGCTGTCATCGGAATACCGCTTGATGAGAACTCGTCCTTCCTACGCGGCTCGGCCCTCGGCCCAAAGCGCATTCGCGAGACGCTCCAATCGGGCT
>MGWC01000053.1:1756-36141 GCA_001800815.1 Euryarchaeota archaeon RBG_19FT_COMBO_56_21
CTCGGCGTGGACCTCGGAACTACAAGAGGGTGGACCGACCTGGGCGATCTGACCCTTCCTGGCGGACCCGATGCCATCGCGGAAATCGAATCGACCACCTCCGGACTTCTCTCCATGGGCATGAGAGTGCTCGCGCTCGGAGGTGACCATTCGATTACATACCCCTTGGTGAGGGCATATGCCAAGGCCCACAGAGACCTGACGGTCCTCCACTTGGATGCGCATCCCGACACTTACGATGATTTCGACAACAACCGCTACTCCCATGCGAGCCCCTTCGCGAGGATCATGGAAGAGGGCCTCGGTGTAAGACTGATCCAAGCTGGCATAAGGACTCTGAATCCGCACCAGAGGGAGCAGGCCGCGCGCTTCAAAGTTGCGATGGTCGAGATGAAGGATTGGTCTCCCGTTCGAATGCCCGAGCTGAAAGGACCGCTCTACCTGTCGTTGGACCTGGATGTGCTTGACCCGGCCTTTGCGCCAGGGGTCTCACACCACGAGCCTGGCGGGATGACCGCTCGGGATGTCCTTTCGATCATACACAGTCTCCCCGCTGAAACGGTTGGGGCCGACATCGTCGAACTCAACCCCACGCGCGACCCTGTAGGAACGACAGCCATGGTCGCCGCCAAATTCTACAAGGAGATTGTCGGGCGGATGTTACGATAGAGACGAGGCCCCTCACAGAAACCCTAATAAGTCCTAGGGGCTTATGACCGAGTGCGGGCCCGTAGCTTAGTCCGGCGGAGCGATTGGCTCATAACCAGTTGGTCATCGGTTCAAATCCGATCGGGCCCACTCTAGACTTTTGAAAATGCAGAAAATGTTTCACAGGAAATGAAAGGTGTTTGCGCAGGAGACTGCTTACCGGAGAAGCAACTGGACTCAGTATCGCCTTGGCGGCCTGTGCTTCTGATAACATTCCCTACAATACACGGGTCTACCATCCGTCGGCTTGAACGGGACCTGTGCCTCTGCACCGCAATCAGAACACTTCACGGTGTGCATCTCCCGGTCTCGAGAGCCGAACCCGCGATCGTTCCTGCGTGGTCTGTCGTCGATGAGGACTACCTCCTTAGATATCTCCCCGACCCTTATGTGGTCGAGGGCGCCCCACAATACCAGTGCATAGTATATTAGCTAGTTGGCGTGTAAAGGCGCCCAAGTTGTATGTCCCGCGACCTGAAATTCTTCTATCTCGGCAATCAGTGCCCTCACAATTGCTACCTGCTGGCAAGGATCAAGACCATCGCTTGGGGGGAAAGGGTCAAGCTGCACCTGTTCGACATAACTGATGACCCTGAGACATGCAAGAAGTATCAGGTGTTCTCGCCCAACATGCTGATAGTCAACGACACCTACAGGCTGCACGGCCCGTTCACGAAGGAGCGAGTGGAGGCCCTGCTGCAGGATGAGGATACAGAGCCAAAGAGATATGTCGTCGACCAAAGTGACGACGTAGTGACGGGGAATCTGACTCCGATAACCTCGAATTCTGTACTAAGCACCAGCACGATCTGCTCAGGAGCAGACGACGAAGGACTGTGCCGTGGGAAGTCCGAGTGGGTGGAACGGGTTCTCCGAACCGCAGGGCTGGAGCACATCGGGTACATCCACAGCTACGGCGGGAAGTGCGTGGGCGGAGCCGAGTTCCTCCCATCTACGATGGTACCGTATCCTATCCCAGACAAGCGTAAGGACAACGCGTTCCTTACCTGCTCGTACCTCTCCGACGCCGACCACGACTACAAGACGCACCCGCTCGAGAGACTCGTCCAGGACCTGCGCGAATGGGGATTCAAGACGCTTTCCGTGGTCGTCTCCAGCGAAGGCGTGTTCCCAAACGGTCCGTTGCCCTGGTTCGAAAAGAAGGGGTTCAGGGACAAGGGCGTGCTTATTACAGAGGAGCTGCATGAGGCGGAACTGCACTACATACAGCTAGCGCTCTGAAACTTCGACTCATGTAATTCGGTCAAAAAGGTAATGGCGGAAGAGCGTATTCCCGGCCCTGAGGCATAGCATGGCCGACCTGGACACGAGAATCCTTTTCGAAAACGTGGATATATCCGACTACGACCTTCACCCGGACTGCAAGAAGGCCGTGTGCTCTGTCAACTTCGGCAAGAACTGGGAATTGGCCTTGCTCGATATTCGCACGGGCAGTCTCAAGAGGCTAATGTCCGGACCGCAATCCCTCATGAACCCGAGGCTTTCTCCGGACGGACGCACGGTTGCATATCAGATGGATTTCGAAGGAGACGAGGACCACGACATCGTTCTTGCCTCGACGAGGGGAGGAGGCCCGGTCAAGATCACCGACGGAGTCGAGGACAACTACGACCCAGAGTTCTCTCCTGATGGTGCCTCTGTCGCGTTCCTCTCCAACCGCGACAAGGACATCGACAACCTGTACGTTGTTCCCGCGGACGGAGGCAGGATCAGGAAACTATCCAGAGAGCCCCTCCCGGTCAGAACTTTCTCGTGGTCCCCAGACGGCACCATGATAGCATACGGTACCGGGGTCGGCGACAACGACTACATCTCATTGGTGAACGTTGGCTCTGGGAAAACCAAGAAGATACTCTCCAAGAATAACGCCGAATACAGCCTCTCCGGAGAATACGGCGACCCGCATCCTTGGTCGCCTGATGGCAGGAGGCTCCTGTTTCTCTCGAACGAACACAACTTCTTCGATATCGGGGAACTGGATGTCCGTTCCGGAAAGATGAGATGGATAGTGAGGTCCCGCGCTGAGAAGCACATGCCCCAGTGGTCCCCAGATGGCTCCAGACTCGCCTATCTCGAGAACGATGATCCCAGTGTGGTTGTGAAGGTCCAGAGCGGCCAATCCACAAGAACCGTGTCACCATCGGACGGCGCATCCAAGGGGCTCAAATGGCTTCCAGATGGATCGGGCGTCATGTTCGTGAACGGAGCATCGACAAGACCTGATGAAGTCTTCGTCTCTCGACAAGGTACGCCGAAGAAGATCACCAAGTTCCAGCCAAGATCATTGCCCAAGCGTATCCTCCCAAGGCCGCAGCGCATCAAGTTCGAATCGTTCGACGGTCTGAGAGTGCCAGCGCTCCTCTACTCGCCCAGAGATACCTCAAGGCGAGCGGGGATCGTCTATCCGCATGGTGGCCCGGAAATGCAGGACACTAACAGCTGGGACCAGCTGACAATCATGCTCCTCGAGAAGGGATTCCACTTAATCAAGCCGAACTACAGAGGGTCGACGGGCTACGGAAGGAAGTTCCTGCACCTGCATGACGGGGACCTTGGCGGCGGCGACTTCAAGGACACCGTTTGGGCGGGGAAGTACCTGACGGATTCTGGCCTTGTGGATGCCGACAGACTGGGCTACTGGGGTGCAAGCTACAGCGGATACACATGCATGCTCTCGCTGACCAAGTTCCCGGACATGTGGGCCGCGGGAGTCTCCATCGTAGGGTTCTTCAACTGGGAGACCGAGCACGCCAACGAGAGAGGATACCTCAAAGCCTATGACGAGAGCAAGATGGGGGATCCGAAGAAGAACCCGAAGTTGTTCATGGACCGCTCACCGATTCATTTCTTGGACAGGCTACGAGCGCCCCTTCTCATGACAGCGTCCTCAAAGGATGTCAGGTGCCCTCCGACGGAATCGAGGGCGGTCGTCGCGGAACTCAAAAGAATGGGCAAGAAGTACGACTATCACGAATACACTGACGAAGGGCACTGGCCAAGGAAAAGGAAGAACCTGAAGGATCTCTATGAACGGTCGACCAGGTGGCTCGACGGAAATATCCCTAAGTAGTGTTCACGTCTTGCGATAGTACGGGTTCATCAGATCCTCAAAGCAAGAGAGCGCCGCGGCCGCTCCTCCGTGGACCGCGGCGACGATCTGACGTATGCCGCCCGACACATCGCCCGCAGCGTACACAAAAGGAACGTTTGTCCTGAACGCGCGGTCGACCGTGATGAATCCGCCTGGATCCATCTCCAAACCCAGTTCGGATGCAAGCTGACTAGATGGCACCTCCCCCACTGCGACGAACACCCCGTTCACGGGCATTGTCTTCACGACGCCGGTCTTGAGGTTTCTGAGTTTGACTCCCGTGACCTCCTCGCCCTCAACGATCTCCTCCACGACGGTCTCCATCATGACCGGTGTCTTGTGCTGCTTCACGCTCAGCTGGAGGTGTTGGTCCGCTCTGAACTCCGCCCGCCTGTGAATAATCGTGACTTCGCACCCGATGGAGACAAGGTAGAGAGCATCGGTGAGCGCGGTATTCCCGCCACCCACCACCACGACCTCCTTCCCCTTGTAGAAGAAACCATCGCATGTTGCGCAGTAGCTGACGCCTTTCCCCGTCATGCCCTCCTCTCCCGGGACTCCGAGCTTCCTATGACTGGAGCCTGTGGCGAGGATGATGGCCTTGCACGTGTACCTGCCCGAGGTCGTACCCAACTCGAACTTCTCGCCGCTTCTGACGCGGAGGACCTCCTCGCCCTCCTTGATGTCCACGTACCTCCTCGCGTGCTCGGCCATCGTTTCCATGAGCTTCATTCCAGGGACTTCAGCAAACCCAGGGTAGTTCTCTATCATCGGGCTCGTGATGACCTGCCCTCCAGGGACTCCTTTCTCGAGAATGACACATTCAAGCCCAGCTCGAATGGCGTATATTCCCGCCGAGAGTCCCGCTGGCCCGGCGCCAATGATGATGACGTCGTAGTCCCCCAGCACCGCCTCCGTCTGATCCGAGGCAATCCCTTCCGAGGTCATGGGATTGGTGAATCAGCGGGGCTGATATTAACCGTTGTTGGAGCGCAGATGAGAATGCGCCCAATACAGTAAAATACTGGCCTGGGCCCTTTCAGTGCTGAGAGGGATGGAAGCTCAGACTATCACCGCTTTTCTCGCAGTTGGAACCATAATATTCGTAGGGTTCTTCGCAAACCTCATCTTCACGAAGTATCGAGTGCCTGACATCCTGCTCCTCATCTTCCTTGGAATCTTGCTGGGGCCGGAGCTCGTCGGGGGATCTTTTCACCTCTTCACGAAGTCTTCACTCGCCGATGTGAACCAATACAGAGACCTCTTCCTGAGTACCGCCCTTGTTCTGATACTCTTCGACGGTGGCTTGAGCCTTGATTTGCACACGCTGATGAGATCGATGAAGCTGGCGACCTTCATCACATTGCTCACATTGCTGTGCGAGATTCTCCTGGTAGCAGTTGCGCTCTACTTCTTCTTGAACATGGACATCATGCTCGCGCTCGTCGTGGGAACAATAATCGGGGGTACAAGCGAGGCAGTGGTAATCCCGATTGCCCGCAAGATGAGAATACGCGAGGAAACAAAGGCAATGCTGGTCATGGAGAGCGTCATCACAGATGTCTTGGTGATCGTCATCGCCATCGCCCTCATGTCCGCGATCGTGATGGGTGATGTCAGTATGTTCTTCATCCCTGGGGAACTCGCGATTGACTTCGCAATCGGCGGTGCGATCGGGTTCGCTGCGGGATTCCTCTGGCTCTTCGTGCTGCAGAAGCTGCACAACCAGCCATTGTCTTACATGATCACCGTAGCTGCTCTGTTCTTAGTGGCAGGGGTAGCGGAAATATCGCCGATTGAAAGCTCTTCAGCAGTGGCAGCACTCATGTTCGGACTGGCTATCGGCAATAGAAAGCATTTGAAGAGGTGGACGACCTCCGTTACGCTGCGCTTGTCGTCTGATGAGCACATTCAGGAATTCCACGCAGAGATCTCCTTCTTCGTCAGGACCTTCTTCTATGTCTACCTCGGCCTCGTGTTCAGTTTCAGCACATTCGATGTCAAGCACCTGATCATCGGCCTGGGGATCATCGGGATAATCATCACAATCAGAAGAGGGACGTCTCTGCTGGCGTGGAAGCTCGGTGATCTCGATAAGACTGATGCAGACGCCCTGTTCGCCATGATGCCGAGAGGTCTAGCTGCGGCTGTGCTCGCGACAATGCCATATGCTCTCCTCTCGTCCCAAGGCGAACCTCTCTGGCAGGAATCATACGCTGAGTTGATCCTGAACGTGGTCTTGATAGTCATCCTCGGCACAACCATCGTTGCTTCGATTCTCATCATCTGGACCGAGAGAAACATTGACAGAGCTAACCACGAAGAATCCAGAGCGAAGATGTACCAGGAAGACTGAACGCTAGAGTTGAGCGAGCAACTCGCGTGCGAACTCCGCGGTTCCGTATGGCCTCGTTCCCTTGAGCCTCGCCAGATCTTGCGTCATAATGCCATCAGCCAGGGCGGCACCGATAGCATCTGTCAGGTTTGTGGCTGCTTCGTCCAGCCCCAGATGCTCTAGCATCAACGCAGCCGAGAGCATAAGCGAGCACGGGTTTGCGAGATCCTTTCCCGCATACTTAGGTGCTGTGCCGTGAACGGCCTCGAACACCGCCGTATGATCGCCGATGTTCGCTCCTGGGGCCAAGCCCAGGCCGCCTATCTGTGCCGCGCATGCGTCCGCCAAATAGTCCCCGTTCAGGTTCGGGGTCGCGAGTACCGAATATTCGTCAGGCCTGAGCAGAATCTGCTGGAACATATTGTCCGCAATCCTGTCGTTCATGACTATCTTTCCCGATGGAGGCTTGGAGATTCCAGATGCTTTCATCTCCACCTCAGTCAAAACGACGTCCGCGAACTCCTCCTTTGCGAGCTGGTACCCCCAGTCTCTGAAGGCGCCCTCGGTGAACTTCATTATGTTGCCCTTGTGGACGAGCGTGACAGAAGGCAGCCTTTTCCTTATCGCATATTTCACGGACGCCCTGATCAGGCGCTTCGAGGCGGTCTCCGAAATCGGTTTGATCCCAATTCCGCTATCCGGGGCGATCTCCACGGACATCCTGGACCTCAGGAACTCAATCACTTCAGCTGCCTCCTTCGAACCTTGTCTCCACTCGACGCCTTTGTAGACGTCCTCCGTGTTCTCCCTGAAGATGACGATCTTCATCTTCTGAGGTTCTTTGACAGGGCTCGGGACTCCCTCAAAATACCTGACTGGCCTCACGCTTGCGTACAGGTCGAGAGCTTGTCTGATGGTCACATTCAAACTCCTGATGCCACCGCCAACAGGGGTCGTCAACGGGCCCTTGAGTGCGACTCCGCGCTCCCTGATCACGGCGAGCGTCTCTGAAGGGAGCCAGTGACCAGTCGACTTGTACGCGGCCTCGCCTGCGAGCAGCTCCTCCCAGCGCAGGGACGCCTCGCCAGCGGTAGTGGACTTGACCGCGGCGTCGACAACGAGCTTGGTTGCCCTCATGATCTCGGGGCCAACGCCGTCCCCTGGAATGAATGGTATCACGATCTCTTTTGACATGTGGAACACCAGCCTAACGCAGAGCGAAATCCCCGTGCTTCTTCAGGTGTGGTATGAGGCCGCCGTCCCGAAGCAGTATCTGCATCGTCTTTGGAATCGGTTTCGCCTGGGTATTCTTACCAGTCCTCGCATCGGCTACTTCGCCCGTGTCTAGATCCACGGTGATCAAATCGCCGTCTTCGATCCAGTCAGTGTCACATTCCAACAACGGGAGACCCACATTGAAGCAGCTCCTGTAGAAGATCCTCGCGTAGGATTTGGCGATGATTGCGGAGATACCTGCTGCCTTCAGCGCTCGCGGAGCCTGTTCCCGGCTAGAGCCGCAACCGAAGTTCCTGCCCGCGACTATGAAGTCCCCCTTCCGCACTTTGCTCCCGAAATCAGGAGAGATATCCTCCATCACGTGCTTCGCCAGCTCGTTCATGTCGTCTATCTTGAACTTGTACCTGCCCGATATGATATAGTCAGTGTTGATGTCGTCGTTGGGCGAGAACCTGTGCACTTTGCCATCGAGTTTCATCAGGGGACCTCCCTCGGATCGGTTATCTCGCCAGCCAGCGCTGATGCGGCCACGGTCTCAGGAGATGCGAGGTATATTCCGACATCCTCGTTATTGCCCATCCTGCCCTTGAAATTGCGGTTAGCGGTCGAAATAACGTTCTCGCCGTCGCCTGGTATGCCCGCGTGCGTGCCCACACAGGGCCCACACCCGGGCGCGACAATGGTTGCTCCTGCTTTGAGAAGCGCCGCGTAGACCCCTCCATCTATTGCCTCGATCAGGACCGATCTTGAGGCGGGGGCGACGATGAGCCGCACACCGCTCTTGATGTGCTTGCCTTTGAGGATCAGTGCTGCAGCTTCAAGGTCACTGCATCTTCCGTTCGTGCAGGTACCAAGGAAAGCCTGCTGTATCGTAGTACCCCTGAGGGCAGACACGTCCACCACCTTGTCCACCGCATGTGGCTTGGCCACCTTGGGGACAAGCTCAGAGGCGTCGAAATCGAACCTCTTCTCGAAACCCGCGTCTGAGTCGCTCGCGACCTTGACTCCGTCCCCGAAACCACGAACGGACAACCAGTTCGCAGTCTTGGAATCGAACGCGAATGGGCAGAACTTCGCCCCCATCTCCACGGCCATATTGGCGATTGTGAACCTGCCGTCCATGGACAGATTATTGACCGTCTCGCCGGAGAATTCGACCGATTTGTATGTGGCCCCATCCGAGGTCAAGGACCCAATCACGCTGAGCATGAGGTCCTTGGCGCCGACCCTGTGAGGCATCTTGCCGTTGACGACCAAGGAGTAGGATTCCGGGACCTTGAACCACAACTTTCCGGCGAAAGCCGCTGCCGCTACATCCGCAGAGCCCAGACCAGTTGAACACGCGTTGAGTGCACCGTAAGTGCATGTGTGGGAATCCGCTCCCACCGCCAAATCACCGGGGAGCACCTTGCCGCTCTCAGGCACCAGCTGGTGGCAGATGCCTTCGCCCACATCGAAAAGTGGGATGCTGTTGGTGTTCGCGAAATCGCGTATCCTCGTGTGTATCTTCGCGACGTCCACCGAAGGGCATGGCGAGTTGTGGTCGATGACCATCGCCATACCGTTCTTCGTCTTGGGAGCACTGAACCCGAGACTCTCGAGCTCCCTTATCATCATGGTCGAGGTCCCGTCCTGGGACATGCAGAAGTCCACCGACGCGATTACAATCTCCCCTGCGGCGCAGTCGAGGCCCGAGTGAGATGACAGAACCTTCTCCGCAATCGTCTTGCCCATCGGTCATCTCCCAGGCGTTCCAGATATCAGGGTCGCCTCAACAGCTGCAACCTTTCTGGCAGAGCGAAGGTTCGATCTGGAAACTATGTTGAATATCTCCAGGAACTCATCGTCCGTGATGTTCCTCTTTCTTGCCTCGCCCACCCGGCTGACCTCCTGTCTGATGAGCTCCATAGATTCTGGTGTTGCCGACAGTCCGAGCTGCTCTAGTTTGTGCTTGATGGAGGCCTTGCCAGAGTGCTTCCCAAGGGCGATCTTCCTGGTCATACCGAGCTTCGCAGGGTCGAAGGCCTCGTACAGTCTCGGATTCTTCAGAATCCCGTCGACGTGAATCCCCGATTTGTGCGTGAACATGTTCTCCCCGACGATTGGGTGGTTGAGGGGGATGTTCAGCCCAGATGCCTTCTCGACGTGCTTGCAGAGCGGCAGTATGTGCTCGGTCTTGTACTTGTCAACGGCGTAGTGGCTGTACAGGTTCATCACGAATACCTCGAGTGAGACGTTCCCCGCCCTCTCGCCGAGTCCGTTGACGGTCGTGGAGACCCACAGCTTCCGGTCCTTGAACTCGGAGGCTGCCTCAGCGACCGCGAGCGCATTGGCAACGGCGAGGCCGAAATCGTTGTGAGCGTGGAACTCAACGTCTATTTTGACCTCTGACATGACTGCGTGTATCAACTTCTTCGATGACGCCGGGGTCAGGACTCCGATCGTGTCGCAAATCCTGAATCTGTCCCCACCTGCGCTCTTGCCTGCGGAGGCGAACTCCACCAGGTAATCGATGGAGGTACGAGTTGCGTCTCCAGCGTTGAAACAGACGTATACGCCCTTGCTCTTCGCGAAGCTCACACAGTCAACTAGCTTTTCGAGCTGCTGTTGCTTCGTCATCTTCAGCTTCTGTTCTAGGGCCATCTCGGAAGTGTCAGTTGATATGGATACCGCATCAACGCCGCGCGCGACAGAATCCGCCAAATCCGCTTTCACCATGCGGTTCCAGCCCATGATCGACATCTTCCGGGACTGGGCCATCAGGAGCTCAGCGCACTTCTTGTCGCTCTCGTTGTAGGTTGCGAAAGTTTCCAACTGCTCGACGCCCATATCCTCGAGCTTCCGGGCGATCTCGAGCTTCTCCTCCATTGAGAAGGATATCCCGGGCATCTGCTCGCCGTCCCGGCAGGTGGTGTCGCAGATACAGATCTCGGCGAGATGCGGGTTGTGCACATCTAGGTGGGTCGCGAAATTCGCGGAGCGCGCCCCCTGAATTGTGCATCCAACCGCCTTTCCCACATCGCCATTCTTCGTGCTCACTGATAACACCACCATCAATCTGGCAGAACCCGGTCAGCCTAATCATCAGACCGGGGCTCTACCACGGACCCCTATGCCCGAGCGGCTCAACGCAGCAAGGACACCTATTGTGGAGAAGAAGCACGGGGCTGCTCAGCTCGACTGAAGAATCCATGCCAATCGATTCAGACATCAGTCCCAAGTTGCTTCCCTGCCTGAGTCCCCAGAACGTGGAGGAGGTATAATTATCATTGTGTCTATTATTGGACTATGGAATGACTGTTTGTCTACAAATAGACTTATGATGTGGTCAAATGACCAAAGAAATGTCAATCAGATGGCCAAATGGTCCTCACATAACCCGCTTACCTGAGCCTCTCCGGTCGAACGTCTAGCGTCAACGATGTCAGAACAGCACTGGCTAGCAAGCAGAGAGGGGTTTTCTAGGCCCTCTCGAAGGCCTTCTTGCCGGGGTAGCGCGCCTTGGAGCCTAGCTCCTCCTCTATCCGTAGAAGCCGGTTGTACTTCGCCGTCCGCTCGCCTCTCGAGGGGGCGCCGGCCTTGATCTGCCCCGCGTTGGTCGCAACGCTGATGTCGCTCATGCTGGTGTCCTCGGTCTCACCAGATCGGTGGGACACGACGCATCTGTAGTGCACCTTGGAGGCGTATTTCATCGTGGCGAGGGTCTCAGAGAGAGTGCCGATCTGATTCACCTTGATCAGTATCGCGTTGGCCAAGCCTTGCCTGACGCCTTCCGCAAGGATCTTCTTGTTCGTCACGAACAGGTCATCGCCCACCAACTGGATCTGCTTTCCCAGCCGAGCGGTGACCCCCTTCCAGCCAATCCAATCCTCCTCAGACATCGCGTCTTCGATGGACGCAATCGGATAGCTCTTGCAGAGGTCAGCATAGAGGTCGACCATCTCGTCAGATTGAAGGGTCTCGAAGGTGCTCTTCTTGAAGACATATTTGCCGTCCTCGTAGAACTCGCTGGAAGCGGCATCCATGGCCAGGAACACCTTCTTGCCCGGCTCCAGGCCGGCGCTCTGTGCGGACTCCATGATAAGATCCAATGCCTGCTCGTGCGAACCCAGCTTCGGAGCGAATCCACCCTCATCCCCAACGGCCGTGCTGAGGCCTTTCTTCTTCAGGTTCGCCTTGAGGGAATGAAATATCTCCGCCCCGAACCTGAGGGATTCCTTGAATGTCCTCCCCGCTGGAATCACCATGAACTCCTGGAAATCCAAGTTGTTGTCCGCATGGGCGCCTCCGTTGATTATGTTCATCATTGGGACTGGCAGGACCCTTGCCCTGTCCCCGCCCAGATATCTGTAGAGCGGGCGACCCGCATCTGCAGCAGCTGCATGAGCGACCGCAAGGGAGACGCCTAGTATCGCGTTCGCCCCCAGCCTACTCTTGGTCTCCGTCCCGTCTAGATCGAGCATTGCGTGATCGATTTCCGCTTGATCCCTAGGATCGAATCCCCTCACCTTCGGACATATGAGCCGATTGACGTTGTTGACGGCGGTCTCCACGCCTTTGCCATGATAGCGGTTCTTGCCTGCATCTCTGAGCTCTAGGCATTCTCTTCTGCCAGTGGAAGCGCCTGATGGGACCGATGCGCGTCCGACCTTGCCGTTCGAGAGGATCACGTCGACCTCCACCGTCGGGTTCCCCCTGGAGTCTAGTATCTCTCTCGCCCTGACGTCCTCTATCTTGGCCATTCTAACCACCTACTGAAACGAAGTGCGAGATAAAAGGATTACATGGGCCATTAGGTTTCTAGTCTCTGCGTGCTCTGCCCAACGCAAGTATATATTCCAGGGGCAACTTCTTCGAAGACTGAATGAAGGAATTCGCTCTCCTAGATGAGAGGCTTCAGGAGCTGCTGCGAAAGAGAGGGATCACGGAACCCACCGAGCCGCAGTCCAAAGCGATACCTGCAATCCTGTCGGGCGACCACGTGTTGCTGGTGGCGCCTACCGGGATAGGGAAGACCGAAGCAGCTATGCTGCCTATCCTCCACAAGCTGGCTCAGGGGAGACGAGGCGGAATCAGGTGCATCTACGTGACCCCTCTACGGGCGCTCAACCGAGACCTCCTGAAGCGGCTCAAGGAGTTCGGAGAGGCGGTGGACCTCAGGATAGCTGTGAGGCACGGGGACACGCCTCAATCCGAGCGCGCAGCGCAGACCAAGAACCCTCCCGATGTGCTGATCACCACACCTGAGACCCTGCAGATACTGTTCACCGGGCGCATCCTCAGACAGCACCTGGTTCATGTCAAGCACGTTGTCGTGGACGAGATCCACGAGCTCGCGGAGGATGAGAGGGGGGCGCAGCTAGCGGTCGCCCTCGAGAGACTGGTCAGGACCGCCGGGGAATACCAGAGGATAGGGTTGTCTGCTACCGTGGGATCCGTCGACGAGGTCTCGAACTACCTAGCTGGCGTTGGAAGGAACATCTCGGTGCTAAGAGTCTCCGCAGTGAAGGACATGCGAATCAACGTCGAGAGCCCTCAAGCCGACGACAGCGACAAGCCCTTGGCCAGCCGTCTTCAGACCGACCTCAAACACATCGCGTGCATGAAGAGGTGCAGACAAATCGTGGAAGACCACAGATCGACCCTGTTCTTCGTGAACACGCGCGACAACGCTGAGGCCCTCGGAGTGAGGTACCATCTCTGGGACGAATCGTTCAGAGTCGGCGTTCATCACGGCTCCTTGTCGAAAGAGATCAGGGTGCAGATGGAAGACGACTTCAAGTCCGAGAAGCTGAAGGGGCTCATCTGCACATCGTCGCTCGAACTCGGCATCGACGTTGGTTCTGCCGACTTCGCCATACAGTTCGACTCGCCCCGCCAGGTCACGAGACTCATTCAGCGCGTCGGAAGGTCCGGGCACAAGGTCGGGGAGATCTCGGTTGGCAGCATCATCACGACGACTCCAGCTGAGACCGCAGAGAGCATCGTGATCGCGAGGAGAGCGATGATCGAGGAGCTTGAGAAGTTCGGGATCAGGGACAATCCATTGAGCGTCCTCGCGAACCAGCTGGTCGCAATGACCCTGACCGAGGGAAGGGTGGACAAGCAACTGGCTTTCGAGACGGTCAAGAGGGCGTACCCGTTCAGGAACCTCCTGAGAAAGGATTTCGACGACGTCCTCAGACTACTTGCCGAACTTCACATTCTATGGGATGATGAAAGTGTATTCCGAAAGAAGACGACTGGGATGATGCATTTCTTCGACAACATATCAATGATCCCCGACGAGAAGACCTACAGGATCAGAGATGTCTCATCGCGGGCCATTATCGGCACGCTCGACGAGAGCTTCGTCGCAACGTACGCAGAACCGTACTCGACCTTCGTCGCCCGGGGCAGAACCTGGAGGGTCGTGGAGGTCGGAGAGGATGAGGTCATGGTCGAGCAGATCAAAGAGCTGGCAGCCACTCCGTCCTGGGTCGGGGAGGAGATACCAGTGCCATTCGAGGTGGCAATGGAGGTCGGCGCGATACGAAGGCTCCAGGCCATGGACATCTACCCAGCGGACCAGGACACAAAAGAGGAGCTTCTCAAATGGATCAGAAGCCAGGGAGAGCGTCCACTGCCGACCGACAAACTTGTCACCGTCGAGCAGGGAGATGGGGTGATCGTTCTGAACTGCTGTTTCGGCAGCAGGGTGAACGAGACCATCTCGAAGCTCGTCGCCGGGCTCCTAACTGCGAAATCGGGTGAGAGCGTCGGGGTTCAGTCGGATGTATATTCGATCGTGCTCGAAACGCCGAGAAATATCAGGGCAGGAGATGTTGTGAAGATCCTGCGGGAGACGGATGCTTCCTCGCTGGGACCGCTCCTGCGCCTTCTGATACGCAACTCATCGTATCTCAGATGGCAATTCGTTCACGTTGCGAAGAAGTTCGGCGCGATCCGAAAGGGCGCGGATTACAAGATGCTCAATCTGTCCAAGCTAGTAGACGTATTCGAGCACAGCCCGATCTACGAAGAGGCCATTGCGAAGACCATGTGGGAGAACATGGACGTCGATGCGACCGAGGCAGTTCTTCGCAGGATTCAAGATGGCAGCATAGGACTCGAGACGGGCCCGCTCTCGCACATCGGTAAGGAGGCCATCGGGACACGCAAGGAGCTCATGCAGCCTCAGCGCGCGGACAAGGCTGTGCTGAACGTGCTCAGGGACCGGCTGAGCAAGGAGGATATCGTAATGGTCTGCCTGAACTGCAGGACACAGAAGCGCTCCTCTGTAGGACTGCTGCCGGACAAGATCAGATGCGCGAAGTGCGAAGGCGTCCTCATGGCTGCGATCCAACCGTACATCAAGACTCAGCTGGACCTACTGAAGAAGGGGCCGACCAACGAGGAGCAGAGAAAGGAGCTGAAGAGGATCTACAAGAATGCCAACCTCGTCATGGCGCACGGCAAGAAGGCGGTGTTAGCACTTGTTGGCCGGGGAGTGGGACCCGACACGGCCGCCCGGATCCTCGCGAGATACCAGACGGAAGAGGATGAGTTCCTCAGGGACATCCTGGCCGCCGAGATAATGTACGCGCGCACTAAGAGATTCTGGGACTAGCTCTTCGAAGGCGAAAACCGATCCCAACGACATACAACTCGGAGCTGGTCGATCTGGACGCCTTCGGGTGGTGCAGGTGTACCTCGTGAAAGTAGTTCTTGGCGATGTTCACGAATGCCTTGCTCATGTCCCCGTAGAACATCTTCGCAGTGAAATTGCCTCCCTCTTTGAGGGTTGCAGCTGCGAACCGTAGCGCGTGCTCGCAGAGCTCGACCGATTTCGCGTGGTCGTAGGAGTAGTTCCCGCTGATGTCAGGGGACATGTCGGAGATGACGACATCAGCTCCGTCGGGAATCACCTCCTTCAACCTCGACACCACAGCATCGTTCCTAATATCTCCGCGAATGAAAGTGACTCCCTCGATGGGCGCCATCCTATCGATATCCATAGCAATGACTTTGCCCTCGGAGCCCACTAACTCAGCGGCCACCTCTGACCAACCACCCGGAGACGCTCCCAGGTCGACAACAACATCTCCCGGTCGTATCAGGTCGAATCTGAAGTCGATCTGCTTGAGCTTGTAGACCGCGCGGCTCCTGTAGTGCTCCTTCTTGGCCTTGACGTAGTACTTGTCTTTGCGCCGATCAGCCCTCCATTGCTTGGTCACATCCACTAAGAATCCTAAGCCCACACTTATTGTTTCCTACGCGCCTACACAAAAGGTTTAGGCAAACGATGCAATCGCCCACCCAGAGGGGAGGCCACCAATGCCCGTGAGGATGACCTACGCCAAGGCCGGGGTGAACATCGACAAGAAATCCAGCAGCATTTCGGCGCTGGTTGAGCACCTGAAGTATCGCAGAAAGGGCCTTGGAAAGCCTATCGACCTCCCTGGGCACTTCACAGGCCTCGTTGACTTCGGCGAATATGCGCTGACGCTGTGCACCGACGGTGTGGGGACCAAGCTCCTGGTGGCCGATGAGCTCGAGAAATGGGACACCGTAGGTATCGACTGCATAGCGATGAATGTGAACGACACCATCTGCGTGGGATCAGAGCCGATCGCCTTCGTGGACTACATCGCCATCGACAAACCAAATGAGAGAGTGACTTCCGAAGTCGGCAAGGGGCTTGAAGCAGGAGCGGCGATGTCGAACATGACTGTTGTAGGCGGTGAGATAGCCGTCCTCCCTGAGCTCGTCAAAGGGTTCGATTTGGCTGGAACTTGTCTAGGGATGGTCAGAAAGGACAAAATCATCACAGGCCAGAAGATCAAGGCAGGAGACGCGCTCATAGGACTTCTGAGCTCGGGAATCCACTCGAACGGCCTGACCCTGGCGAGGAAGATAGTCGAAAGGAACGGCATCGGATACAAGGAGAAGGTCAAGGGCCTGAACAGGTCGATCGGCATGGAACTCCTCGAGCCCACAACCATCTATGTGCGACAGGTTCTGAAACTGATCGAACAGTTCGATGTGCGAGGGATGGCGAACATCACTGGCGGAGGGCTTCGAAACCTCATACGGCTCAAGAAAGGCATCGGCTTCGAGATCGATGACCCGATGAGGCGCCAACCACTTTTCGATGTACTCCAGAAGCTCGGCAACGTTTCAGACAAGGAGATGTACCAGATCTTCAACATGGGCATGGGCTTCTGTCTGGTCGTGCCAAACAAGGAAGCGGAGCGAGCAGTGAAGGCGGCTGGAAAAGGTGCCAAGATTGTGGGACGTGCAGTCAGATCCGACAGCATCAAGGTCCCGTCGCTAGGACTCACCTACAGCAAGTATTGATTCTCGGCGAACACTTCATTTGGCTAGTAGGGCGCCCACCACCGCTCCCAGAGCAGTGCAGGTTTCAAGAGACAGTCCCTTTGCTGTCACATCAAGGTGTTTCTGGCCGATCTCGAAGACCTCTTTGGGGAGGCCACGAGGACCTAAGCCGAATACGAGCAAAACAGAACGTCCGGATTTCAGAGCCGACCTGACATCCGACAGAGAGGCCTTTCGCTCCGACGACGGTTTCCTGGTCGTGACCACGACCTCGCCCAGCTGCGGAGGAAAGCCCTTCTTGGGAAAATCGAATGCGGAGAATCGCCCCTTGTTTGCGAGTTCAACGAGGTATGCGCCGCTCTCGCCGATGCTGGTCGTGGTTGAGACCCAATTGGCAATCTCTACGGGTGTGGAGAGTTCTTTTTCATAGGGAAAGCCGAAGGTCGCCAGGTTGCAGTTGAAAGCCAACGCAAGGGGCCCTGCTCTCGCCAAGGCCCTCCTGTGCGATTCGTGGAAGCGCACGGGATCATAGGAATTGTAGAGCCCAATCGTAACCCTGCCTGGCATTAGCAACCTCCAATGGCAATCAGCTGAAGGCTCTTAGAAGCTGTCTCATTCTGGGGCTTTCCTAAGCCTTCCGCATATGGCGTACTGGTCCCCGTCGAAGAAGACTTCCATATCGGGGTTCTTCTCCTGAAGCTCCTTGATCTTGTCGAGGACTTCGCGGAGCGAGAGCTCCGTCTTGTCCTTGTTTATCTTCACCAGCACGCGCTTCTCCATCATGCATCACTTCGTCTAAACGCCAGGCGCTGAACGCCTATTCTTATTGGACCTCACCATATAAATATGTTTAGACATGGGGTGACATGGGGTCCACCAGTAAGGCGCGCACGCACGTGCGTCAGTGACCCGCATGCGAGACTGGCCCAGCCGAACCTTTAGGTCCGAAGACGGGGCCTATCTTCTGGTTGGACGCCTCAAGGGCCTTTGCCCTGACCTGGTCCGGCACTTTGCCCAGCTTAGCGATCTTCTTGTCGAAGGTATCGATGAACTTGGGGAGCACTTTGTATATCGGAAGCAGCATTGGAACGAAAATCACCCGGTCCTTGCCTATCCCGAGGGCGTCGAGTTCAGGGCCAAGAACCTTCACTCGCTCCTCGACGATGTGCTGTATCTCGCCCCCTTCCTCATCGGACAGGACGACTCCATCGGCGCCATATGCGAACGCCTTCAGGATCTCCTTCCTTGCCGTCCTTGCAGCCGAAGGAACCCTCACCATCCTGATGCTCGGCGGATATTCCATGCGAGCCGTGCCCGCGGTATCCGCTGCGACATAGGCGAGGATGTCACCGAAGAAGCCGACGATCCTGATATCGGATGCCGATCTGTCTAGGACACCCCTCATCTCGGAATCCAACTGAGAATCGGTGTAGTGTGCTATGTCCAAAACGCCTTCCGGGCACTCTGACACGCAGGCGCCGCATCCTATGCACGCGATCGCGTCTATCACAGGGACCTCGTCCACCTGGATGGCCTTGACGGGGCAGATCGCTTCACAGGCCTTCCATTTGGTACACTTCATTCCGTCGGAGACGTACGCCTTCACGGGGTCGATGAGGATCCTCCCAGTGCCGAGGAACTCAATGGCCTGGGCGGCGGTTCCCCGCCCCTCGATCACGCTGTCCCTCACATCCTTCGGACCGAGGGAAACCCCGGCTGCGAATATGCCACTTCTGTGGCTCGAGATCGGGTCGAGCTTGGGATGCTTCTCCGATATGAATCCGTCCTCCCCGAGGGGGACCTTCAGCAGCTTCGCCAGTGAGTCCGAGCCCTTGGAAGGAACCATGGCGGTGCAGAGCACGACCATGTCGAACTGGTTTTCCACGATCTCGCCCAGCGTGACATCCTCGGCTCTCACCATTATTCCGTTCTCCCCCTTCTGGATGTCGGATACCTTGCCGTGGATGAACTTGATTCCGTACTCCTCCTGGGCGCGCACGTAGAACTCCTCGAATCCGCGCCCCGCCGATCTGATATCAATATAGTAGACGTACACTTGCATGTAGGGGAAAGTCTTCCTCAGGATGACGGACTGCTTGATCGCATAATTGCAGCATATCTTGCTGCACCACGGCACCCCCACCTTCCTTGTCCTTGAACCAGCGCAAAGGACGAAAGCGACTTTCTTCACCCGGCCCCCGTCAGCCTTTCGCTTCAGGACTATGCCAGCCCCGCATTCGTTTATCATCAGACGCTCCATCTGGGTCCCTGTGATGACATCCGGCAGCGAAGTGTCGTACTCGTGCAGTCTCTTGACATCGAACATGTCGAAGCCGGTGGCGACAATGGCCGCTCCAACCTCGAATTCGTGGAACTTCTCGGTATCCTCGAGGTCGATCGCATGGGCAGAGCACACCTTCACGCATGCTCCGCATTTCTTGCAATTCTCGAAATCCAGCACATACGCCGCGGGGACCGCCTGCGGAAATGGCTTGTATATGGCCTTGCGATCGTACAGACATTCCTCGAACTCGTTCAAGGACTTGACCGGACAGACCTTTTCGCACTTGGCGCAGCCGATGCACTTCTTCGGGTCGACTCCTTTCGGGGCGTCCCGCACCTTGACCTTGTAGTTCCCCGGGGTGCCTGAGAAGTCGACGACCTCAGCCCCCGTGAAGAGCGCGATGTTGGGGTGAGTCCCTACCTCGACCATCCTTGGACTCAGGATGCATGGTGCACAGTCCAGAGTGGGGAAGGTCTTGCTCAGCTGTGCCATCCTGCCACCGATACTCGACTTCCTCTCCACGAGGTAGACCTTGTACCCTGAGTTGGCCAGCTGAAGCGCGGCCGATATGCCAGCAATGCCTCCTCCTATCACCAGTACATCCTTGGACACATCCTGTTCCTTGGGATACAGTGCCTGGAGGTGGGCAGCCCTCATCACCCCGCCCTTTACGAGATCCTTTGCCTTCGTAGTGCCCGCGGTCTTGTCTTTGTGGACCCACGAACACTGCTCCCGGATGTTGACCATCTCCAGCATGTAGGGGTTCAGGCCGGCGTCCTGAATAGTCTTCCTGAAAGTCTTCTCGTGCATCTTCGGCGAACATGATGCTATCACTACTCTGGTCAGGTTGTGCTTCTTGATGTCCTCGACTATCTGATTCTGGCCGGGCTCGGAACAAGTGTAGACGTTGTCGCTGCTTACAATCACGCCCTCGAGGTCTTTGGCGTATCTAGAAACGGCTTTGCAGTCAACGGTCCCGGCGATGTTAGTGCCACAATGGCACACATAAACGCCGATCCGCTCCCGCTTGGCCTCCTCTTTCTTCTCCTTCTTCCCCGTTGCCTCGACCATAGGTTGAGACATGGAATACCCAGAAGAGTAGTTGTTCCTTTGCCTTTACCTCCGAGATTCGGGCATGGGAAGACTGGGGCGGATCATGGGGGCGACGCCTCGGATGGCCTGAAACCCAGAAGCGATTTCCATGCGGGTAACTATAAATATTTCAATCTGACTATTTAGATTACCGCGCCATTGAGTGTACGGGCAAATGCTTCAAAAAGCACCCGGCTCATCACAGTCCCGTAACCCCCGCGGGTCCGGTCCGGTAGAACTGATGCCAAACGAAGAGGAACCTCCGGCAAGCGAACTGACTTGCCCCATTTGCGGTCACAAGTCACCGGAAGGTACGGCCAAATGCGAGAACTGCTACACGAGCCTTCAGGCCGAGCCTCCGAAGGAGACGGAAGGTTCCGATCAGACCGATAAGGAGCTAGAGGAGCTCCGGAGAATACCTGGCGTAGGCGAGGCGAAGGCCGAGATACTGCACGAGGCCGGCTACCGATCGATACTGGATGTCCAGAATGCCAAGGTGGACGATCTCTCGGCAGTGAAGGGGATGGGGGAGAAGCTCGCCAACAAGATAATCCAGGGTGCGATTGAGATCTCAGGCCCAGGAGACCGATCCCTTGCCAGCTGGCTCCAGGGAGAAGATGTCGGCCTCTCGGAATGGCTATCTGGAGAACAGCGAGCAGAACCGGTTGCGACCGTGGAAAACAGGGAAGCCCCAAGGGACGATTCGTTGGCCAAATGGCTCGCAGGGGAGGAAGAAGATGTCAATGTCTGGTTGGAGCGCGTCCCGACCACTGAACAACAGCCCCAGTCGATCGGCCCCAACGAGGCTCTGGCTAGAGAAGCGGAACTAATCCAGCTGCGCGAGACACTTAAGGAGAAACTGCGCCAACTTGAATCGGGCGATTTCGACCCTCAGGCCACAATCGAGGAACTCGCCAAGGCCAAGGGGGAGCTCGAGACCGAACGCCAGAAGATAAAGCATCTGGAGGAAGAGCTCGAGAACGTGAAGCGCGGGAGCATTGCAGTCATCAAGTTCATCAAGAATCAGCAGGTGGCCGGGATCGACCAGCCCAACATCGCGGACAAGCTCGCCTCGGAAATGGCGAACAGGGAAACCCTCGAACTGCGGATAATGCAACTTGAGGAAGCGAATGCGATGCTGAAGGTCAAGATCGACACCGGGATCCAGGAGATGCCTCCGGAGGCCCAGGACCTGAAGAAGAGAGAGGTAGAGCTCACAGAGATGAGCGCCCACCTGGAGGCGATGAAGAGACAACTTCTCGCAAAGGAGGAGGCCCTCAGCAGAGGGGTGCTCGGAGCCATTGGCGCCCCGGGCCCTGGCCAGATCGCTGTTGATCAATCAGATGTCCAGCGGATGGAGGAGCTGTCAAAGCATGAGGCAGAGTTCGCATCCAAGATGCAGCAGCTCGAATCCAAGCTCGCCTCCGCCGAGGTGGAGATAAAGCAGAAGGATGACATACTGCGCCTCACTACCAAGCCCGGCACGATCGCCGACAAGGAGATAATGAAGAGGCTCGAGGACGCCCAGATGATGGAGCGCCGGCACGTGGTGAGGGAACAGGAAGTCCAGAGGCTCAGGGAAGAAATGAAGATCCGCGAGGACGAGCTGCAGAAGATCAGAGAGCCGATGAAGTACAAGGAAGAGGAGATGCTGAGGCGAGAAGAGGATCTGATGTACAGAGAGCGCATGCTCCAGGAGGAGCTGAAGCGGGTCACCCAGCAGAAGGCCGAACTCGGTCCGACGGACGATATCACGCTGAAGAAACGCTTAGAGCAACTCCAGTCAGAGGTCACAGCGAAAGAGGAGGAGATCCGCACAAAGGAGAAGTACCTCTCCTCAAAAGAGGAAGAGCTCAGAATGCGGGAGCAAGGAGTCATAACTGAGGAGATCGAGAAGCGCGAGCAGGACAGACTGGTCGAGATGAAGCTCGAGAAGGTCAAGACCGGCACAACGAGGCTAGACGACCTGCTTCTCGGCGGCATACCGTTCGGCTCGAACATTCTGGTCTATGGACCGCCTTTTACCGGCAAGGAAGTAATGCTCAATGTTTTCATCGCTGAGGGACTCAAGAAGGGAGTGCCGGCGATATGGGTTCTGACAGAGAAGACCCCGAAGGAGATCAGAGAGGAGATGCAGTTCGTAGTGTCGGGATATGAGGAATACGAGAAGCTGGGACTCGTCCGCTATGTGGACGCATATTCGCGCAGCATGGGAGACGACACTCAGGATCCCTACACGGACTACATAGAGGCGCCAACGGATTACGAATCGATACACAAGGCGATCGAGGCTGCGGCGAAGCAGTTCAAGGACAAGCACGAGTACTACAGGGTGGGCTTCAGATCGATATCCACACTCATCGCGTATCTCGACCCCGGGACCGCGTTCAGGTTCCTGAGCCCAGTGGCGGGCAGGAGGAAGAGGGACCGTGCGGTGTCGCTATTCACAATCGAGAAGGGCGTCCACGGCGAGCAGGAGATACAGATGATCGGCTCGGTCATGGACGGGATGATCGAGTTCAAGGTGGAGAACCTGAACACCTTCCTCTCGATAAGAGGAATCTGCGACGTGCAGTCAAGAGCGTGGATAAGGTACTCTGCGACGAAGGTCAATGTGACAATCGGTTCGTTCTCACTCGATCACATCAGATGACCGAGATTCCCGACCGATTCTAAGCAACTTCCATCGAGTGGCGTGCGTCTTTTCCGCCTGCACCTTTCTGCGGTTTTGCACCCGGACCCTGTTGGGCGTACGGGGGCGGAGGTATCGGTGGTGGCAGGCTGAGATCTCGAGCAGTGAGCACAGCGGTCGGGGTGCAGTTTGTGTAAGCCGCGAAGAGAACTGGGCTGAACACCTCGGGCGGAAGAGCGCGAGATTGAGACCATTGGCTGGCGATAGCGCGCGCGTCGCCGTCCCAAACTATCTTCCCGTCGATCTCGATCTTGCCGACCGTACCCTTCGCGTAGTTCACAGTGAATCTGAACTCGAGCTGGACCTCCTTGTCAGAGAGCGCGGTGACGCTAGTTACGGAAGTGTTCTGATCGACCTGCAGCTGCGGGATTCTTTCGCCGAGCCTTGAGAACCTCTTGGCATCTATCGAAATGACCTCGAATGACTTTATTGGCACTCGTCATCCCCCTGAAGATGGTTCTAGGAGTGTCTTCTCGACCTTAAACTATGCGCATGCAATGAAGCGATGTCATGCAGATCTGCGGGAGAAGCATGGTGCCGTGGGCCGGACTTGAACCAGCGACTTCAAGATCTTCAGTCTTGCACTCTCCCAGCTGAGTTACCACGGCATCAGGGAGCAGAAGGGCAGTTACACATGAAGTTATATTAAAGTTTGGCTGGTTTCGGCAAACGCGCGAAGGCCGAGAAAAGGACTTTCGGAGCTTGCGCGCGGTGCTCAGAATGGGCGCTTTGACAATGAAAAAAGAACGATGAAAAATCAGCACATCTGAAAGATTTTTTCTGTCAAGCCACACCTGTTTTTCGCGCGATACCGGAAACGACAGTATTAAATATGTTCCAGTCGCTGATTAGGTTGCTTCGAAAACCCCCGTTTGGTGGTAGGATGGCATTGTCCCCCCAGCACGCGCACTACTCTGATAAATCGGTCGGCGACAGGATCAAGAAATCCCCTCGGTGGGACAATAGCGAAGGTGTTGCCTCAACTGTCGGCACGATCATGGCGCTGCTAGTCTTCCTTACCTTCTTCGGCATTTTCACGAATCAGTTCGTGCCCGTTTGGATGAGCGACAACGAGAGCGCGCACATGTCCACCGCCATCCAGCAGTTCGCGACAATCAAATCGTCAATCGACCTGGCAATCTCCAACTATGCGAACAGCCTCGTCGCCCCTGCGCCAGTGTTCGTGCCTGTGACCCTGAGTTCTGCTGGCATACCCGTCTTTGCTGCGGGAACAGCCGGAATCCTCTCGTTCACACCCATGTCACTCTCTACGAAACCGAGCTTCAACATAACATACATATATCAATCCGGATCGAACTTGAACACATTGAGCCCTAGTAACGATGGCCAGTCTGGAGGAATGCTGGACCTGTACTGCCCCAACAGGTACTTTGTAGAACAGCATATCGCCTACGAGAACGGAGCCATCATACTCAACCAGAGCGACGGCGAGTATGTGATTGCAGGGCCTCAGCTCTCGATTAAGAACAGCGGCGACTCCGGGAATCCCAGCATTGTCGTGATGATTACCTACGTGTCGCTCTACGGCACCAATGTGACCGTGGGGGGCACTGGCTCCAAGGGAGTCAATGCGGATCTGCAATATGCGGGCACTTCGGCGTACACGAACCCCGCGCTGTCGGACCTCACCATACAGATAGTGTCCAAGCACGGGACCGCGTGGTACAACTACTTCAACAGGACGCTCGGACTGGCAGGCCTTGTGAAGGGCACGAACTATGACATGGCCACACCCATTCTCTACAGATTCAGCGACCCGGCGTTCAACTACTACACGATGACTCTGGTGATTCACGATGTCAAGATACTAGATTACACCCAGGCCAACGTCCAGATGGCTATCGGAGAGATCGGGGTGTGAGGTGGGAGAAAATGGCTGAAGCTAGACCCAAGGTCAAGACCGAACTCGATGTGAAGGCCCCGAAGATGCCTCTTGGATCCAGAATCTACCAAGGCTGGGTAGGCTCAATCGCCAAGATGAAGTCCGAGCCGGTGGAAGTCAAGCAGGCCAGAGGCGCTTCCGCAAGGAAGAGGGACTGGAGCCGGGGACGCGGGTCCGTCTACACTGAGATACCACCCATCACCGACTCGAACATCAGCGAGGTGGGGTTCTACGCGGTCCAAGACCCTTTCAGCTACATCATGGCGACCTTCGACCAGGCAACGAGCGAGTACCTGCTCAACGTCATAGAGCCCAAGCTCAGCGAGGACGAAGAGGAGTTGCTCGCGCTCATCAAGGATACCCTCGAGAAGACGCTGGACTATGAGTGGGAAAAGCTGTCCGTGATGGACAAGAAGGAGTACCTCGAGAAGAGTGTCGAGAGCTACATAAAGTCAAGAGGCCTCTCCATTGAGCCCATATCCAAGGACAAGATCAGCTACTTCATAGCCAGGGATTTCGTCGGCTACGGGCCGATCGACACTCTGATGAATGATCTGCACATAGAAGATGTGTCTTGCGACGGAGTCGGTATCCCGCTTTTCGTGTTCCATGGCAAGTTCGAGTCGATCAAGACCAACATCGTCTTCCCGGACGAGAACACGCTCAACTCCTTCGTGGTCAACCTTGGCCAAAGGTGCGGGAAGCAGCTCTCGGTCGCGAACCCCATCCTGGACGGCACGACCGGCGAAGGCCACAGAGTACAGGCGACCTACGCTCGAGAGGTCACAACCAGGGGAGCGTCGTTCACTATCAGGCGGTTCAAAGAGAAGCCTTTCACTCCTGTGGAGATCATAAAGTACGGTACCGCGTCGCCTGAGATAATCGCGTACATGTGGCTGAGCGTCGAGCACGGCGAGTCTGCCATCATATGTGGCGGCACTGCGAGCGGGAAGACAGCCACCCTCAACGCGATGTCACTTTTCATACCTCCTGGCGCCAAGGTGGTCACGATGGAGGACACGAGGGAGATCAACCTGCCCCACGAGAACTGGATCCCCGGCACGACCAGGTCTGGCGCAGGAGAGAGAGGCCCTGATGGCAAGGCCGCGGGTGAGATCGACATGTACGACCTCGTCAGGGCTGCCCTGAGGCAGAGGCCCAACTACATCATCGTCGGTGAGGTCAGAGGTAAGGAGACCTACACGATGTTCCAAGCGATGGCGACGGGCCACACGACTTTCTCCACTATGCACGCGGACAGCGTCAAGGGCATGGTGAATAGGCTCGAGAACCCGCCCATCAACTGCCCAAGGATCCTGCTCACCGCGCTCAGGAACGTCATAATCCAGACGCATGCCAGGGTAGGCATGGACATGGTCAGACGCATCAAGCAGGTAATAGAGATAGTCGGGTTCGAGCCTGAGACGAACGAGCTGATCAGCAACACTGTCTACGAGTGGGACCAGGCGACTGACAAGTTCGTCTTCAAGGGCCATAGCTTCCTGTTCGACAAGATCATGGAAATGAAGAACCTGACTCACGAGGAGCTACTCCAGGAGTTCGAGCGGAGGGTGGACATCGTAAAGTACCTCGTGGCGAAGGACATAGCAGACTTCAGGGACATCTGGGAACTCATCAGGGAGTACTACAAGGAGCCCAAGGTGTGCGCCGAACGCGTCCGAAGGGAGCTCTACGGAGCGGCGCAGAAACCTGGGATGACCGCTGCGCCATCTGGAGGTGTTGTAGCTGCCTGAAGTAACCGATCTATTCAAGAAGATCGAGGTGAAGCCTGCCCAATACCTCAAGACGAAGATATCGGACCCGGGGGCCAGACTCGGTCCGCACACTGTTCGGCTCATCAAAGGCGCAGTCCCGGAATACATCAAGCTCTCGCAGTTCCAGGACCTCTCGTGGAGGACAATGGGCAAATACGCCAAGACGAAGACCAACCAGCTGCAGCAGCTGGACGATTCACTTCTCAAAGCCCACATGAAGATCAGGCCAGAGGAGTATCTCGCGTATGTCCTGATGGCCACCCTCGTCTCGGCCATCATCGGGATTGCGATAGCCATCGTGGTCGGCGTCCTGATATTCGGCATACTGGGCGTTGCCCTCATCCTGCGGATACTCGTCGCGGGGCTAGCCATCGGCCTCCTGCCAGTGATGGCCTATTTCCTGCTGCTTAGCGGGCCCGGTGGCAAGGCGAAGTCACGAGGCAGGGACATCGACAAGAGGATTGCAGCCGCGATGAGCTTCATCTCGGCGATGGCCTCTGCGGATGTCAACATCGATGTCATATTCAAGGAGCTTTCGAGGCAGAAGGTCTACGGTGAGATACACCAGGAGGCGGCTTGGATCACAAGGGACACGGAACTCCTAGGGGCCGACATACTGACCGCCATCAAGAAAGCGGCTCGAAGATCGCCTTCCGCGAAATTCCAGGATTTCCTACAAGGCGTCATCACAACGTCCACATCTGGCGGGCAGCTCAAGCCTTACTTCCTGCTGAAGGCTGAGGAGTACCAGAAGGAGAACAAGCTTGCCCTGAAGTCCCAGATGGAAACCTTGGGGATGCTTGCAGAGTCCTTCGTGACCGTCGTCGTCGCATTCCCCCTGTTCCTTGTGCTCATCCTGGCGATCATGGCAATCGTCGGTGGCGGTGACCCTGACTTCATGCTGCTGATGCTGTATGTCATAGTCATTGGCATGATACCCGTGTCCCAGTTCGGTTTCATTTTCGTCATATGGAACATGTCAAAGGAGGCTGCGATGTAATGCCCGCCCAGAGAAAGATGTCTGAAAAGGAGAGGGACAAGGCTCTGAAGCAGATCCTCGCCACCGAGAAGGTGGATTTCACGAAGACCTGGCTCGGCCTTTCCATAGCGATTGCCGCGGTCTTCGGGTTCTTCGCTTTCATCGATCAGTTAGGTAGCTTCGACTTTCCCCTGGAACCGGTCGACTGGATCATACTCGCAATGCTGTCCGTGATCAGCATCGGGTTCTACGTGAGCGCCAAGGAGAAGCACATCCACGAGATCGAGACCAGGCTGCCCGACTTCCTCAGGGATGTCGCCGAGGCGGGCAGGTTCGGCATGACACTTGCAGATGCGATCGTTGTCGCGTCCTCAGGCAGGTACGGCCGACTCACGCCCGAGATAAAGAAGATGGCCGCCCAGATAGAGTGGGGAGTCCCCGCATCGGAGGCCATCAGACTCTTCGCCACGCGCGTGAAGACCCCTCTCGTGATCAGGATGTCATCAATCATCATGAAGGCCAATGACGCCGGAGGCAACGTAGCGGACGTCCTCAGCATGGTCTCCCACGACGCCAAGGAGACCATCCTCACAGACGAGGAGCGAGGAGTCACCATGCAGACCTATGTGCTCGTCGTCTACATCGCGTTCTTCGTGTTCATCGCCACCATCTTGATCCTGCAGGGCCAGTTCCTGCCCAAGATGGAGGAGGCGGGAGCTTCGGTTAGCGAGCAGGCTGCGAAGGCAGGCGTCGGGGATATACCCGGTGTAACCATCCACACGGACATCATCCCGTCGGTATCGTTCGTGTTTCTGCTTTCGGTAGTGGTACACGCGGTGGGCGACGGCATCCTGGCGGGAGTCATACAGAAAGGAAGCATCTCGATCGGACTCAGGCACAGCTTCATCATGCTGCTGTCCGGGTTCGTATCTCTTAGAATACTCTTCGGGTGATCAACACGACCGAGACAGTGCAGCAAAAAGCGCAACCAGAGGCGGCCGGAGAAACTCCAGAGAAGAAGAGTCCTGGCTTGAAGGCGGCTTACTACAACTTCCTGCTGAACATCAAGCCAAAGCCGATGAAGATGGCGCTATCTCACACCGAGGCGTCAATGGACATGGGTAGGATCGCAGACGTCCCGAAGGTGTCCGAGCCCAACATGGACGAAGTGGAGCTCTTGCCCATCAAGCAGAACTACTCCTATGTGAGGATAAAGTACGACAACAAGGCCAACGAGTATCTTTACGAGGTCATCGAGCCGAGGCTGCTCGAGGACGAGAAGGACGTCCTCGAACTGCTGAAACAGACCCTCGTGGCCTCCGTGGAGCACATGACCGAGGCCGCTCCCGATGAGAAAGAGAAGTATCTCCGCCGAATCGTCGAGAAAATGATGACCCAGCTGGGCATCTCGCTGACCCCGATCTCGAAGGAGAAAGTGATGTACTACGTGGTCAGGGACTTCCTTGGATACGGGGTCGTCAACGTGATGATGAACGATCCGAACGTCGAGGACTGCTCCTGCGATGGGGTCAAGGTCCCGATCTACATCTACCACAGGAAGTACGGTTCGATCAGGTCCAGCCTTAAGTTCGACACCGACCTGGAACTGGATGGATACGTTGTCTGGCTGGCCCAGAAGTGTGGTAAGCACATCTCTGTCGCGAGCCCGTTGCTCGACGCGACGATCCCCGACGGGTCGAGACTGCAGGCGACCCTCGGAAAGCACGTCACCAAGAGGGGCTCCTCGTTCACCATCAGACGGTTCAAGGAGAACCCGTTCACGCCCCTTGACCTGCTCAAGTTCAAGACTATGAGCACCGAGATGATGGCCTATCTCTGGATCGCGATAGAGTACGGCCAATCGATGCTCGTTTGCGGAGGTACTGCGAGCGGGAAGACCACGACCCTGAACGCGATCCTGCTGTTCATACCGCCTCAGATGAAGATCGTCTCCATAGAAGACACCAGGGAGCTCAACCTGCCCCACGAGAACTGGGTCCCTGCACTGACCCGAGAAGGTTTCGGGGGCAAGAGTCACATTACTGGCCGCGCCGCGGGCGAGATAGACATGTTCGACCTGCTCACGACTGCGATGAGGCAGAGGCCCCAGTACCTGATGGTCGGTGAGGTCAGAGGCAAGGAGGCGTACGTCGTGTTCCAGGCCATGGCCACAGGCAAGACCTGCTACTCGACCTTCCACGCAGAGGACGTCCAAGCGATGGTCCACAGAATGGAGAACGACCCGATCAATCTGCCCAGAGCGCTCGTGACGGCGCTGAACGTCGTGCTCCTTCAGGCCCAGGTCAAAGTCGGTACTAAGATGACCAGGCGCGTGAAGTCCCTGACCGAGATAGTCGGCATCGACCCGGAGACGAACGAGCTGATCACCAACTCAGTCTACACGTGGAACCCTGCGGATGACACATTCAACTACAGCGGCCACAGCTATGTCTACGAGAAGGTCAGGATGGCCAGGAACTGGTCCCCGAGGGAGATGGAGCGGGAGATCAAGAGACGTGTGGACATCCTCGACTACATGAAGAAGATGGCCATGGACAGCCACAGGAAGGTCGCGACGATCATCTCCGCCTACTACAAGGACCCCGAGAAGGTCATGAAAGAGGTAAGGGCGAAGCTGGCTGAAGGCGCAGAGAGGATCTGAGAATCCTGTCAGTCCTTCTTCGACCTACGAGCTATGTGGAATCCTCTTCGTTCTAGCTGAAGGAGCAGGTCGTCCGCTTCTGGGTACCATTGCCCCCACTTCCTGCATATGTGCTCGGTCCAGGAGTAGTCATCGTAGCTGAACTCCTCCTTTTGAGCACCCTCTTGCTTAATCTTTGTACGAAGCTTCCGGTAGTAATCCTGCTCCAAGTATCCCTCATCCATTCTTCTCATTGCACCCGCGACGGCCTCGTCTGTCAACTCTGGGTATCGGCCCTCGAAGAGAGTGTAGTCCAGAGGATACCTTGGCCTCGGCGGGGGATCCTCATCTGGATAGCCCATCACGAGCTGCACGATAGGGAACACCTTCGGGGGCAGATGGAAGGCCCTTGCAATGTTCTCAGCCCGATACATCGCGAACCCCAGGAAGCAGCTCCCGAGGCCGAGGCTTTCGCCCGCGATGACCATGTTCTCGGCCATCAGAAGAGCGTCCTCTATCCCGAACAGAAGTAGGGTGAGGTCGTTTGTCCGTAGCTTCCACCCTCTTCTAGCCATGATCAGCTCGAACTTGTGGACATCGACGCATATGGTGAACAACAGAGGCGCTCTGTAGGCCTGTTTGAACCGATCTCTCGAGAGGATGACGCTGTAGAGCTGCGATGCAAAGGGGGCCTGCTGGCCTGCCCTCACGATCGTGCGGATGGTTTGCTTGGATGGCATCCTCTTCTGGTATTTTCTGATAGTCTTGTGTCGCATCATGGTCCGCACGACTTGGTTCATTCGAGGCATCGCCCTCACCAATGCACGAATCGCGCTCGACCCTATAGGTTGATTTGCGAGAGCGCACGCTAAGCCGTAGGAAATGAAAAACGATGGAAACGGTTTGAGAGGGTTTGACTGAGGCCTACTGGTTCTCTCCGCCCTCGGTCTTCTCCTCGCCGAGCGGGGTCTTGATGATCTTCTTTGGCACGACCTTGCGGTCAATGGGCCTTCTTATGACCATCCTCGGAGCTCCACCGGCTGGAGGCACTCCCAGGACGGGCATCCCGGCCTCTTGGACTGGCTGCTCCTCCTCGGCCGCGGTTGTCGGTGCCGTCCCTGCGGGCGGCGGGCCCTTCCTCGGAGGCATCACGCCTGACGGTGCGAACACTGTGCCGCACTTGTGGCATACCGTCGCTTCCTTCGGGTTCAGCGTGCCACAAACCGGGCACGGAACTGGCCCCTCCTTCTTCTTCTCCTCTTCTTTCGCCAGCCAGTCCTCGAACGAAATGTATCCCGGCTGCCTTCTCCACCAGGCCTCGAAGGTCTTGTCGTTGTACTTCCTGCCCAGTTCCGGCCTTGCGAGCTCGCGGTACTTCGAAACGACCTGATCCTCGTACTGAGCCCTCATGCGCTCCATGTAGTCCTCTTCTGCCGCCACCTCGCCCACGAACTTGACTCCGCAGTTGGGGCACTCAGCGGACGCAGCAGGTATCCACGCGCCGCACTCCGAGCACTTCATCGTGCCTGATTCGAATTCGACACCGCACTTCGGGCATCTCTTGCTCGCAGCGGGTATGAACGCACCGCACTCGCCGCACTCGACCAGCTTGCCGAGGCCATATACATACGTGTACACGAAGAAGCCTGCAACGACTCCGACTACGGCCACAACTATCAACAGTATGAGCCAGAGCGGGAGGAAGCCACCACTGACAGCGGCGCTGACATGAACGGTCGTGGCAGGATCGCTTTCGTAGTTGGATGTCAGGATGACGGCTCTGACCCCATATGAACCGGTTGCGATATTGGAGGGTATGAGTAGGAGCACGTTGACCACTCCGCCATCGTCAGTTGTCTGGTTCGCAGTCCTCGATCCGAGGACTGCGTCTTTGGGGTCCGCCAAGTTGTAGAGTTCGAAGGCCACTCCCGGCAGACGCTTCACAGCATCGGAGGTCCCGTCGTATGTGATCTGGGCCACGATCACTATCGATTCGCCTGCCTTGTACTCGTCGTCGTCAGCGGCTATGACCACGTCGACGACCAGGGGCTGGATTGTGAACGGCTTCACCGCCCAGTTGTTGTCCTCATTGGGCTCGTCGATGGACTTCATCCCGTCGACATGCACCCAGATCTCGTACGACCCAGGCGTTGTCAGGTTGATCGTCCACGCGGTGCTCACGAGCACCTTGTTGTTCGGCGAGGAGTAGGACACATTGTAGAAGTTGCCTATATGGATCGATGTGAAGTTGTACACGGTAGCGAAGCCCGTGCTTCTCACTCCAATCTGGACTCTCACATTGGTAGCGTTGCTGCCACCCATGTTCCAGACATTCGCGTACACCGTCACGACCTTGCCGAAAGTCTCTCCAGTCCTGTTCGTACCTCCAAGCTGGACATAGATGTCGTTAGACGCGATTGCCAGGTCTGGCCTCACATCCAGTACCTCGACAGAGCCAATGACGATGTTGTTGGAGTATCGTGTCTCGATCGGATCCGTTCCCGTCGGGTTGACTATGAGAACCAGACTCACCGGGGTCGTAGCGTTGAGCACCGGTGCGACAAATGAGAATGTAGCCGGGGCAACACCGCTATCCTTTGTGAACCCGTATACGTTCAGGGTGATCTCCTGCTCAAAGGCCTGGTCAGTGTAGTTGTAGTAGAGCTTGACCTCTGGCAACGAGATTGGTGCCGGGTTGAGGTTCGAAACCAACGCAGTCACCACTACGGTGCTGCCACCTGGGACTGATCCTGCAGGGGTGACCGTAGGACCGGAAATCGTGATGTCCGGATAATCCAGCACAGTTATGGCCAAGCTGACATTGTTGTTGTAGTTGGTAGCTCCAAGGTCCACCAGTTCCTCGATAAGGTTGCCAGGGTCGACTGCAATCTTGATAACGTGGTCCGCCACGCTCGTCGGCGTCCAGGGGACCGTCGCTATGTTCACTCCGTTAGCCGCAACATCCAATACTGCAGTTGCGAAATAAGCGCCCTCGTCGTAGAACTCGACGACGACGCCCAGGGATGTGTTCGAGCCGCCATTGTGGATCAATGCCATGAGCTGGACAGTGCTGTTGACCACTACTGGACTTACCGAGGTCGTGACTTCATTGATCCCGCTCAGGACGTACAGGTCCGGCAGGCTCCTCACGATGATAGTGCCCGTTCCTTGCGCAACTGCCTCGTTCGACTCGATTATCTCGTTGTCAGGATCGGCCACCGCGATGATCACGTGGCTGTTCGGGTCCACTGGAGTTGTCGCAACCCATGTCACGCTGGCGGTCTGCGTCTCGCCCGGCCTAATCATCGGGATGACCGCCGAACCTATGAGTTCGGACAGCTGAGCAGTCGTGCTCTTATCGAGATCGTCGTAGAACGCAACGACAACGTCCCAGGCATAGCCAGTGCCGTCATTGCTGATCCTTGCTGTGATGCCTACCTCATCACCCGGGCTCGGGCTGGCGACATCGAATTCCACCTGAGGCGGTGGGCTCGCGTGGACCGTCAGGTCCGGGAACACATCATCGAATTGCATGACAACGTATGATGCATTCGGGCTGAGAGGCTCAGAGTAAGGAAGCACGCCCACCGAGATCTCATCAGTGTAGTGAATGCTGCCGTGAGTGTATGTGGCATTGATCCAGTAGTTGCCCAAATACGTCCTTCTTCCCAGGGCAGTTATCTGTGTTGCCTCGGATTTGACGCTAGCAACCCCAAGGCTGCCCTCAGATTCACTTGAGACTGCGCTTCCACCAGGAACACCGCTGACATACTGCCGTATCGAAACATCGGCGCTCGGCAGAGGCATTCCAGCTCCATCTTGTACCTGGACGTTAATCCATCTGTAGATGTGGGCTATCGCGTCATCGGTCACGTCAACTGATGGCACCCAGCTGTCAGTGAAGTAACCTCTGCTTGTTCCTGCCAGCACAGGCGTGTCGGTAACCAACGAATCAGTGACGGTGAGGTCAACATCGGAGTTCCACTCGGTTGTGATTGCCCCATTGACAGTAGCACTCTCCAGAACAACATTGGATTTCTCAAGAGCCACAATCATGACGTTGTTCAGGGTTGAGTTGATAACCTCGAGCGTAGCCATTCCCTTCACAAAGATCTGGATTGGCATGCTGGACAAGAGCTCTGAGTCCCGGAACACGAGCTTCGTCGGCAGCCCGCTTGAGTTGTCGACATATATCGTGTGCTCGTAAGCCTCAGTCTGAACGATCTGGAACACAGCGTTCGTGAACGTGAGTATGCCGTTCGCCGCGACAATGACATCACCTGCGTGATAGTATGTCATGTCTTGGATTT
>MGWC01000054.1 GCA_001800815.1 Euryarchaeota archaeon RBG_19FT_COMBO_56_21
AACCCCCTTTGTTTTTCCGAATCCTGACCCACTGACACCCGTACCTGTTCGGGTCTCTCGCCGGGCGCGTTAGATATATAAAGAGCTATCTCCCCGCTTCATTCTCGTTTTTGATATGCTGGGGCTAACCATATTATATACTGGAATCCAAGAACGCCTATAGTCAAAGTGTAGACAGCATGCGCGTTTGATGCTACCGCTTTTTGGTGGCGGTCCGCGAGACTTGAGAGGGCTGTAAGAAGCAGCCGGGGGAAGTGCCCCCCAAGGATCGGTGCTCAAACCATGCGAATCGAGAGGAAGGACATTGCCAAAGAGCACCGACCGTCAGGAAGAGAGAGCAGATGCTGTCAGGGGACCCACTGGGTTCACCAACGGCTTGCTGTCATCCCGCAGGGGCTCCCTAGGCAAGGTCAACGGCCTCCCAAGTGACAAATCATTATCGAGCTTCGACAGGTCTGATGGCCGTACCAACGGCCGCACCAATGGTCGTACCAATGGCAGGACAAATGGCCGCACGAACGGACGTACGAACGGACGTACAAACGGTCGCACGAACGGGCGCACTAATGGCCGCACAAATGGTCGCACGAATGGCCGAACCAATGGCCGCACCAATGGTAGGACGAACGAACGCACGAACGGAAGGACGAACGGCCAGACCAACGGGCGCTGGGCCAGCGCAGTCAACGGTCTCAAGTGGGGTTTCACAAACGGCTCCGGCGGAAGCAGGACGAACGGTCTCACGAACGGACTCGTCAACGGCTCTGGCGCCGTCAACGGCTTCCGGCTGTCGTACCAGGGTAGGACGGTCAGACCCCATGACGCCAAAATCCGTAGGAAGATTGCTGCAGTCGCGATCCTGGCCGCGATATGGATTATCATCCCCTATGCCGCCATCCACGCCTTTCCGAAGGAGAAGGTGGAGATCGACGGATACTTCCTGGATTGGGCAACGGCGCAGGTGTATCGTGATGTTCCCGACGCCTCGAATCAGGATGTCTCGATCTTCGAGTATGCGATGAAGCGCGATTCGGAAGGCACTTACTTCTACATCGCGACTGACGGCCAGATGCTCTCCGGAAGGAACAACGGTGCCGACGGGTTCTACATATTCATCGACCGCGACTGCAATCCCGGGACTGGATACATAGTCCGTGGGCTCGGCGCGGATGCCTTGGTCGAGGTCATCGGCTGGAACGGATCTGTGGCATCTGCCGGCTCTTCCGCCTTCGATCCGACGGTCGACAGGACCAACTTCGGAGGGTTCGTCCAGATCTCGGAGCCAGAGGTCGCGGTGTCAGGGGGCAAGCTCGAGCTCCACACCAACATAGTCACATGTACCCTCTCCAGGGCGGCAATCCTCGCAAGGCACTCGGATTCGTCGAGCGACTGGTCCGAGGTCAACTTCAGGACGGCTGGCTCTGCAATAAGAGTCATCGAGGATCACGATGCTGATTCCATCATACTAGAATCCGGGAGCCAGCACATCCTAACACTCAACATCACAGGGAAGGGCCCGAAGGCTACGATCGAAGGACTGTCATTCGACTACTTGGGCAACGTCACTCCTGGCTTGGTCACTGTGAGAGAGGATGGCAGGATCATCGCGACAGCGAATGATGGGAACCTCAGTTTCGACACACCACTCACCGTGGATGACGAACTCATCAGCCTGGATGTCTCCGTCGAGGTCCTAGCCGAATCGACCTACGGATCCATCGGCCTGATGCTGAACAGGACCGAGGGAATCCGGGCCAGTGCGAACATCTCCTGGTCGGTCGAATACTCGCAGCACGGGGCCAGAGTGTCCTACATCGGCGCAGCTCCCGGCAGGATAGCGATCGACGGTGCGTTCGGAGACTGGGACCTCAGAGCGCCCTTGAACGATCTCCTGGGCGACGCGTATTCGGATGAGGCTCTCGATTACAGGACCGGGGATGTGGACATAGACACCGTCAAGGTCGCCTCCACGACCTCGGTGGCGTCCTTCTACATGTCAGTCAATGGGACCATGCTCGGCGGCACCAGCGTCCCGTCAGAACTGATCAGGTTCGAGCCGCCTGATACCCCAGCATCCAATTTCACGGATGTGATAATGCCGATGTATGGCTCCGATTTCGCCTTCGTGTTCATCGACTCCGACCTCAACCAGAGCACTGGCTTCGAGGTCGGTGGCGCAGAGGTAGCGATAGCCGTCGCAGGCAAGGGCAACGAGATCCAGTCGTCCCGTGTGTTCAGCTATGTTGGTGGGGAATGGGTCGATGTCGGAACTGCCAGCGCGGCCCTTGACAAGAACCAGCTCGAGATAAGCGCGTCATACCTTGCCCTTGGGCTGACCCCTGGCCAGACCTACAGCGTCACCTTCATGGCGGAGGACTGGAGCGGCAGGGCGGACGATATCACGGTCCCCCTCCCGGCAAGGGTCATAGCAGGTGCCAGGGCCTACCCGGGAATAGTCATCAACGAGCTTTTCTGCAGGGCGCCACCCAAGAAATCAGATGACTGGATCGAGTTCTACAATACTGCGCTGGAGCCGATCTCTCTTCTCGGCTACCAGATCTGGATAAACGGAGTGCTCGTGTACACGTTCCCAGACATCGTTCTCCAGTCGGGCGAGTTCTATGTCATTAGTGGCCTGACTTTCGCGGGAGGCGCAACCGTCGTGTTGATGGACGGAACGAGCTCCATAGTTGACCAGGTGACGATGCCAGCCAATCAGGCGAACTACGGTAGAACAGGGTCCCCTCCATACAGTCAGTGGACGAACATGATTTCCACTCCGGGTGCGATCAACTCGGGGCAGGTTCCGATACCCGAGTGGGATAGCATTCTTGCAGGCCTCGCGATAGTACCAATTATTATGATTGCTATTAGACGGACCAAGCGGTCCAGGAGTAAGAATGATACCTAGGTGAGAAAAAGCATGGCCAGCGGAAAGAAACATGACCAAGGCGCGACAGGCAGGAGTAGCCTCTCGATGTCTACACTCATCCGCTCGTTCAGCGAGAGCTCAGAGGCCGACAAGCCTTTCGAGCCCTTCGTGGGCGGGCCGAGGCTCTTCATCCTGATGCTGTACGCCACGGTGCTGGTCGCGGCTTCCCTGGAATTTTTTGCCGGCCAGGAAATCTGGCCGGGCAACTGGGAAGTGTACAACACATACGTGTTCGTCGCGTCTGGCGTGTTCGTGTTTCTGGGGATGGTCATGCTCCTCACCCAGGTCCATGATGCTTCCATGGACTACTCTCTGCCGATTCCGAGAGCGGTCCTTGGAGGCATCGGCTTCGCCGTGCTGGCCATGAGTGCCGTGACACTGGTCATCTGGGGCAGGGACCTCGGCACCTGGGCGATCCCGCTCAGCATATTGCTGCTCTACGGCTTCCTCATGATGCTCCTTGGCAGTCGGGCGTTCAGCATGCGCGAGAGCGCGAAGCTGTTCTTGTACGGCACTGGCCTGGTAGTAATGGTCATGTTTCCTGTGCACGAAGCCTTCGGTGTCGCAAGGAGCGCTCCTGGCGACTACCCGTTCACTCTCCTCAACCTACTCTTGCTGATACCTGGCATGGCACTCGCGCTCATCTCCGTCCAATCCTTCCAGACCCGGGACGGATATGTGGGTGCCTGGCTGCTAGGCGCGATGGTGATCTTCTTGCTCGCCTTCCACGAGCAAGTCGGCATATTGAGGACCGGGAACTACTCCCCTTACGATAGAGCGCTCGCGATGATAGGCATAACCTTTTCCTTCCTTCCTCTCGTGATGTATGCCTGGCGCGAGCGCGTTTACTTTTTCCTGATGCGCAGGCTCAGGAACGCGAACGAAATGATTGAAAGGGGCGAACACGATAACGCCCTTGCACAAACCGAAGCAGCAATCAGACAATGCGCCAAGGTGGGCATCGACGACAGGTTCGCCCTCCCCTGGAGCCTGAAAGGTGATGCTCTGTATCGCAAAAAGGATTACAGGAAGGCAGCCGTGGCATACGAAACGGCTCTCAAGATAGACCCCAAGGACAGCGCCTCATGGTGCAACCTGGGCAACACGCACGCCTTCGAGGGCAGGAACGAGGAGGCTTTGAACGCATTCGAGCAGGCGCTCAAAGCCGACCCGAACAACGGCTATGCCTGGAACAACAAGGGGACGATCTACCAAAGGCTCGAGATGAACGAGGAGGCGTTGATCAGCTTCGACAAGGCCACGAGATTGATGCCTGATCCGTTCGACCCGCACATCAACATGGCCAAGCTGTTCTCGAGGATGGGGAAGAGCCAGGAGGCACTCAAGCACTATCAGCTGGCCCTTGCCGTCCGGCCCATGAGCGAGGTGGCGAAGGATGGCGTTCAGAGGGAGCACTTCCTCTGCATGTGCCTTGACCAGATCGCCGGCTGGGAGCAGCTCGGACTCGACACTTCCTATCTCAGATTGCTGCTGGAGCAGGACCCGCGGAATTTCGTCCGCAAGTCGAAGGAGTTCCTCGCGAGCATAGTCGACGAGCGGACGAAGGTCCAAGTGGTGCCAGGAAAAGAGCACCTAGACATCAACAATGTGATGAAGGTCATACTATCGCTCACGGAGCCGCCCGGAGCGTCCCTGGACACTCTGAGGGAGGAGACCCGGATGAGGGAGAAGGATCTTGTCCTCCCGCTCGCGCTTCTCATGGAAACCGAGCGAGTGCACTTCAAATTGGTCGATGGGAAGCAGCTGTATGTTTCGAAGGGCAAGGCCCCGCAGAGACCGCCCGCCGTCGTCGCGCCAGTTCCCGCCGCCTCTCCCGTGCCAGAGCGGGCGCCTCCACCTGCCCGTGTTTCAGCAACCGTAACCACGTTTCCACCCGAAAGGCCACGCAGGGTCGAACCAAAACGAGTCGAGCCTGTGAGACCGATCACTCTCTCGATGCCTCCTCCGATGTTGCCACCCGCGGATTTGTCTCCGGCGCCTACGCCACCTAGCCGTTACGAATGGCCTGGGCCCCGCGAACCGCCGCCTGTTAGGAAGCCGATAGAGGTGCCGCCTTCCTCGCTCGAAGTCGAGAAGGTGCTGGTCATCAAGAACGCTGAACCGATCGAACCAGAGGAGATTCCCGATTTGAAACCGGTTGACCGGACGCCGCCCGAGCCAGTTGAGATGAAGCGGTCAAGAAGGATACCTCCGAAGCCTGTTAAGGTCAAGAGAGAGCCCAAGCCAGCGCCCAAGCCTCAGCCTGCCATCAAGCCAGAGAAGAAGGCAGAGGTCAAAGTGGAGAAGCCAGCGAAGAAGGGACTCTTCAGAGGGCGACCCATGAAGGATCTCCCCCCTAAGAAGGAAGCTCCCAAGATGGAGCCCGCGAAGAAAGGCCTGTTCAAGAAGCCACTTATCAGGAAGGAACCTCCAAAGAAGGAAGCTCCCAAGAAAGAACCTCCGAAGAAAGACGCTCCGAAAAAGGAGTTGCCGAAGAAGGAACCTCCAAAGAAAGAGGCCCAAAAGAAGGAGCCTCCCAAGAAGCATGGCAAGGAAAAGGAGAATGAAAAAGATAAGCCGAAGGAGAAGCCGAAAGAGGAGCCAGGGCCAATCAAGCGCGAGGTCGTGAGGGTCGAGCCCACAGCTTCCCTGCTGGTGTTCCGAAAGAGGAAATAGGCCATACCCGCTGCCACAACGTTCCTATAGCGAAATCGGCCATCCCGGTAAAGGAGGAGCGGGCTGGGTGAGCGTTCTATCGTTCTTCAGGTATCCGTTAGGGTCCGTCGTCAGGAACAAGCGCAGGTCTCTCTTCGCGATAGCTGGCATTGTGATAGCGCTCTCGCTCATTTCCGGCTCGTGGATTGCCGTTGATTCTTCTGGCATGGGTCTTCTGCGGTCTAGACTCAGCAAGATCCCTGTGGATTTCGTCGCTTTGGACAGAACGTACCCGCATCACGGCGTCAACGAAACGTATGTCGCGGAGCGTGTCGCAGCGATAGAATCAGTTGATGACGTGATTGACGTAGCTGCATACGCCGCGGGCGGAGGTTGGTACTACGCCAACAGTCAGGGAGAAACCCTGGAGGGCGATTGGCAATACAACTTCTCTGGAACCCTCATGTTCCTGTCGCAGGACAATGGACGGTTCTTCTCTGCATTCCATGTGACTGGAGAGCTTCCAGACCCTGGAACGATCGCGATACCCGAGTACGTCGCGGATCAGCTGAACGTGACAGTAGGAGACAGCCTGATCTGCCGATACGAGAGCTACACTGGGGACTACGACATGTGGGGTAACTACACCTACACAGTCGAGTATCTCAACCTGAGCTTCGCGATCTCCAAGATCTGGACTCAGGACAAGTCCTCGTGGTCAGACGACTATTATTGGAGCTATGTCGACCACTCTGCTGATCCGGGTTGGATCGACATTAAGGGAAATGTCAACCCGGTGGTTTTCAATCTCGCGGATCTTCCACTTGTGGATACCCCTGCCACAGTTCTGGACACGAATTGGGGCCCGAGCGTCAGCTACTTCATCTGGGTCGACCGGGACAGGATTATCGACCTGGCCGATCTTCGGGGCAGCCTGGACCGCCTGGAGCAGCTCAAGATCCAGCTTGACAGGGAGGGCATGCGCTATGACTTCTACGTTAACGATAGTGAACTTCTCTACCCGTTGCAGGACCTAATTCCGAGGATGGAAGGCATCAAGCCATTGTTCGTTGCGCTCTCCCTTCCTATCGTCGCCCTTGGAGCATATCTTTCGATCGTAGGTGTTGATCTTGGAGTCAGCGAGCGGAAACGGGAGATCGCCATCCTGAAATCCCGAGGAGCGAGCAACAGGCAGGTCTTCGTGTCCCTCATAATGGAGTCATTCCTGCTCGGGACGTTCTCAGGCGTGCTCGGACTTATACTGGGCGTGCTCGTGAGCAGATTCCTTCTGGACGCTGCGACGATCTTCTCATACCAGGGAGAGGGCAACGCTTTGACCAGCGACTTCATGATTTCTGCGTGGACGATCATCTATTCAGTCATCTTCGGGATTGGATTGATGATCATCTCCTCGTACAGACCGTTCAAGAAGATCTCGAAGGCGGACGTTAGAGAGGCTCTCCATTACTACTCGCCCACCGTGGTCCAGATAGACTACAAGCCGAAGATGGACATCATATTCCTGTCGCTATCGATCCTCAGCATTATTAGCATCTGGATCGGCTTCGACTGGGCCAACAACCTGAACGATGTGTCTTGGATCACGAGACTCATTCTCGGCCTACTCGTACTCATCGGCATCCTCATCTTCCCGTTGATGCCGTTCCTCCTTTCGCTTAGTGTCATCAGACTATTGACGAGAGGGTCGAGGAAGCTGTATGCGAAGCTGACCTTCATCGTGCGTCCTTGGACGAAAGAACTTCATTACCTCGTGGACAAGAACATCGTGCGCAATCCGAGGCGTGCATCCAACTTGTGCCTGATCATTGCGCTCTCTCTGGCCTTCGGGCTCTTCATTTCCGTCACTATGGAATCGACAATGCGCTACCAGGAGAATCTGGTCAAGTTCGAAGTGGGATCGGATATCAAGACAGAGTCCAGCTATTACTGGGGAGGACAGCCCGAGCAGCTGAACCCAGCAGTCCTGCAAGAGATATCTTCTGTCGAAGGCATTGAGAGCCACTCTACGTATGAGTCCGTTAGAGTCTCCTACGGATACTACGGGGGTTACTACGGTGGAAACGCGGTGTCCTTCGACGCCTTGGCGTACAAAGAGACGGTCCGTCCGAACGGGTTCTACTTCGTGGACGGAGGGCGCGAATCGCTCGACGATCTCGCCTCCCTCAACGGCACTCTGCTCATCGTGCAATGGTTGGCGGAAGACTACGGGATCTCCGTGGGTGATGACATCCCGCTCACCCTTGACATGACGAACTACTCGAGTGGTTACTACGAACAGAAATATGTCAACTACTGGGGATATGTCGTCGGGATCGTCAAGAGCCTGCCTGGCTTGGAATCTTACAGTATCTACATGGATCAATCGTCTATGGACTTCGTGCCTGTGCAGAACCGCACGGAAATCGTGAGCACATATGGTGTGTTCGTCGATGTCGCAGACGGTTACGAACAAGCAGCCGTCGCCGAAGACATCGACGATGTGTTCATACGCGCGGGAATGTCCCCCAACACGATTACCGTGGACGAGAAGATGGAGGAGCTCAACAACGACCCAGCGTTCCGCGCGCTCACCGACTTCCTGTACATGGAGTACGTGCTCTCGGTTGTTATCATGACGATCGGTGTCGGGATACTGATTTTCGTGGCAGTCAACGACAGGGAGAAGGAGCTGGCCAGCATCATGGCGAGAGGATCATCGGCGGGCCAGATAAGGAAGATACTCATGGGCGAATCGTTCACGCTAATGGTGCTGGGTCTCGTCGTCGGCGCCTCGGTTGGTCTTCTGACCGCATACCTCTTCCAGACTCTGTACGCGGGCGACTCTTCGGTCGTCCCGAGGGAGATGCTCTTCACTTGGGTTAGTGGTGTGATTGTAGTTGCGTCGGTTGGAGCTCTGGTCATCGCCTCCCTTGTCGCGACGAGCAGGGCGGGCAAGATCAAGCTTGCAGAAGTGCTCAGGATCCGAGGTGGTTGATCTGGGAGACATAGTCGTGAAGGACCTCATCAAGGTGTACAAGACCGGAAAGTCGGAAGTCATCGCCCTAAGGGGCCTGGATTGCACGATCAGCGGAGGGCGGATCCTCGCAATCATGGGACCATCCGGGTGCGGCAAGACGACCCTGCTCAACATAATTGGCGGGCTGGACCGTCCAACGGCAGGATCGGTCAACATCGACGGCGTCAACCTGGTGGATCTCTCGGATGCGGACCTCGTGAAGCACAGGCGCCAGCGGGTGGGGATAGTCTTCCAGTTCTTCAACCTCGTCCCGACGCTGACTGCCAGGGAGAACATTGAGCTGCCCATGCGTTTGGCTGGGAGGAACTCCGATGAGATGACGAGCAGGTCGGCGATGCTCCTGAAGCTCGTCGACATGGAGCCGAGGGGAGCCCACAGACCCGACGAGATGTCGGGCGGAGAACAACAGAGGATCGGTATCGCGACCGCGCTCGCCAACGACCCTCCCATAATACTCGCGGACGAACCGACGGGAGAGCTGGATACTGCCACTGGCCAGCAGATACTTCACCTTTTCCAGAAGCTCCGGGATGAATACAAGAAGACCATTGTCATCGTGACTCACGACCAGCGGATCGGTCAGATAGCTGACACAGTGATGACGATTGTCGATGGGAGGATCACCAGCACGATGACAGGGGCGGAGTTCCACGAGAAGGCGACAATTCTAGCTAGCCAATCTGTACCTTCCCCTTCTTGAGGAGCATCTCGAGCGCTTCGTCTGCGGCCTTGTCCTTCTTGGTCTTGTCGTCAAGCGCTTTTCGTGTCGCGAGGTTCACATCGCGGACGGCGTTGCGTTCCTCCGTCCGCTCCATGCGCTTCTCCTTGCGTATCTCGATGATCTTGTCGCGCATCTCCTGAGCTTTGTTGTGCGAGGCGTCTGCCTGTTCACGCAGCTTCAGGAATTCCTCGTGCTTCTTGTCCGCGCCAGCTCTGAGCGCAGCGATCTCCTTCACGAAGACTGAGGCCTCTTCGTGCGCTTTGTGTTGCTCATCGGATAGCCTCTTGACCTCTTCGTGTTCCTTGTCCGCCTGCTTGAACAGCGCGTCAATGGTCTTGTCGACATCGCGGATTTCCCTGACGACCTTCTCCTCTTCCGCCAGGACCTTTTTCATTTCCGCGACCTTCGCCACCTTCTTCCTGAGGTCGTCCAGGAGTTCTCTTTCCTCGGGAATCGTCAATGGAACCGTCTGCTGCTTGCGCTCCATGTCCTTGGCCTCGCGCTCCATCGCCCTGATCTCGTCCTTGAGGCTCCCGAGCGGCTTGCCTTTCGTCTTCTGCTTGTACGCTATGTGCTCCTTCGCCTTGGCCTGCAGCTCGTCCCTTCTCTTCTTGTGAACGCGCATCTCGGCGACGAGCGCGTCACGCTTGTCCCTTGCAGCGCTCATCAGTTCTTGGAGTCCTTTCCTCTGCTCGTTGAAGGAGTCTCTCTCAGATCTCAAAACAACAGCCTGCTCGTTGATCTCGTCTCGTTTGTTGAGCAGGGCCCTGAACTTCAATTCAGCGCTCTGTAGTTCACTGATCTTCTTCGGCATTCTGCGACCGCCGGTTTCGCTGTACTGGCCCCTCATGCAAGAGGTATGCTATAAGAGTGTTGGCCACCCTATTCATCGAAGGGCGTCTTGATTCCAAGTCCATTTCCTTTCGGGGTGATGAGATACCCGTCTTCGAATACAAGTCCACTAGACGGATCATCGACAATGTTGAAATGCGAGTCCAAGTCTGCAAACAGCACGTTTGCGGAGCTCAGAGCGAAGTGTAGGCCCGCAGCGATGGAGACCTGAATCTCGCCCATGCATCCGACCATCGTCTTCATGTCCGCTGCTTCGGCGAGCCTGTTGATCATGATGGCGTCGCAGATTCCAGCGCTCTTCATGAGCTTGATGTTGATCATGTCTGCGATACCCTCTCGGGCGACCTTCCGTGCGTCGAGAACGGATCTGACACACTCATCCGCCATGATGGGGACGTCGCTCGCCTCGGTCACCTTCTTCAGACCTTTGTAGTCATCTGCTTTGACCGGCTGCTCCACGACAACAACGCCAAGCGCGTTCATCTCCTCGCAGAACTTGATCGCCTGGTCAACGGAGTATCCTTGATTGGCGTCGACTCTCAGCTCGATCTTTTCGCCGACCGAGTCTCTCACGGCTGCAACCCTCTTGATGTCCTCCGCGATGTCGAGCCCGACCTTGATCTTGAGTGCTTTGAAGCCAGAGCGCGTGTGCTTGATCGCCCTCTCGACGGTGGTCTCCTTGGATGCGATGCCTATGGTCATGTCGGTCAGCATCTTATCGCGTTCGCCGCCGAGGAACTTCCACAGTGGCTGCCTATCGCGTTTGGCCAGGAGGTCGAAGATGGCGATATCAACTGCCGCTTTTGCCGCGGTGTTTCCTTCTGCAATCGAGTCGAGCCTCTCATGAAGTCTCTCAGGTTCGCACTCGTCGGTGCCAGCTATCTTCTTCGGTACCTTCGATAGGAAATCCTCGATGGACTTGACGGTCTCCTTGGTTACGTCGGTCGGATTCGCGTTCCCGATTCCGAACTCGTCTCCGGCGATCACCTTGACTATAACGTTTTCCTCGGAGCTGGAAGAGCCCGTGGCGATCGTGAATGTGCTGGTCCGCTTGTTGATGAAGGTCTTGAACTCGACGGAGTCTATCACTTTCTCTTCCTCTTCTCGAACAGTTTCACGGCGTTGATGTCCTTTTTGAGTCCCATAGCATTCGCGACCGGATAGCATTTGGTTCTCAGCAGATAGGCGATGGGGGCGATGTCGGTCTCAGACAGCGCTTCGAAGTTGGCCATCCCCTTGGCGATCACGAGGTCAGCCTTCCGCAGAGTTCTTCCGAACGGTCCTTTCAATGAGTCCAAATCTATGCCTACGGCAAATCCGGGTGACACTTCGATTCTATCGACTATGTCCTCCATCCCCAACCCTTCGATGTCGCTGAGGGTCGCGTCCGTCAGGATAGGTTCTTCCTTCACGACGAGAGTGAGGTCAACTTCGAAACGCTTGATCTCCTTCAATGCCAGCCTGTCGAAGACTATCTCGCCGCAGTTGTCGGCAAGATAGACCACCCTGTCCGCATTCTTCAGAAGTTTCTTGATCTTCGGGGTGTCGTCATGACCCAGATCTTCCTTCACAAGATTCCTGTATTCCTTCTTGAGTTTGACTGGGTTGTCGTATCCTGTGCCGATTCCGAAATCAAGTACATTCCCTACGATGGCACAAAGGAAGCTCGTCCTTAGCGGATCCTTTGACTCCTCAACCGTGCGTTTGGCGAATGGATACAGTTCCAGCGCGACCTCGTTGCTCAGCTGTTTCAGGGATGCATACGGGTCGACGTCACCCAGGATCCTGTATGTCTCTCTGTGCACTTCGGTCGCGACTGTTGCCGAGCACACTCCGTGGTCGAACAGTTCGCCGAGCATCATCGAAGCGTTTCTCACAGCGGGGACCGCCTTTGCCTCGTCTGCTTCGAGGCTCTCGAAAAGGACTCGCCCGATGAGGCACGGGATGCACTCGGGAGCCATCTTCATGGTATCTGCTGGAATCCCGCTTTGTCTATTTAAAGAATGGACAGCTACGGACTGCTGGCCCAGCCTCCCGATTACTTGATTATGCCCATCTCTGTGAGCTTCTCCGGCAGGTACTTGTCGGTCACATAGTCCAAGCCGTACTTGGCCAACGCCTGCTGCTCGGCCTTCTTGTTTATTTCGAGCATGAGATCGATCTCCTGCTTCCAGAACTCGTCGTTGAACCGCGGGTCGGTCTTCTCCGCGTTAAGTGCAGCTATGTCCTTGTCGTTCAGCTTGTCAGTGGGCAGCTCGTAGTTGAGTATGTCGGATGCGGTGATCCCGATGAACTCGGCCGTGGGCGTGGCTAGCAACTCCGAGAGGTGCGCGGTCTTTATCGCACCGTAGGCGAGAGACGCGTGTATCCTGAAGCTCCACGGGTCGCCATCCGTGAAGGTGCATACCGGGAGCTTCATCTCTTCGTGCAACCTCTTGATAAACCTTCTAGTGCTTCGCGCTGGCTGGCCTTTGAGGTGCACCAGGACGGCGTGCGAGTCTTCATCGAACTTGTTCTCCACGAGCCTGTCGAACATACCGCCGGTCTCGATCGCGATGATGAAATCTGCATCGCAGTCGATGAACTCGATCTTCTCCTTCTCGACGTTGTAAGGGATGCCATACCCGGAATCGCCGACATCGTCCCTGCAGTTGATCTTCTTCTTCTTGCCCTTCCTGTCAATCTCCTGGATGGTCACATTGCCTATGACTCGCGCGCCGTCCTCCTCGGGCCTGAGCTTGAAGTCCTCCCTCATGCAGGTCGTGATGATCTCCAGATCCTCGGCGAGCATGTTGGATTCGTCCTGCGTGGAGAACTTCGCCTTCGCCCAGCCCTCAGAGATATAGTACATCTCTCTCAGCGTGGAGCTCTTGTTGTCTTTGATCATGTCCTCGATGAACTCGAGCATGTACATGGTCCTCAGGAGCATCTGGGCGCCCGTCAGCTTCTTGGCAGTCCGGGCACCCATCGCCTTGCCGTACTTCCACACGTTGGATTTCGGGTCGAACCTGATGTTCCCTTTGGTCCTGAGGGGGATCATCATCTTCGGGATCTTGCCAGAGTCTATCTGGTCGTAGACTTCGCCCGCAAGATCAGTAAGTCTGTCGACCGCTCTGAGGTGGCGTTCGTTATTCTTCATTCTTGACCACCTCTGCCGATTCGTCGTAGTCGACTTCTCCTTCCTCCCCTTCCTCCAAGGGCTCGTCAGGGCCTTCTTCAGTGATCTTAAGGTGCTCCAGGTCCCAATCGCCGGGCAGCACTTCGACTCCTATGACCGATGCTGGATCGATATGGCTGACGTACACCTCGTTATCGTCGTACTGCTCCTGCGGGACGCCGACTAGGTCGAACGCAAGCTCGTACACTTCAGTCGAGGAGATCCTCTTGAGGTCCCAGGTGATCTTGTTCCCCTCCCTGATCTCTATCGGCTTGACCTCGAGCGACTTCTGGTCGATCTTGTCGTAGGGCACGAGCATGTGTAGGTGCAAGGCCTTCGACTTCGGTGTGTAGTTGAATATCTTGACGGATATGTGGTGTTTCTTCTTCTCGAAGGTGACTGAGTCGTCTATCCAGACCACGTTCATTATCTTCGTGATGGTCCCTGCGATGTCCGGGACGGGCTTCCCCACGATCTTCGCGCTCTTCTCGGCTATCATCGGGATGATGTCCTGGACGATCTCGAACTTGACCTTCGCCTTGCCCTTCTTCGCGGCCTTGTTGAGGTGCGTCTTGAGCCTTCTTGCGCAGTGTTTGAGCGCTAGCTCGATCTCCTCCTTGATCTCGGGTATGTTGGCGACGGCCTCCTTGGACTCTGAGGTGAAGGGTATCTTGGTGGACGCGACGTGGACCAGGACAATCGCAGGGCCGAACGGGATCCCCTGGCCTCCGCGCTGCTCAAGACCGTACCTTCTCCAGTCGACCGCTTCGATGGCCTGAGTTATCGCACATGCTCCCTGCTGGTACATGAGCGGAACGCGGTTGGCGAACCTGAGTATCTGAACGGGTTCCTCCTTGCACAGCTCTCCCCCGTAGACGATTCCGACCTCGACTATGAATGGGTTACCCGCGAAGACCTTTGGCTCCCTCGTGATGGGGGGTGCGTAGAATTCCGCCTTCAGGCCTCCGAGGACGTTCTTGAGCCCTTTCCTGATGAGCGTCTCACCGATAGGCGAGAGGCAGTCCGTCTCAGGGGCCATGATCTTGACTTTCTTGATCGCCTCGAGGATCGCACCTGCTTCTTCCAGGGACAGCTTGTCCGGTCTGGCATCTGGCGCAACTCCGGCGAGCTCGCATATCTCCCTGGCCACTCGATACGAGATCCTCGAGAATTCGTTGTTCAGGAAGCTCGTCATCTTGAGCGATTCCGTGTACTTCGCCATGCTCAGGAGTTCTCCGAGTTCCACCCCTTCTGGATGTGGCTTGATCTCCTTGGTCGGCGGGGGCATCTGCTCGGTCGCTCTCTCAAAGACGACAGTGTTTCCTTCAGGCGGGACGAAAGTGATCTTCGCGTGCGGGTTCACGATCGCGACGCCCTTCAGGTACTCGAAGATCGACTGCTTCCCTGTGATGTACTTGCCCTTGACATGTATCTGGAAGCTCGTGCCGTGAACCCTGTCCCAAATGACGAAGTCCTCCTTGATGATGTCCGGCCGGTTTTTCTTGGTGTCGAGGATGAGCTCGCACTCGTATGCAACGTCCTCATCGGAGATCTTGGAGCGCACCTTGGCCGCCTTGCCCGTAGTTAGCTGGCCATACATAACTACTGCTGATACGCCGATGCCTTGTTGCCCTCTTCTCTGAGCCCTGGTGTGGAACCTCGAACCATACAGCAATCTGGCGAACACGTTGGGAACCTGCTTCTTGACGATCCCCGGGCCGTTGTCCTCGACTGTGACCCTGTACTCGTTGTTCTCGACCTTCTCCACCTTGACCATCAGGTCGGGGAGGACACTAGCATCCTCGCACGCGTCCAGCGAGTTGTCCACCGCTTCCTTCACGGAGGTGATCAGGGCGCGCGTTAGCGAATCGAAACCTAGTATCTGCTTGTTCTTCTCGAAGAATTCGGAGACGGATATCTCCTTCTGCTTTTTCGCTAGCTCATGTGCTATCGATGACAATGTAATACGCCTCCGCGATCCTCACGGAATCGCTCAGCCATCGGGTGCATCCCAGCCAGATGAAATAGCTTTCCTAGATAAATGTCTTGTGCGCCTTGGATTCCTCAGTCGAACTTCTCCCCGCACTTGGGGCACACCTTTGCTTCTCCGGGAACATCAGCGCCACACTCCGAGCACACGAAAGAGTCCTCGCCCCCTGCTCCCATCGCCTTGGCGAGGCTCGGGACCTTGGCCTCATCCTTAGAGACCCCGGCCCGGTCCTTCTCGCGCTCGGCTACGGACTTCTGGTAGGAGTCGATCCTCATCTTCCTGGCCCTCTTGAGCCACCAGACCATCAAGACCAGTATGCCGAAGACGGGGTAGATGTTCACGAACCCGGCGTACAACCCGAACGGCAACATGACGGCTGCAATCGCCCCGTAGTCTCGGTACGCGGGCCCCTCGACTCCGTAGGTCGGGAGAGGGCTTTTCGAACTGGGATTCTGATTCCCCGCAATGTACCATTCCCCGTCAATGTTGGCCCAGAAGACGAACAGGTTGAGCGGGTGTGGGACAGTGGTGACATTGTAGTATTTCGCGATGGTCTCGTTAGACTCAGACTCCGCGAGGGACATCGTGTAGTTGTGGCCAATGCCTCCGTAGAACCTGAGATCCCCTACAACGACCGTCATGTTGGTGACCACGGAAGTACTGTTTGGCAGTCTGACCGAGACGGTGAAGTTGTACAGCGTCTCCGAGGTGCCGTAGACCGGGGTGACTATGCCATCGAACAGTTCTCCGTCCTCGCTCCCGGCTACTTCCGCCGGCAAGTCCAGATAGTATCTCGTGGCGAAATCCGCGTACAGGCCCGCGATCACAAGGGAGCCGAGAAGACCGACGACCAAGAGATGCTTGATGCTCTGGATGTTCAACTTCCACAGAACCCCGAGCAAAACCAATGGGACGACCAGATTGATGAGGCAGCTGAAAGGAGATGCCAACATGAGAAGAGCGTATAGGGCCGCGAAGACTCCCAGGGAGACGCCAATCTTCGCGATGATCGGCAGCTTCATGAATCGCTCGACCAACGCTTTGTACTTCGCTTCCAGTTTCTGGGCCGGCGTGGGCATATTGTGGGGGTACTTGGTCATCGGATAAATACCTTGTTTTCATTGCAGGGGTTTAGCACGAGCAGTTATATACTCGGATTCTCAATCGTTGCAACTTCCCAGTGGGAGGTCCTGCCTTTGAAGACAGCGGTCGTAGCTATCGGAGGCAATGCGCTCCTTCGCTCCGGGGAGAAGCCGACTCAGGAGAACCAGATGCGCAATGTCGCGACTACCGCGAAAGGGCTTGCCGACCTCATCGAGCGGGGCTACGACATCGTCCTCACACACGGGAACGGCCCACAGGTCGGGGACATACTTCTGAGGAACGAGATAGCCAAGAGCGAGATCCCGCCAATGGGCATGGATGTGTGCGATGCCGAGAGTCAGGGACAGATAGGGTACATGCTCCAGCAGGCACTGACCTCCGAGTTCCTCGCAAGGAAGTTGGAGAAGGTGGCTGTCGCGCTGATAACTCAGGTCATTGTCGACGAGAATGACCCCGCGTTCAAGAACCCGACCAAACCGATAGGGAAATACTTCTCCGCTCAGGAGGCGAGGCACCTTGAGAAAGAGAAGGGCTGGGTCATGGTGCACGACAAGAAGCGCGGAGGCTGGAGGAGGGTCGTGCCCTCGCCGAACCCGATCGGCATCGTCGAGTACAAACCAGTGCGCAGGCTGGTGTTCGGGGGCGAACGCCAGGCCGAGGTAGTGATAGCCTGCGGTGGCGGAGGGATTCCTGTGGTTAGGCGCGGGGACAGGTACCACGGTGTTGAAGCGGTCGTGGACAAGGACCTCGCCGCATCGATGCTGGCCGTGAGCATCAAAGAGCGTCTCTTCGTGATGGTGACCGATGTAGACCATGTCTTCTTGGATTTCGGGACCATAAACCAGAGGCCCTTCATGAGTTCGACCAAGAACGAGATCAAGAGGCTCTATTCCGAGGGGCAGTTCCCTCCTGGGACCATGGGCCCGAAGATACTCGCGGCCATACGGTTCCTCGAGGGCGGCGGGGAAGAGGTCATCATCTGCTCTCTTCAGAACCTCGTCCAGGCGGTCGAAGCGGGCGCTGGAACTCATATCTACGGGGACGCCATTAGGGCTTGAAGCAATGGCCAACATCGAAGAGCAGATCAAGGAGATAGAGGACGAGCTGGCGCGCACCGACTACAACAAGAAGACCCAGCACCACATCGGCAAGCTGAAAGCCAAGATGGCTCGGCTCAAGGACGAGCAGGAGCTGAGGCGGTCGAAGGGGCCGAAGACCGCAGGGTACGCAGTGAAGAAGTCCGGCAACGCGACCATCGCCATCGTTGGTTTCCCCAGTGTCGGCAAATCAACTCTTCTTAACAAGATAACGAACGCGCAGAGCGAGGTCGCCGCCTATATGTTCACGACCTTGACTGTCGTCCCAGGGTTGATGGAGTACAAGGGCGCGAAGATTCAGGTTCTGGATCTTCCTGGTCTCATCAAGGACGCCTCGAAGGGCAAGGGCAGAGGCAAGGAGGTCCTGTCCGTCGTTCGTTCTGCCGACATGATCCTACTCATGATCGATGTGTTCGAGACGAACATCCAGGTGCTCGTCGACGAGCTCAAGACAGCCAATCTGCGGCTGAATCAGGCTCCTGCAGATATCGTGATAGCCAAGAAGAACAGGGGCGGCGTGATAGTCAACTTCACGACGAAGCAGTCCACTCTCGACGAAGAGCTCGTTCGCGATATGATGAACGAGTACGGTCACATCAACGCGGACATTGTAGTTAGGGACGATATCACGGAGGACCAGCTCATTGACTACATCTCAGGCAACAGGATCTACATACCCGCGATAGTCACGATCAACAAGACCGACCTCGTGACCCCTCAATATCTGAAGCAGATCGAGAAGAGGCTGAAGGGTTGGAAGATAGTGCCGATATGTGCGGAGAAGGGAACTGGGTTAGGGCCGCTGAAGGATGCCATCTATGACGCGCTCAAGTTCATCCGGATCTACATGAAGCCCCAGGGGAAGGAGGCGGACATGGTCGAGCCGCTCGTGATCAAGGATCGCTCAGACATCGGGATGGTCTGCGACGCAATTCACAGGGACTTCAGAAAGAACTTCAGGTACGCCCAGGTCTGGGGCAAGAGCGCGCGGTTCCCTGGACAGATTGTTGGGCTGGAGCACAAGGTCCGGGACCAGGACGTTGTCACAATAATCGTCAAGCGATGAAAACTCGGAAGAAAGGGTTTTGGATGAAGAAGATGCGTCGACTCGTCTAGGTCTTCTTCATGAGCTTCATGAATCCGCCGCCCTCGTGGATCTCTAGACCCTTCTGGGCGAGGATCTGCTCGAACTCGGGCCAGTCGATGATCTCGACCCTAGGGCTTCCGCCCCTGGTGAACTCAATCTCTGAGGTCCCTCTGACCTTGCCAGGCTTGAGGTTCTTCTCGGTCGCGATCGTCTTCGCCCTGTCGACAGATATTGGCTTCATGGGCACGTGCATCCCTCCGTGTTCTGCCGGAATACTTCCGACAGTCAGTGCATCAATGTCCGACATATAAAGCCCTTACGCCAGAACGTCGCTTTTTCAGCGCTGGCTAGCTGTCAGACGATTTACTGGCTTCTGTTCTAGAACAGAAAGAGAAGCATGAGTGTCGAGAGGAACAACGTCACCATAGCGATTGGAAAGCCCACGAGAGTGAACTTCCAGAAGTTGACGTCAACTCCTTTCGCCTCTGCCTTCTCGACGACAATGACGTTTGCTGCCGCTCCAAGTATTGTCGCATTGCCCGCGAGAGTCGAGCTAGATGCGAGGGCAAGCCAGAGCTGTGTGTCGGAGAACGGAATCATCTCTCCGAGCAGCAGGACCGCTGGGACGTTGCTGACTAGGTTTGATAGGAGCGCCGATAGAGCGGTGAGCCATGCAACTGTCGGTTTCTCATTCGCTCCGAATCCGGGAAAGAAATCGCTGATGTCTGTGAGCAGGTTCGAGTCTCTTACTCCCTGAAGCACGACGAACAGGCCCACGAAGAACAGTATGATGGACCAATCGACTCCCGCAAGCATCTCCTTCGCCTTGACGTCCGTGATGAGTGGAATCACGAACAGCGCCGCGACGCCGCCTACGAATGCGATGATCGCGATGGGCGCGTCGATGACATGGCTCCCGACGAACGCGATGAAGGTGGCAGCGGTGATGCCGAGCAGAGCGTAGAGTCCGAGCCTTCTCTCCTTCATCTTCCTGATCCCAGCAGTTGTGGACGCGTCACCCTTCACCAGCTCCTCCTCGAAGGCCTTCCAGCCTTCCGAGAGTATCTTCCTTCTATAGTCCTGGGCGCTGCCCTTCTCGATGTCCTTCCTGTAGAACAGGTAGAGCATGAGTATCGCAACGGCCATGCACACAATCGATACAGGGACAAGCTTCGCTGAGAACTCGAGGAAGGAGATCCCTGTTTTCGTCGCGATGTACGCGTTCTGTGGATTGCCAACGGCCGTGGCAACGCTCCCGATGTTCGCAGCGAGCGCTTCCGCGATTAGGAACGGGACCGGGTTCGATTTCAGTAGCCGGCATGTGCGAATTATGATCGGTGTGAATAGCAGTACGATCGTGTCGTTGAGCACGAGCGCTGACAGAAAGCCGGTCACGACCATCGTGAGGACGAGGAACATGAACTGGTTCCTCGAGTACTTGATCATCCTCAGAGAAACCCATTCGAAGAACCCGCAGAGCTCCAGCCCCGCGACCAGGATCATCATCCCGACCAGCAGGATGAGGATGTCCATGTTGATCGAGCCGATGGCGACGTCGGGCTTCACGACTCCGAACACGATCATCAGGCCGGCTCCGACCAGCGCAGCCGCAGGCCTATCGATTTTGAATTTGGGGAACCTTCGGATGGAGATGAGGGCATATGTGACTAGGAATATTGCGAGCGCTACCCAAAGCGTCTCCATCTGATATCTGAGCATACTGAAACGCTAAGCTGGATAAGAAGCTGACCATTCCTCGCCTCCAAAAGGATTATGAGTCGTATCGCCCTTCTTGCGGACGATGATTCAGAGACCCAGAGGGACCCGGGACTTCGGCCCTGTCGAGATGGCGAAGCGCCGAAAGGTGGAGTCCGCGATGCGGGAGGCATGCGCCGTCTTCGGGTTCGGGGAGGTCGTCACACCGACCTTCGAGCACTCCGAGCTATTCACTCTCCGCTCCGGCCAGAGCGTCATCGAGGAGATGTACGTATT
>MGWC01000055.1 GCA_001800815.1 Euryarchaeota archaeon RBG_19FT_COMBO_56_21
TGTTAGGTTGCCGGAGATGAAGTTTACAGCGAAATTGTACTCCCTGTACTCCAGGAAGTGCTCCTCCTCGGCACCAGCGACGGGGACGCTTATCATGGCCACTACTACGAGCATGGCCAGTGAATACCTTGTCAGAGGGCCCAAAAGCATCGCTCCTCCCGTGTCATCCCGAAGGCGGCCGTTTGGGATAAGACTTTCCTGACATTGATGATCAATGCTCGGGCCTCAGTGAGCAACTACGGGCTTCAGCCTCAGTTTTCGCCTCCGCGGTGAGTCGGCAGATTTGCGCGGCTCAGCTGCATAAATCGCAAATGAGGTTTCCTCGCATCCCTCACCCGTGAGCCTGAAGGTCCTGACCTCTCTGGTGACCGGATCGATGACTAGTGCCACGTGGTACGGTTCCCGGAAGCTCGCCCTCTGGGTTTCGACATCGGTGCGTGACATGAAGCACGTGTGGCCGGGGTGTGAATGGTACCAGCCCACGATGATGTAGTCAAACCCCGAGCCGTCGAGCTGGTGGAAGAGCTTCGGGTACGCGTTGGGCGCGAACCTGACGTTCGATGGAGAACTCCTGAGCTCAGTCGTCGCCGCGTCTCTGACGACGGTGTACATCTTCCCCTTCCACCTGCAGACCTCGCCAAGGAGAAATCCCAGCACCTCGAGTCTTCCGGCCGCGTATCGCTCCGCATGGTCTCTGACCTTTTTCTCTGCGGCAGAAGATATGTAGACATCAAACGGGACCGACGATCGCAGCCTTACTTCGAACAGTTCCTTCTCCATCGTGGAAAACCATTGGTGAGGTTTGAGCTTCCGGCTTCCCGGAGGCTCCGTCTCGGGGATCCCGCGCCTGGTCTCCCGGACGATCTTCGGTCTAGTCATTGGCATCACCGACTATCCGAATCCGCTTGTCAGACTGATTCATCACAAGTGGAGGATTGTATCTCTTACGATTGAAGTATGCGGCCGCACGCGTGCACGTATCGTTGCCGAAAGGATTCCTAGGATTAGGGGTTGTGAGCAGTGACTCGATGCCCTTGATGAAGGTCATGAGATTCGAGCTGAAATCCCAATTCTCGAGCAGTTTCGTGCACACATAACCCCCGTCTTCAGGGGCCATAATATTCGGATGGAAGATCGGGGTCATCCACTTCACAATGGGCTTCTCCATGGGATAGTCGTGACTGATCAAGATAGCGAGACGATGCACGAACCTGTGAACGACCTTGCCCTCTTCCCAGTCAGGGCCAGGGACCCGGAGAAGTGTCACGCTTACCATGATGGGAAAACTGGTGAGGTTGGGATCGCTGACCGAAATATGGTGCCGGAGCTCCCGCTGACACATCTCAACTTCATTCTTGATCCTCAGCCTCAGAACGTCCTTGGGCAGAGGCATCCGAGCTAGCCACCCTCGGGGTCGGGAATCAGCTCCAGGACATCTTCTGCGCGAATGCCCGCGTCCGATAACGAGCTGCCACCCCTGAGCACCTTCTTCCCTTTCCGCAAGACATAGGCTCCCATGTCCTTGCTCCAGAAAGTCGCCGCGCTCTCGATGACCTCATCGATTGTGTTCTCGTTCTCTAGTTCCATTTCGACCGCGGCTCCGGTCTCGGCGTTCTTGACCTTGATCCTTAGGACCAGAAAAACCACCGCTAGTACTGGACAGAACGCGAGGTTAAATGGTTTTCGCATACCTGTAGCAGTTCAGTCCCTTCGCGAATGCACTGGGCAGCCGGGGTCCAAAGGGACCTCAATCTCTTCAGAAACGTTCCTTTGGCCATCGTAATAGAACGCATTTGACAGCAGCAGGTCTGTTTTCCCGGACACGATCTTCAGGGCCTCTCTAACCATGACGGCAGAAATCACGCTCGTTGTGGTAATCTCTGCAGCCAACCTCGGTTCATGAAAAACGACGTCTTTACCGGTGCAGCTGAAACGCAGAGCAGCGACCTTCGCATGGCTCTTGTTCATTCCGCATTGGAGACATGCGCCGCTAGGTGGAAACGAAACCATCACCTTGCCGACCAAACCATCCATTCCACCGTCAATGTATGCTTTGCCAGCAGCGTAGGAGTGGGAGTTTACATGAAGCCTGGCAGCGATGTTGTCCAGACAGCCCAGGACTATTTCGTGGTCGTTGAAGACCGAGCGATCCGTATCTTCAATCCTGCGAGTGACTGCCAGAGGTTCGGCTTCATGCGAGAGCCTCGTCAAGCCTTCAGCAATGGTCTCGGATTTGTAGGCTCGTCGATTGACATGGTCTTCGGTGAAGAACAGACATCTGTTGAGATTCGAACCCACTACGTGGTCCATGTCCACAATCGTGATCTTTCTGAACCCAGAGAGTACGAGGTCTTTTGCAACCTCATTACCGATGGCGCCCGCGCCGACCATGAGCACACGCGCCATTGATATCGATTCAATATCGAGCCAAGGCACTCTCTTGGAGCGATCATAGCGGTCGTCATCCATTGCGCCCGGCTTGAGTGGCGTAGGCATCGCCGGTGTAACGGTCGGACTACGGTTTAAAGCTCACCTATTTCCAGCACAGCTTCCCGTCGACCATTATCGGGAGCTCCACACCATTCTTGCGTATCCCAGTAATAGTCGGCGATTTGACGAGTCCATCCAAATGGATCATCGCTTCCTGGTCCCCGTCATAGTTGCTCCCTATGGCGAAGTGGCATGTGCCGTAGACCTTTTCGTCCTCAAGCATGTTCGCGACTATCCTCGCTTTCCTGTTGAGACCTATGCCAAGCTCTCCGATGCCCCACGCGTTCCGCGCATACTGCTTAGCAAGAACCGGTTTCATCTCACCCTTCTTCCCGGCCTCGAGTGCCTTTCTCTCTCCCGTCTTCACCGAATCCTCGAGCTCCTTCGCGTGAGAGCCTCCCCAGATCCGCGAGATGTAGCCGCCCTCTATGTCCGCGAAGATCGGTTTCTTGATAACAATCTCGCCATCATTGGTCACTATCGACCCGTCCCATACGATCGTCCCGTTCATCCGTCCGAGTTCAGGAGAGATGTATACTTCCCCGGAGGGAAGGTTGCCACCTTTCCCGGCCTTCCTGAAGTCACCAGCGTCCTTCTTCGCCTTCCTACCTCGGATCCCAATCGACAGGTCGGTGCCCCCCGGAGCAGTGACCCTTATGCTCTCGGCGAGCGCCATCATCTTGCACATCCGAGTGCTGTCTTTGCGCATCTGAGTGTAGTCGATGGGGACCGTCCTCGCGAACATGTCTATCGTCACGCCAGGAGACCAGAACGTCCTCATCTTTTTCTCTTCGTAGAGGAAGTCAAAGATGTGGTTGTACCTTCTCCTGCCCTTGTAGCCATGCATCATTCCGTACCGATCCTTCCCCAATCTATCCTTGCTCACCGAGATCACAACGTCAGGATTCGCCTCTATTGCCTTCACGCCTTCATTCTCCAAGAAATCGAACTGTCCTTTCTCCTTCTGGAACAACAATATGGGCGCCGCTCCAACCTCCGCAACCGCATCGTAGAGGGCCTCCGAAATCTGCCTCGAATCACTGCTAGGATTTGTTATGATGAGCACGCGCTCGTTTTTCCTAACCGCAAGAACATCGTCTACAGCCGCGCGCGCAGCGCGCACGAGCGATTTGTCATACGACCCCTTGAATGTGTCCATGAGTGCACCGTTGGTTGGCTGATTCGCATTGCTTCATTTCAAGTTTTGTGATATATGATTGATCGTTCTAGTGTCAATCAAGGGTGGGCCTTCGCGTATATTGGAAAATCATAATATCAGCGTACCACAGATTCTGAGCCAATGTTCGCTCTCGATGTCCCTTCCGAGGTTCAAGGAACAGTGGACTGCTGTATAGTCGGTGCTGGGCCAGCGGGCATGACTGCGGCGGTGTACTTGGCCAGGAAGAGATTGTCGACCGCGATTGTGAGCAAGGAAATCGGCGGACAGGTCGCGTGGACCCTTGGGATCGAGAACTACATGGGATACCAGTACATCACTGGTCGAGAGCTGACAGCGAAATTCGAGGAACAGGTCAGGCAGTTCCCTGTTCCCATCGTTGTCGACGAGGTCTCTGAGATCAAGACCAGCGGTGAACAATTCACCATCACCACGGTGGGCGGTCGCGAAATCGCCGCCCGGACGGTCATTGTGGCCTCGGGGAAGAAACCGAGGGAGCTCGGACTTCCCAACGAGAAAGGTCTCATCGGGAGAGGGCTATCATACTGTGCGACATGTGATGGGCCCCTTTTCGCGAACAGCGAGGTCGCAGTGGTAGGGGGAGGCAACTCGGCGGTTCAGTCGATCATCGAGATGTCTCATGTTGCCACAAAGGTATACAGCATCTCTAGAAGTCCCTGGCGCGCGGATGCAGTGATCAAGGAGAAGGCCGAGAGGCTGGTGAATGTCGATAAAAGAGTTGGGTTCGATGTGGTGGAGCTTCTCGGAGATAGAATTGTCGAAGGGCTCAGGATACGCGACAAAGCCAGCGGCAGCGAGGAGATCATCAGAGTCAAAGGAATATTCGTTGAGATCGGCCTGAAACCGAACAGTGAGTTCCTGAAGGGAATCCTCCTTCTGAACGAGCGAGGCGAGGTCATAGTAAACTGCGCTTGCGAGACGAACGTGCCTGGTCTATTCGCGGCAGGAGACGTAACCAATGTCCACGAGAAACAGATCGTGGTCGCAGCTGGCGAGGGCGCCAAGGCTGCGCTTAGCGCACACGTATACCTGATGAAGAAGCCCGGGTTCAGCTCAGATGGTCCAAGTACTTGGTAGGCACGGGTTTTCCATGGAGCTTGGTATCGTACTCCGCTAGGATTCTCTTAATTTCGCTAGCGGCGCTCCTGTCGATCGGAGATGGTCTGTGCTCTCTCAGGATGCGCCTGGCTTCTTCCCTGGCGGCCTCCCGCATCGGCTCCTCCTTCGCACCGTGTGCGGCTGGCCTCATCGCTATCTTCGGAAGGAGTGTCTCGCTCTTGAAGTGCCTGAGGGTGTGGACGTCCTTCATGAAATAACCTCCTGGGCCCACGCGAGCGATCGCGTCAAAGGCCATTTTGTCATTGGACACCTCCACGCCCTGCCACGCGCGGGTCACATTCCTCCACAGCTCGCAGTCCATGACGATCTGCTCCACAGATTCGCATCCCGATCTGTCAAAGCCCCCGATGCCGACTATCTGGTCGGCTCCTGCAAGTGCGGGCAGAAGCCCGCTGATCGCTTTCTGATAGCCGATTTCATAGCCCGGCATTGTGCCCGATGCAGCGACTCCACCGACCTGGCATGGCATCCTGTAACGCCTGGCCATCTGACAACCTGCAGAGTTGATCAGAGCGCCCTCGGTAGACCCAGACAGGAACACGCCGGTCCTCATATCCATAGGACCACTCTCCGAGCTGTACAGCACGGGCGCGCCTGCGGCTGCGGTTTCGCTTATGACGAACCCCGCCAGGTTCTCCGCATTGACCAGCGTGATGGTGCCTGCAAGGGTCACAGGTGATACTGATCCTGATATTGCCATCGACAGATGTACCACTGGAAGCCCTGCCCTGGCGAAGACTACTGCCGCCTCGATATCTCCCTTCTCATAGCGCAAAGGAGTAATCGGCGTATGCGTGATAGAGACGATTGGCCTCCTTCTCAGCTCCTTCTCTGAGCCGGCTACCGCTGACGCCAATTTGATAAGATACTCCGCGTCCGTGATGTTGCCAGCCCCGTGTTGAATGTGCTTGGATGTGCCGAATAAGGCGGCCACATACTCATGCGAATTGCCGACCTCTGGAGGAAGGTCCGTCGCGACAACCTCGGGCCAAGTGAGGTCGACCTCTGGCATCGCGTCGCAGACCATCGCGAGGTCGACGATGTCCCTAGCGGTAGACTTGCGTTTGCTCTGGGTCTCGATGTCCCAAACCGCGGTTGGAGAGCCATCGTTGCAGGCCTGGACTCGCTCCGCGGGTAGCTTGAGGTCGTTCTTCTTGTCCCTGCCCGCCACCACGAACTCCTCCGGGGCCTTAGAAAGGGCTTCCTTGACCAAAGACCCAGGTATCTTGGCGATCTGGGCCTTCATGTCCACGTAAGCGCCTGCATCTCTCAGCATCTCCAGCACCATCTCGCTGGTCACTTTAATGCCGACATTCTCGAGTATTCGGATTGACTCCGAGTGAATCGCATCTTCTTGTTCCTTTGCGAGCGGATTCAAAACGGCCCTAGCCAAGGCTTCACCTTCATTGGGGGTGAACCCATACGTCTATAAAAACCGCGACTCCAAGCCATCGAGAAGGATCAAATAAACGGGCCCGAGGGGCACCGAGGAGTCCTCGGTGAGCGCCTCTTACTCTTCATCCTGGGGAGAACCCAGCTGAAGCTGCGGCTCATACAAGTCCGGAGGCGGAGCCTTTCGCCTCATGATCATGAGGACCACTGCCATGATGACTATGGAGACCGCGAGAACAGCTCCACCTATCGTGACTATCAGGATTATGTTGACCGGGTCCTCGTGCCGGTAGTCAGTGAGTTCAAGAGTCTCTCCGGGCTCAGAATCACCCTCGGAGTAAGTATGGATCCTGACGAAGCTGCCAACCTCAGAAGACCACCAGTAGACAAGAGAGTCGCCTGTGCCGTTTGTCGCTGTGATCATCATGCACTCGAATGTGCCCGCCTTGGTGGTGATATCATCGGTCGCGGAATCTACGGAGACATTGTATTGGATAGTCTGGTTCGTCCAAACAGGGTCCCCCCACAAAGCTCCGTTCAGCCAGGTGGCATTGACGGCACGGACCATGACCGTCTCGGACCACTCATCCCCCAGCACTGTACTGGAGGGGTCAAACCCCGAGAGAAGCGGAGGGGATTGAGACGAGGAGATCTCCTCAACTAGCGTGCCTACCTGAGCGAACTGGCCGGTGCCGAATGTCGAATTGGCGAAGAATGCGAATTCTTCCATCACAAGGGCCGACCCGTCCCTGGTCTCGTAAGAAGTCCCGTCGACCGTGGCGGTGACCAGGTCGACCATCATCACTCCTCCAGAGAGCTCTCCGCTTATGCTCATAACATTGACCGCATAATCCGTTCCATCAAGGGAGATCACATCCGTCCCTTCGAACTCATATCTCAAATCGCCCGTGACTTGCATCCCCATGATCTCGGTCTGGAAGTCGTATGTGTAGAAGTCGCCAATCGTTCGCTCCACCGCAGAGGCGGGGAAGGAAGCGACAAGCAGCACCGCAGAAAGGCAGACGCCTATCAGAATCATGAAAGTGCCCCTCCGCAAAGTAAAGCCCCCTTACTCGTCCTTGGAGAAAGGGAGCACGGACAAGACAAATATAACTTTGCCGAGAGCGACTCGGACAGTACCACTACATGAACGCACTGGGTGAGCGCGATACCTTTTTTGTCATCGTCACGAAAAGTATTAAGATGGGCCATAGAAATGCGGCCCCAGACGACCAGGATGGAGTCGTCAGAGATGAACACCATGCCCGAGGGACTCTCGATGTACGCGGAGAAGGTCTATAACGCGATGAAGAGCGCGGGATTAGACTCTGAGGAGAAGATGGCCAACGCCGACAGGATCGTTGGGCTCGCGAAGGCGCCGAAGAACTTCGTTCTGAGAGCGCTTGATGAGCTCCAGTCCAAGGGCCTCGTGAAACGTAAGGCTAGAGAGAAGTCGGCCGGCTACTACCTCGTCCAGAAGCAGTAGCTTGTGACTCGTTCTATCGGCTCCTGGAACACCCAGGGGCATTCAAACCGCACTGGTCCGCGCTCAACGCCTGGAAAAAGACATATAGCATCGTATGGTCTAACCCATCACAAGTGTTTCAATGCCAGAGGAGTTTGTAGTAACGCCTTATCAGGTCACTGGCGAAGTAGACTACGAACTCCTCATCCAGAAGTTTGGGACCAAAAAGATCGATGACCAGCTTCTGGAGAGGCTCAAGAAGTATGGGCCGCTTCACCACATGCTCAGGCGGGGGATTTTCTACTCACACAGGGACCTAGACTGGATTCTCAACGAGTACGATAAGGGTCACGGGTTCATCCTGTACACGGGCAGAGGACCGTCCGGGCCGATACACCTCGGACATCTGATGCCATGGGTGTTCTGCAAGTACCTGCAGGACACTTTCAAGGCGAAGCTCTGGTTCCAGCTCACCGATGACGAGAAGTTCATGTTCTACGACCACCTCACTCTCGAGGAGACCAGAAAGTGGGGCTACGACAACGCGCTCGACATCATCGCCCTGGGGTTCGACCCGAAACTCACCAACATATTCCTGGATACTGAGTACATCAAGACAATGTACCCGTTGGCAATCAAGGCCGCCAAGAAGATCAACTTCTCGACCATCAAAGCAGTCTTTGGCTTCGACAACTCCAACAACATCGGCAGCATTTTCTTCACAAGCATACAGACAGTTCCGTGCTTCTTGGAGTCGATGGAGCAGAAGAAGAAGGTCCCGTGCCTCATTCCTTGTGGCATAGACCAGGACCCACACTTCAGAATCACAAGGGACATCGCAGAGGGCATGGGATTCTACAAGCCCGCCCTGGTACACGCCAAGCTCATGCCGTCTCTCGCTGGCCAGGAGAAGATGTCGACTTCGAGCAAATCTGATATGACCGTTTTCACAACGGACGACAAGAAGACCGTCAAGAAGAAGATCGGGAACGCATTCACCGGTGGAAGGGTCTCGGTCGAGGAGCAGAAGAAGCTCGGGGGCAACCCGGACGTCTGCTCGGTCCACGCATACAACACCTACTTCTTCGAGCCGGACGACAAGAGGCTTGCGAGCCTCTACTCTGATTGCAGGGCCGGCAAAATCATGTGCGGCGAGTGCAAGCAGCTGCTGTTCGACAAGGTCTGGAAATTCCTCGAAGAGCACCAGAAGAAGAGGGAGAAGGCCAAGGGGGTCATCGAGGACTTCTTTGTCAGGGACTGATGCCCTTGAAGCTGAAGGCTATCGGCAGGGTGCGCAATGGAGTGAAGGAGACCCCTGAAGACTGGTCCAAGGTGAGATCGAGGATAGTCATCGACCCGAAGTATGTTGAAGGGCTCCAGAATCTTGACCATTTCAAGCACGTTTGGGTCATCTTCGGATTCAACCGGCTGAGGGAGACCCAGCTCAAAGTCCACCCGAGGCACGACCCGTCCAAACCGCTCGTGGGGGTTTTTGCAAGCCGGTCCCCGACGCGGCCGAACAAGCTGGGCCTCACACTCGTGAGACTCGCCAGCGTCAGGGGTACCGTCCTCGTCGTGAAGGACCTTGACGCGTACGACGGCAGCCCGGTCTACGACATCAAACCGTTCGAGGACGAGATTGACTACTGACTAGCCAGCGGCTCCGGCAAAAGTTCATAAACAGCACTCCCGATGAGCCTCCGAATGACCGAGCACGACATAATCGACAAGCTTAGCTTTCTCGAGAAGAAGGTGCTGATATCTCTCAAAGACGTCAAGAGGGGCAGCCCTGAAGAGATACAGAAGCTAGGTTCATTCTCTCAGCTCGTGGAGGTCATGAATGCCTCCTCGTGGCTTCAGGCGAAAGGACTTGTCACGATCGACGAGGTCATCAGGAAGAGCTACAGCCTGAAGAACCCTGAAGCGGCCAAAAGACCGCTTCCAGAGAGAGTGGCCATCGAAGTTCTTGAGAAAGCTCACGCTGGCAAGGGTTCAATGGCCGACCTGAAGAAGAGCGGTCGGCTCAAGGACGAGGAGATATCTATAGCGCTCGGCTGGATCAAGAGGAAGGGCTGGGGAGACATCTCGAAACACGGGACAGACACCATCATCACGCTGAATGCCAAAGGAAATGAAGCGCTGAACAAGAAGGGAGAAGACGAGCTCCTGATTGAGAGGATGGCCAAGGGAGAGCTCAAGGAGACCGAGGCCAAGAGTGAGCTCATCGAGATGCTGAAACAGCGCAAGGACATAGTCGTCGAGAAGCACAAGGCCACAAGAACCATCGGGCTCACGGATCTCGGGGCGAAGATTGCAGCAATGGACTTCAAGATCAAGGAAGAGGTCGCGCAAATCACTCCCGAGCTCATCCAATCAGGCAAATGGCGCGAGGTCGAAGTGCGGAAGTACGACGTCCGCGCGTTCGCCCCAACGACTCACGGGGGCAGGAAGCATCCGCTCACGACGCAGGTCGAGAAGGTCCGCTCGATATTCCTCAACATGGGGTTCACCGAGGTCAGAGGAGATTACCTTGAGAGCGCTTTCTGGAACATGGACGTCCTGTTCACGGCGCAAGATCATCCTGCGAGAGAGCTCCAGGACACATTCTACGTCAAGGATCCGGAGAGGCTCGACCTCTCCGGAGATGAGGAGCTGTTGGATAGAGTGAAGCGCGTCCACGAAAACGGCGGCGACACGGGCTCACTAGGCTGGAGGTACAAGTGGAGCAGGCTCGAGGCGGAGAGAGCGTTGCTGAGGACCCACACAACAGTCAACAGCGTGAGGTACATCGCGGCGCATCCGAAGCCACCCTTCAAGGTGTTCTGCATCGGAAGGGTGTTCAGGAACGAGGCGATGGATTCGACTCACCTACCGGAATTCACGCAAGTCGAGGGGATTGTCTGCGAGGAGGGCGCCAACTTCGACATGCTCTGCGGACTCCTGAAGGAGTTCTACACAAGAATGGGTCTGCCGAAGATCAGAGTGAGGCCGGGGTACTTCCCCTATACGGAGCCCTCGCTCGAAGTGGAGGTCTACTGGAACGGCCAATGGATGGAGCTCGGCGGAGCGGGCATGTTCAGACCCGAGGTCACCCATCCGCTCGGCGTGAAAGACCCCGTTCTCGCGTGGGGCCTTGGCTTCGAGAGGCTCGCGATGCTCCGCTGGGGCCTCAAGGACATCAGGGACATCTACGTCTCCGATGTCGACTGGCTCAAGAGCATGCCGCAGCTGTGATTTCAGGAGCGACTACTTCCGGAGGTCCAACAGCTCGCGATCGATGCGGGCGACGAGATCGTTCGCATGAATGCTCGCCAAGAGGTTTCGTGAATCCTCCAGCATCTCGAGGCTTCTCTTCAGCTGCCCTGACTCCTTCAACATCAGCCCATACTCCATCTTCCTAAGCCCGAGGCTCCTGGGGACCTCCATACCGGCCAGCGTGGAAATGCTCTCACGAAGATACTCCTCAGATGCCGCATAGTTCCCCGAGGTGCGCTCGGCCAGCCCGAGATTCGCGTATGCGGCGGAGACTGCCAGCTTGTCATCGATCTCCGTCAGGATCGCAAGTGCACTGAAGCAGAGTTCCTTGGCAGACTCGATGCTCCCTGTCCGGATCATGACCTCGGAGAGGGATGTGAGAGCATATGCCTTGGTTCTTGGCTGCCCGGTCTCGTCAGCGAGTCTGACGGCATTCTCGAGATTGAGCTTCGCCTCCTGAGTTCTGTTGAGATAGGCGCACGCAATGCCCATGTTGATATACACGTTGGCCAGCTCCACCGGTCCGAACCCCACGGCACACTTCGAAAAGTGTTCGATGGCCTTTTCGTACATACCTCTCCCGATGAACACATTTCCAAGCTCCATGTGCGCGAGCAGCATGCCCTTCGAGTCCATCGCGGACATGGAATCCACCGCGCTGCGTTCCAACAGTTCCTGTGCCTTCGAGTAATCGCCGATCTTGTTCTCAACTACGCCCAGACCACGCAACGCCCTCGCGCGCAATGCGGGAGAGTTGCCGGCTTGTTCGAGCGCTTCAGTGAACAGCTTGAGGGCGATCTTGAGGTCGCCCTGCTTGCTCTTGATCTTGCCCATCTCGATGAGCGCGTCCGCCCTGACCGCTCCGCCCACTTCTGAGGCTCCCTTTTCGAGGAGGGAGAGCGCGGAGTCGTATTCTCCCACGAGGCTCGCGGTCCTGGCCTTGAGGAGATTCACGGCCTGCGCATACTTTGGCTTGCTCGGGACGAAGTCCGAGAGCACGGCCCAGAGCCTCTGGATGTTACCCACACTCAGCAGCTCCTCGCCCTGGCGCGCCATCGTCATCTCAGCCTCCAGCAGACGGTTCGCGCGTATGAGGTGGTAGAGCCGTTCTTGTTGATCCCCGCATCTCAGGTAGTAGTCCGCCGCGGAGCTGTGCCACTTGATCCGTTCTTCCTTGGTCATGAGATCGTAGACGGATCCTCTTAGGGACGAGTGTATCTCGAATCTGCCAGGCATTACCTCGCGCAGCATCGAACCTTTTCTTGCCTGGCGAAGCTCCTTCGGTATGGCGTCCGTCGGGAAAGGCTTCTGAAAGACCGATGACAGCTGGAGCAACGCTTTCTCACTCTCTCCGAGACCTGAGTAGAACTTGTCCTCGAAGAACTTAGATACCTGATACTTGGCCTCGATCTGACCCGGTTGAGTGACCATCTCGAGGGACAGAGGATGACCGTTGGTCACGCGTGCGAGCTCTTCCGCGACGGAGCCTTCGATGCCACGAGATCTCAGGAGCTCGAGGGCGGCTTGTTTGTCCAGACCCTCCAGCTCCATCTCCATGACCTCATTCTTCGCCACGACATCCGACGGCTCGTAGAAGATGGGTTGAGACTCCGAGGTGACCATCATCTTGGCGCTGCCGCTGCTGTGCCTGAACATCTTGAGAAAATCGCCAAGTCCGCTGGCCACATCGATGTCGTCGAACACGAAGAGGTAACCGTTCTCCGAAAGCTCCTCGTTCAGGAGGAAGCTCAGTTCACTCAGCCCTGACTTGCCCGACGACAGGAAGGCCGAGAGCTTCTTGGCACCGTTGTCCAAGAAGAATATTCCCAATGCGTCGGAGAGGCTCTTCGGAGAATCCCATGGTTTCGCCGAATACCAGAAGATCCTGTAACCAGAGAGCTCTGAACATGCCTTTGCAGCCAGAGTTGTCTTTCCTATGCCAGCAATGCCTCGGATGGAGAGTATTCTGGACCGGCCAGAGGAGAGAGACTCCTTGACCGAAGCCAGCTCCCGATCTCTGCCGTAGAAACCTCTAAGTGTCGGGAGAGGGGTAGATCGCTTCGCACCCTTTGCCTTCTGAGGGAGCTCCGGCGTGACCTTGGAAGCGTCGACGCCGGGGACGATGCCATTGTTCTTGACATACTGGAGGACATCAGCCGCCTTCGACTTCCCCGAGAATGTAAGAAAGTAGACCTTGCGCCTGGTCTTTCCACGTCTGACATGCGCGAGGCGCTCGTCTACTATGCCTGCCGCCTTCAGCTTCTTCAACTCGATAGCAGCATGCGCGCGCGATATTGCGCACGCCTGAGATATCCCGTCCTGCGTCACATCGAACGGCGACTCGTATTTGTCCTCGTGCTTCACATAGTTGCTCAGATGATACAGAATGCGCTCAGAGACAGTGATATCACCGGCCATGCCTCCACCCTTGTGAGCTGAGAAACCTGGATGCGATTATTTAAAGGCAATTGCTACATCCAACTCCGACGGTCCTATCCTGGAAGCCCTGATTGAATATGTCTTTCTCGAAGTAGGAGCAGGACAAGAGTCACAGTGAGGATTCCCAAGGCTCCCGAAACGAGGAATGGTATCATCGTGCCGTCGACAGGAAATGGCATGCCGAAATCCGTATCGTGGTAATAGTCCCACAGAAGACCGCCCACCGGCGCACCCATGACAGAGCCGAAGTTCGACATCGACTCAAGCATACCTATCAAGCGCCCTCGGATTTCTTCAGGCACGTTATCTGCCTGCAGCGCGCGCAGTGCCGGACTTGCGACTTGAAAGGCCATGCTCCTCATCGTCAAGAAGAGAATCACTGGTGCGAGCGCCCAACCGTATGGAATGAGGATCGTCCCCATGAAGGATACGTACCCGCCGACCACGAACAACTTCTTCTTCCCAATACGGTCAGCGAGCCGTCCTGATGGATAAGCGACCATCACCCCCAACCCCATAGCGAGTCCGACGAGGAGGGGTATCGTCGCGACTTCAAGATCGGGAAACTTGAAGGTCAGGAACAAGACCATCAATGGGCCTATTCCAGAGATTGCGAAGCCTTCCATCGCGGCGTTCGCATACAGAACTCTGAGGTTCCTCAGGCCCTGAGCGTCGAGGCCATGTGGTTTGAGAAGCGCCCTGAAGGACAGCTTTGTCTTCTGCTCGTGAGGCGCGACCGCATCCGTGACGTATCTCCAGGTCAGGAAAGCGCCGATGAGCGCCAGGACCGATGTGAAGTAGAACGGGAACCGGTAGCTGTCTCCCTCGGAGAACCCCAATGTATAATACGCAAGGGCGTAGAGAGCTCCGCCCGCGAATGGCCCGATTACCATACCGAGGTTGGCCCCCATCACTAGCTTGCCCATCGAGGCGCCACGCATATGCGCGGGCGTTGAGTCTATCACCAACGCTTCGCTGACTGGCCACACCATGGCGCTCGCGACGCCTTGAAAAGCCCTGACGAAGACAAGTCCGTACCAGTCTTCCGGGATTGTGAAAAGGATGGCGAGGACTGCGTATAGAATCGATCCGATCAGGATGATCCTTTTCCGTCCGAGCCTATCCGAGAGGTTCCCGAAGGGTGCTGCGAGCAGCGCACGTGTCAACACGAATGAAGAGAAGAGGATCCCGACCTGGAGGCCGACCTCCGCCGTCCCTCCGGCCAGGTATTTCAGATACAAGGGGAACAGTGGCATTATGAGCCCAAAGCCCAGGCTGATAATCATGTCAAGTGTGGCCAGGAGGTTCACATTGCGCCTGGCCTGGCGTTCGTCGACTAGGCCCGAAACCAAGTGATCCTGCCTCTCGCCAAGGTCATCCGAACAGATCGACCCCAGCGCGCATGTTGCGTAGGATGATTGGGACCAAGGATTTGTCGGTAGCCCTCATACCACAGTCGGGGTGTGCGTAAGCGATGTTCTCACGGCCTACCTTTCCAGCGATTTCCCTGAGCTTTGCGGCGACCGCGTCTGGAGTGTTGACCTGGTCTCCTGAGAGCGGAGTGACCGCGATGCAGCCTGCTCCGAGCCTCTTGCCGTAGTCCTGGAAGCCGGCTCTTGAGACGTGCTCTATGTTTCGTCTCTCGAGACTGCCCGCAAAGGCGAAGCTCAGGACCGAGACGTTGTCAAGCTGCTGCAGATGGTTCACGACACGGTGCCCGCCAATGAATCCGCATACATGAACGCTCATGCGCTCAGCTGGAAGCCCCTCGGCTATCCCATCGATCAGCTTAACCCTCGCCTCCAGGTCCTTGTACCCTTGAGAAAGGAAAGGCTCGTCTATCTGCACGTAGGCACCCCGGTCAACGAGAGCCTTGGCGATGGGAGCGAGTGCAGCTGCGATATCCTCGTAGAGCGAGAAATCCATGATGTTCTTGTAGTGCGACCATATCTTTCGGCTGCCACAGGTCATCCCGAGGGTCGTTGGACCCGTGATTGCCACCTTGATTTTCACGTCCGGGAACTTCGCCCTAACGTACTCCAGGTCCTTGACCTTGGAGAAATCGTCCGGCTTGCTTCTGAGCTGTATCTTCCCTGTTACGACCGGTGCCCAATGCTCGACTGCAAGGCCCTCGAAGGACTCCGCGAAGTATGAGACCATGTCTGATCTCTGCTCGCCGTCCGAGACAATGTCGACCCCAAGCTCCCGCTGGAACGTGATTGCCTGGTCTATGGACTCATTGAGGTCTTCCTTGAACCTAAACAGGCTGCCGATGGTCGTGGTTGGAAGCGTGGGCATTTCGCGTTAATGAACGCGAGACCCGATATAATGCTTTCCAGACCCATTCCTCCGAGAAAGCGTTATGTCGCGCCTACACTGTCAGGTATCCGTGAAGCTAATAGTGACTTCCTCGGAAGACAACGCTTCCATGAACATTCGCGCAAGACTGCTCGAGCGCGAAATCTGGACGGAGACTGGATCCTTCGACAACCACCCTGTTCTGAAGAAGGATGACTTCCGCATGGTCCAGGTCGATAGGATCCATCTGGAGGAAGATCTCGTGGACGAAAGAGCCGCGACCGCCATTGGCGAACCCGTTGACGTCGTGATATTCGCATCTCGACACCGGTCCGAGAAGAAGATACCCACTCTCACTGTCCATCCGATCGGGAATTACTCGTCAGCTGATTTCGGGGGAAAGCCTGGCACTCTGTGCCCCACCGCTCCAAATCTAATGACTTCCGCGATGAGAAATCTTGTGAGAAACGCGAAGGAATTGCAGTGGGACGTTTCCTTCGAAACGACGCACCACGGACCGCTAGTCAACTCTCCTACATTCTACATTGAGATAGGCAGCTACGAGGAGCTTTGGGACAGGAAGGATGCTGCGGAGGCCATCGCGAAGTCAATACTCGAAATCAAGGACGAAGGAGAACCAGTGGTGATTTGCGTCGGAGGAGGACACTACGCTCCCAGGTTCACTGAGGTTGCCCTCAAACGGAGAGTTGCGATCGGGCACATGGCCGCCAACTACGCCCTCGAAGCCTTATCTTCTGAGATGATTCTGCAGATGTCCGCGAAAAGCAGTGGGGCGAAGGAAGTATACTTCCACAGAAAAGGCATGCCGAAACCAGCCTACAGAGAACTGAGGGAGAGGTTCGCATCATGCGGCATTGCCGAGATCAGGAGTGAAGACCTCGGATTGAGGTAGACAAGGTACACCACGAGAAGGAATGACAATGAGTCGAAAACCAGCGAAGTCCTACAATTCCGCCAACCTGTCGGCAAAGGAAATTTTGGAAATCCTGAAATCCAAAGCGAATCAGGAAAACGTAGCAGGGATGGCCAGGTATGGAATCAAGCCAGAGAAAAACTACGGTGTGTGTACGCCGATTCTGTTTGAGATAGCCAAGAGAGTGAAATACGATCACGAACTGGCACAGAGACTCTGGGAATCAGGGATCAGAGATGCGCGTCTGGTTGCATGCTTCATGGATGATCCTGACAAGGTGACGGAACAACAAATGGACGATTGGGTCCTGGACTTCAACTCATGGGATGTTTGCGATGGATGCTGCCTGCACCTGTTCAGCTGGTCGAAAGGGGCACACAAGAAAGCACGCGAGTGGAGCAAATGCAAGGAAGAGTACGTGAAACGAGCGGGATATGTAATGATGGCAACACTCGCTGTACACGACAAAGCTGCTCCTGACGAGAAGTTCAGAGCATACTTCTCGCTCATCGTGAGGGGGGCCACGGACGAACGGAACTACGTGAAGAAGGCGGTCAACTGGGCCCTGAGGCAGATAGGCAAGAGGAACCTCGTTCTGAACAAGGAGGCCATCGCCCTGGCCAAGCAGATTCACAAGATCGACTCCAAGAGCGCGAAATGGATCGCCACTGATGCGCTCAGGGAGCTGACCAGCGAAAAGACTCAGCAGAGACTGAAGAAGACAGCGTCATTAGCCAGAAGTTATTGAACAAGGGTGCCTTTGAAGGTCTTACCTTCGAGAGCATCCCTCAGGTTCGCCAAATCCGTACCATCGACAATGGCAAGTGCGATCTTGGACCTTGCCAGCACACCAGCGCCCACGGAATCGAATATGTGATGAGGTCCTGCACCGCCACCGCTGCCAACCAGCTTGATAAGATCCGCATGAGTCATCCTCGGAATGCGTTTGGCATCGGGATCCTTCTTTGGATCAGCTGAGTAGGCACCATCCACCGAGGTAGCATTCACCAGAATGGAGGCCTTGACCCTTTCGGCGAGCAAGGCGGACACGGCATCGGTAGTGATGCCTGGGCTCACACCCCCCATCACGACAATCGAGTGGGTTCTACCCGAGAGCACGGCCTCGTCATAGTTCTTCGGTGGTGAGTGATTCGCGCGGTCTCCGAGAGCGGTTATGAGCAGACGCGCATTGAGCCTCGTAACCTCTATACCCATCTCGTCGAGGAAGCTCTCGTCCGCGCCAAGGTCCCTGCCTGCGCGGATGTAGTATCTCGCTATCCGTCCGCCACCAGTGACGACGTACAGCTTCCTCTTGGAAGAGATGCCAATCAGAATCTTCGCGAGCTTTCTGATGTACGAAGTATCCGGTTCCTCAGCTATCAGAACCGAGCCGCCCAGCGAAAGGACCACGGGTTCCATGATGCTCAACTTATATAATGGTGAACGCTCTAACCCGTAGAAATAGGCTTGGGACTGGTTCTAGTGACCGAGCTAACAGACCTCCAGAAGTACGAGTTCCGGAGGAGTCTCGAGGAAGTTCGGAAGCTGTCGGGAAGGGGCACTGAGCTGATATCGCTGTACATACCCCCGTCCCGACAGATCTCCGATGTCGCGAACTATCTCCGTAGCGAGTACTCGCAATCGTCGAACATCAAGTCCTCAAGCACGAGAAAGAACGTGCAAGGGGCGATCTCGTCGATCCTATCCCGCCTGAAGAACTTCAAGCAACCTCCCGAGAACGGGCTTGTGTTCTTCGTCGGGCACAGGTCGATAGGCGCAGATCAGACGGACATGGTACAGTATGTGCTAGAGCCCCCGGAACCAGTCCCCACATTCATCTACAGGTGCGATTCGAGCTTCTTCACAGAGCCTATCGAGGGCATGCTGGAGCAGAAGGACTCCTTTGGGCTAATTGTCGTTGACAGGAGCGAGGCGACGCTGGGCATGCTCCACGGGAAGCGGATAATCCCGATCAAGAACTTCCAGTCGATGGTCCCGAGCAAGCACGGCAGAGGAGGCCAGTCAGCGAGAAGATTCGAGCGATTGATAGAGATCGCAGCACACGAATTCTACAAGAAGATTGCAGATATCGCCAACGAGTCATTCCTCGCGGAGAAGAACCTCAAAGGCATCCTAGTTGGAGGCCCGGGTCCGACCAAGGAGTTCTTCGTGAAGAGCGAGTATCTGCACTACGAGCTTCAGAAGAAGATTGTTGACACATTCGATACTGGCTATACTGACGAGTATGGGCTCAAGGAACTCGTCGAGAAGGCTAGGGAGGCGCTCAAGGACATCGACCTCATGCGCGAGAAGGACCTCATGCAGAGGCTCCTAGAGGAGATCCGTAAGCCGGACGGAGGCCTGTCTATATACGGAGAGGATCATGTCAAGAACGCGCTGACCATCGGCGCCGTCGACACGCTGATAGTCTCGGAGGACATGAGGCGTGTGAAGCTCAAACTGACGTGTCCATCCTGCGGGAACAAGCAGGAGGCGCTCGCTAAGGATTCCACAGAGGATGTGAAGTGCGCCAAATGCGGCAACCTCATGAAGGTGGACCAAGTCGATGATCTCGTCGGCGAGATGCACAGATTGGCGGACCAGAATAACACCAACGTGGAGTTCGTGTCAGGGGAGTCGGAGGAGGGCCAGTTGCTCCTGAAGGCCTTCGGGGGCGTCGCGGGGATATTGCGATTCAGGATAAGTTGATAGCATGAAGACGGACGCATTCCGGGAGTTCAAGGACGACATAAGAAAGGCGATCGCAGAGGTCCTGGCAGAGCTCAAGGTCGAGTCAGATATCGTCCTAGACAGGCCCCCAGAGGGCAAGGGTGACCTGGCATTCCCGTGCTTCCCGCTTTCGAAGAAGCTTAGGATGGCGCCTGATGCGATTGCGAAGGACATCTCAGCGAAGATCAAGCCGCTCGGTATGATCGAGAAGGTGGATTCGAGTGGCGGCTACGTCAATTTCCATGTGAGTTTCGAGAAGCTCGCGGATTCCACGATCAAGGAAGCGCTTTCGAAGAAGGAGAAGTATGGCTCTGGCGAGCCTAAGAAGACAAGGGTTCTGTTGGAGCACACAAGCGTGAACCCCACCGGGCCGATACATGTGGGCAGGGCGCGCAACCCCATCATTGGAGACACCCTTGCTAGAATAATCCGGCTAGCTGGGTACCCTGTCACAACGGAGTTCTACGTGAACGATGTCGGACGCCAGGTAGTCGTAATGGCCTGGGGCGTGAAGCATCTCAAGCTCGAGACGAAGCCAGAGCGCGATAAGGACGACTTCAGGTATGTGCTGTTCTATCAACAGGCTAACAAGCTGCTTGAGGAGAAGCCCGAGATCGTCAAGGAAATCGATGAGATGCTGTACAAGCTCGAGCACGGAGACCGCGAAGTCGTCATGCTAGCCAAGGAAACCTGCGAGACAGTCCTCAAGGCATTGATGGAGAGCTTGCACAGGATTAACATCTCCGTGGACGGATTCACGTTCGAATCCAGGTTCGTGCAAGATGGCAGCGTCGACAAGGTAATCGAGAAGCTCAAGAAATCCGAGTACGCCAGAGAAGATGACGGAGCGTACCACCTCGAGCTAGATAGCTTCGGCATATCCGGCAGGGAGACGAAGTGGGTTTTCACGCGCGCTGACGGGACCTCGCTCTACACGACTCGTGACCTCGCGTATCACATGAACAAGTTCACCAGAACAGATGTAGCGATCAACGTACTAGGAGAAGACCAAAAGCTGGGAATGCAGGAGCTGGCGGCCGCCTTGTCAATCATGGGCGTGGACAAGAAGCCGGAGATAGTGTACTATGCCTTCGTATCCCTCCCTGAAGGGAGGATGTCAACGAGGAAGGGTCGTGTGGTGAACCTTGACGACCTCGTTGACGAGACAGTCGAGCTCGCCTACGAAGAGGTCAAGAAACGCAGGGTGGACCTGAGCGAGGCGCGCAAACGCGAGATCGCAAGAGTCGTCGGCATAGGCGCGCTACGATACAACATCGTGCGGATCCAGCCCGAGAAGCAGATAGTGTTCAAGTGGGAGGACGCGCTCAACTTCGAGGGAAGCAGCGCTCCTTTCGTACAATACGCACACGCGCGCGCATGCTCAATACTGGCAAAGGCAGGCGCGTGGAACAGAGAGTTCGAATCGCGCTATCTCACAAGCGACCAGGAGAAGCGGCTGACAAAACTGATCGCCGGCTTCCCGTCCATCATAGCCGAATGCGCTGACCACAGGCGGCCTCACGTGCTCGCGTCCTATGCGCAAGACCTCGCCGCGGAATTCAACCAATTCTACAGGTACATCCCGGTCCTCAAGGCGGAAGGTCCGGCCAGGGACGCTAGACTAGCTCTCGTTGAAGCGAGCAGATGGACGCTCAGGAACACCTTGGATTGCCTCGGAGTGGAAGCGCCCGAGGAGATGTAAGCTCAGAACTTGAGATTCCATTCGTCTCGGGAGTACCGTTCCTCCACCAGCTGCGCTGCGCGAACGCGTTCCCATTCCGTCAGCTGCCCTGGTCCGATGACGACGCCGAATGCATTCTCCAGATGCTTCACAATCATCTCTTTCACGGATTCAACGGAGACCTTCTCGCCAAGGAGTGTTGACAGAGAGACTACCCTGTCCGACGGCTTTGCAGCTCCGAGAGAATCGGACGACTTGATTTTGAGCACCGAGTCCATCGCGGCCAGATCAGTTCCCACAATAACGGTCCCATGCACGAGCACGGACCCCTTGCGCCTCAGCTGCGCGTTCCCCGACACCTTCTTCCCGCTCACCTCGATGTCGTTCATAGGCCTGTATCTTGCATCCGCACCCAGGGATGATAGTGCGGCGGCGAGGGCGGAGCAAATCACCTTGAAGGTATCTGCCCTGTCCTTGGATACCTCCTGCTCGTGGAGAACGAGGCCGTATATCAGCTGCCCCTGGTCCGTGTATATGGAGCTGCCACCCGACTTACGCCTGACGATCGCGATACCTCTTCGTCTGCACTCCTCAAGGTCCACTGATTCCTCTATCCGCTGGAAATAGCCTACCGAGATCGTAGGAGTGGAACGACGGTAGAAGTGAAGTGAATCAGGAACCAATCCCTGAATGTGCGCTTCGAGCATAGCCTCGTCCAGCGCGACCGACTCTGGAGGAGGAACCAGGCCGCTATCAACCAAACGCCATTGTTCGGGCATGAGTGCTCAAGGATGATGAATGAAAAGTGTAGTTAAGAGGTTTCTGGAGTTTGCGTCTTCAATCCGCTTCTAAAGCTCTTCCTCGCTGGATCCGGGCTTCTCCTTCTTCTCGCGCCTCGGGCCCTTCTTCTCGCGCTTCGACCACCTGCTCCTGAAATATATCAGGGCGGGCACGAGGATGAGCACCGCGATCACTCCGACCCACAGGACAATCTGCTTCCAGCCGGCCTCTTTTACCGTCAGCTTGTCCGCGCTGGTGTAAATCGTGGGAGTCAATTGTTCGTCCGCGGTCACATTCACCTTGATCGTGTATGTGCCCTTCGTATCGAAGCTCCATGGGAACCTCACCTGCACCTTGCCGCCAACGGAGACATTTGTGGTGATCTCCCCGGTCGTGGCGTTCCGGATCTCGGTCCAAGTGCCGAGGAGCTCCTCTGTCCCGTCTGCCTTGATTATGTAGAAGCTGATCTGGATGTTGGTCGCGTACAGGCTGCCCGAGTTCGTCATGTTGACTATGATGTAGCCCGTTTTATCCTCGGTGAAGTTGCCCGACTTGCCGTCCGTGAAAGCACTCGCATCCATGCTGTAGTAGACCCTGTCCACGGTGTACTTCGGCCTCAGGCCCTGGCCCACTTGGATGATCTTCGGGGACTTCTTGTAGTTGCCCGTTGTGTCCGTGACGTTCAGCGAGACGGTGTACGATTTAGGCGCGGAGTAGGTGTGCGTCACATTGACGAAGTCAAGCCCTGTGCCGTTGTACCAGGTACCGTCGCCGAAGTCCCACTCGAACCTGAGCAATGATGCGTTCTTGTCCAGGTTGTCGGTCGTGGCGCTCGCGTTGAACCACAGAGGCATCTTCTCAGTCAATGTTGAACTACCAGTTTCGTTCATCACGACGAACGAGACTGTAGGCTGTGTCGTGTCGTTGACATGCACGTACAGGGTTGTATTCGCCCAGTGCCCGGTAACGTCCGCCACATTGAGTGTGACATTCCATGTCCCTGCGTCCGCGAATGTGTGCGTCACGTTCTTATCTGCAGCGCTCCAGTAGATCCTCGAGGACTTGTTGCCCTCACCGTAGTCGAACTCGAAGTACTCTATCATGCCCAGCCCATCGCCTGCAGCAGCTGCGTCATCCACTGAGTCCGTCGCGTTGAACCTGACGGACTCCCTCTGGTTGACACTGATGGAGTAGTCTGTCATGTTGACGGTCTTGTCCTTGACCGATATAACAGGGGTCGCATTGACGCTGTCGCACACGACCTTGATCTCGGTCATGTTGTACAGACCGGACACATCAGACACATTCAGGGAGACCATCCTCAGTGCCGAGGCGGTCGCGTACTTGTAGACGTATGTCACATTCGCCGTTGTCACTGGCGAGGAACCGTCCGCGAAGTCCCAGGTGTACAGGAGTGGGTTCGCATTCGGATCGGCCGATCCGGCCGCGCTGAATGTGATATTGGCTTCCACTCTGACGAAGTACTTGATGACCGTGCCATTTGCATCCTTCTCCGAGTACGCCACACCGGGTGACGGGGTCACCAGAGCGGTGGTCGAGGGCTTCTCATTTGCCTGGAAGGCCAGCTCGATAGGCTCGCTTGTCGAGGAGCCAGTTGGCGGGTCGAGAGTGACATTCAAGTACCCCATGACTTCGGTGTATTGCGTCTTGTTGGAGACAAGTTCGTAACCGCCCGGCAGGACGACCGTGTACTTGTTGTCAAGTTCGTCTGTGTCGTACCTGGCATATGCGACCGCGCTGTAGTCGGAGGCGCCGACATCGATCGCGCCCGTATAGTCACAGGTGTATGCAAACGGAACTGATTCCGTCGAATCGATCGGTGAAACCGTCAGCTGGTACGGGTACCCGACGAAGTTGCTGCTGTAGTAGATTGTGTCGTTCACGAGAAACAACGCGTCCGAAGCAACATACTCAGTGCCCCATCCGTATGTCTTCAGGATGAAGTCATCCACCTCGGTGCTCTCGAGGAGACCGTCACCGTCGCCAAGTACTAGATCGATCTGCATCCTCAAGTTGCCCATGTCGCTGTACATGAGACCTGGGTGAGCGACATCGTATGGCCATGCGCCTGTGACATTCAGCGAGAAGCTCGTGAAGTCATCCCCATAGGTGAGCGTGTTCTGAGATACCTGCTGCGTCTGCGTGCCGAGCATCGGGATCGTCAGGCTCTGAGAAGCTGAGACGGTAATCTCCTGAGAATACGCAGCATCGCCATCCGCGTCCACGACGAAGACATAGTCGCCGTCATAGGCGTCGAAAGCAAATACCGCTCCCTGAACCTTCATGACCCTCTTCACCCACGGGACGGATGAGTCCTTGTTGATGAGGTAAGCGACGACGCCCGCGGCTGGGCCGTTGGCGTCAGTCACGACGCCCGTCACTCTCTTCGAAGCGGACAGTTCCACGGTCATCGGATTGCTCGAGGTGATCGTGACCGCAGTGGCATTCATCTCGTACAGGGACTTCCTGACGACCATGTAGAAGGTGTGACCGGGGATCAGGTTCGTGTTGAACATGCTGATTGTGGTCTTGCCCGAGATGTTCGAGACAGTCGCTGCATTTGACACGAACTCGCGCGCCGTATTGTCATATACGGAGACATAGGCACCCGAGATCGGCGAGGCTCCGCTGTCTACCACAGTCACCTCGATCGAGAAGGTCTTGCTCGGGAGCGCCGTCAGATCGACGGGAGGCGTCACCGTCACATTGGTCTTCCCATCGAAAGCCACTTCCGCGGCGTTCGGCACGTCGAAGTAGTCCGCATCGATGACGCTGACCAAGTAGTATCCCGATGGCGGGTTCGTGGCGATGTAAGCGCTCTTGGAGACTGAGTACTGAGCAGTTATCACAGCCCCAGTGTGCACATCCGTCAAGTTGACCCATGCGTCAGGAACGGGTGATCCGCTCGATACGACGAAAACATAGATGTTCGCAGAGCTGGTCGTCTGACCCTCGTTTCCCGCCGGAAAGAGGACCAGGGCTGCTAGAGCCATGACCAGCACCAGAAGGCCGGCTGATAGCTTGCTCATTGCGTCGTTCTTCATTGCTATTCCCCTCA